>JBKOYI010000152.1:0-18339 GCA_046725335.1 Myxococcota bacterium | reverse complement strand
TCGTCTATGCGCTGGTGGCACTGATGTGGGTCGTCCCCGATCGTCGGATCGAGTCTCGCCTGAACGCGCCCGAGAGCCCCTCCTGAGCGGTGCGTCGAGACGAGGTGTTTGGCACCTGGTCGGGGACGGCCTCGTCGGGGAGACGCCACTGGGGGAGGCCGCCGGGGCTCTGGCCCGAGCGGTGCAAGCTGGAGTCGAGCCTCGCCGCCGGTTCGTCACCCCGACCGACCCAGCGGTAGGCAGAATGCATCCCGGGAGCACCCCAGCTCCTTCCCGGGGAGGGCAAAGCCGATGCAACCGCCGACCCGTCTTGGGCCAATCGCGACACTGGCCGCAGTCGTTGTCCTGAGTGGTTGCCGATGTGGAAAGGAACCGGTTGCGACCGGGCCAACGCTCGCCCCTCTTCCGACGCCTCCGGCGATCGTCATCGCCCCCGACGGGGTCCCCACCACCGGCCTCACCGTCGTGGCCGCCCGACCGCACCAGGTGGTGGGAGCGGACGCACGGCCAACGATCACCTTCTCCAAACCGGTGGTCGCCCTCGCCTCGGTCGAAGAGCAGCGGTTGCTGCCGCCGC
Source organism: Myxococcota bacterium (assembly GCA_046725335.1). Lineage (GTDB taxonomy): Bacteria > Myxococcota > Myxococcia > Myxococcales > Myxococcaceae > RPRB01. Next base: position 17,762 of record JBKOYI010000152.1, on the reverse strand, counting down.
CGGCCACACTCTCCCCGGCCCTCCCCGGAGAGTGGAGGTGGATCGGCTCGGCCAGCGTGGAGTTCGTCCCCAGCAAGCCGCTGCCGTTTTCCACCCGCTTCACGGTGACGGTCCCGGCCGGACTGAAGGCGGTTGACGGTTCGGCCCTCAAGGAGGCCTACAGCTGGAGCTTCGACACGCCTCGCCCCAAGCTCGAGTCCAGCGAGCCTTCCGAGCGGTGGGCCTGGGTCGAGCCCAACCAGACCTTCAAGCTGGTCTTCAACCAGCCGGTGATGGAGCTGCAGAAGTCAGCCCAGCTGCTGGTCGGCGCCGACCGCACGCCCTGGCCCATCACCGTGGTCGAGGCCGCCCCGCCCCCGCCTCTGCCCGAGGAGGAGATTCGTCCGGGGCGGACGGCCATCCCCAGCCGCCGCACTCAGTACGAGCTCAAGGTCGGCAAGCCGCTTCCGCTGGCGACCGACCTGGTGCTGGTTCTCGCCCCCACGCTCCGGGGCAAGGAGGGGCCGCTGACGGCGGATGCGGTGGAAGTGCCTCTGCGCACCTATGGACCGGCGCGCATCGAATCGGTGCGCGCTTGTCTGAGCGACTACCCCTGTCCCTATGGGCCTCTGGTGCTCATCACCTCCAATGTGCTGGAGGTGAAGGCGCTGAAGCCGCGGCTCCGCATCGAGCCGCACGTGGACCTGGACTGGGATCGGACCGAGAGCCATCCCGCCCGGACCTATGGACAGCTGGACAAGCCGTACACCGTCCTCGCCGGGAAGTTTCGTCCGGGGACGACTTACACGGTCTCGGTCGCGGCTGGAGCCACCGACATCCATGGTCAGTCGGCCCCGGCGGCCAAGGGGCAAGCTCGAACTGCGGACCTCGAGCCGCAGTTCGACGTCGGCCCGGACCAGGCCCTGCTCGAGGCCAAGGGGGACGGGGCCCTCCCGGTCCGCTTCACCAATCTCTCGAATCTGGAGGTCCGCCTCTGGGCGTTCCAGCCGGCCGAGATGGCGCGGTTCCTGGCGGCCCGACGCGACTCCAGTCGCAGGTCCGTCCCGGCCGGTGAGCCGGTGTCGAGCTCGATGGAGCTGGAAGGCACGCGCAACATCCCGGGGACTCGCCCGCTCAAGGTCCGGGAGCTACTGGGCGGGAAGGGGAGCGGACTCTTCCACGCCGTCCTCACCGCTCCGGAGATTGACGGCCGCCGCGAGTGGCAGCGAACCCGACCGGTGACCGGACAGATTACGGACCTGGCCGTCCACACGAAGCTCGGGGCCACCTCTGGAATCGTGTGGGTCACGCGCGTTTCCGATGGCAAGCCAGTGCCCGGTGCAGCTCTGGCGCTCTACGACGCCGACGGGGCTGTGAAATGGCAGGGCACCAGTGACGCCGACGGACTGACCCGAGTGCCCGGCCTGGCCACGCTCATTCCCGCCACGACCACCAAGCGGCACCGTCACTCGGACAGCAACCCCCCCTTCGCCATGGTGTCGGCCTCCCTGGGAGGTGACCTGGGGGTGACCCTGGCCGACTGGACCGGCGGTTTCGGTCCCTGGGGCTTCAGCATCGAAAGTGCCTGGGCGGGGAAGCGTCCGGAGCCAGCGGGTTTTCTCACCGCCGAGCGCGGCATTTACCGCCCTGGCGACACGGTGATGCTCAAAGGGCTCGTTCGCTACCGGCGCCTGGGGGCGCTGACCACCCCGCCCAGGGGAACCATGGTCGACCTGCGGGTCACCGACGCTCGCGGGAAGGAGGTTCTCACCCGCTCCATTCCCGTCAGTGAGTACGGCACCTTCAACGCCGAAGTCCCGATCGATCCCGAATCGCCTCTGGGCACCTACTCGGCCATCGCCAGTGCCGCAGTGATGTCCGGCAAGGTCCAAGTCAGCGGAAGCTTCCGGGTCGAGGAGTACCGCCCACCGCAGTTCAAGGTGGACGTCAGCCCCGCCGCCGCCCAGGTCGTCTCGGGCGATGCCATCCGGGGCCGGGTACTGGCCCGCTACCTTTTCGGGGGGGCGATGCCGGGGGCTCCAGTCCGATGGACCGCCACCCGAACCACCCAGGAATACCGGCCGCCGGGCAACGAGACCTTCAGCTTCGGCATCGAGACCTGGGACTGGAACGACGAGTCGCCGGGGCGTTCCAGCGAGGTGGTCGGTGCGGGCGAGGCGAAGACCGACGCCCAGGGCGCTCTGGAGATCGAGGTCGGAAAGGCCGAGGCGCCCGGCGGACGGTCGGCGACCCTGACCCTGGAAGCGGAAGTGGCGGATGTGAACCGGCAGCGGATCGCCAACCGTACCGAGCTCTCCATCCATCCCGCGGCGCTCTACGCCGGCGTTCGCTCGCGCTCGACCGATGGATTTCCGGAGATCAACAAGCCGGTCACGCTGGAGGCAATCGCGGTGACGCCGGCGGGCGAGCGGCAGCGGGCGGAAGTGGTGGTGACCGCCTTTCGGCGCGACTGGAAGTTCGTCCGCAAGAAGACGGTCGGGGATCGCTGGGAGACGCTCAGCGAGCCGGTCGAGGAGCGCGCCGGAGGCTGCACGGTGAAGACCGAGCCCACGCCGGTCACCTGCCTCTTCACTCCCAAGCAACCGGGGCTCTACGTCATCCAGGCGGAGGTGACCGATTCCCAGAAGCGCAAGCAAACCACCCGGACTGCGCTCTACGTGGTCGGTGAAGGGTGGGTGTCCTGGCAGCGCAACGACTCGGACCGGATCGATCTCATCGCCGACAAGCCCCTCTACGACGTGGGCGAGACCGCCAAAGTGCTGGTGAAGAGTCCATTCCCCTCCGCCGAGGCGGTAGTGAGCGTCGAGCGCGAAGGCGTGACCCAGGCGCGGCGGGTCGTGCTGAAGGGCGCAGCCACCACACTGGACATCCCGGTGGGGGAGGGTGCCATCCCCAATGTGTACGTCGGGGTGGTGCTGGTGCAGGGGCGGGTGGTGCAGGCCGATGGGCCGGAACAGGGGGACGATCCCGGGCGCCCGCAAGTCCGGGTCGGCTACGTCCAGCTCAAGGTGGAGAAGAAGAGCAAGCGGCTCAACGTGGAGGTGACCCCGGACCAGAAGGAGTACAGGCCACGCAATCGAGTCAAGCTGGGGCTGCGCACCACCGACTGGAAAGGGGCCGGGGCGCCGGCGGAGGTGGCGGTGTGGGCGGTCGACGAAGGCGTGCTCCGGCTCACCAACTACGAGGCTCCCGATCCGCTGGAGGCGCTGCACCCGATTCAGGGGCTGTCGGTGCGCCTCGGCGAGCCGCTCATCCATCTGGTGAAACGGCAGCTCTATGCCGACAAGGGAATGGTGAGCGGTGGTGGTGGGGGCGGAGAGGGAGCCGGGGCCATCCGGTCGCGCTTCAAGACCACCGTGCTCTTCGCGCCCTCCATCGTCACCGGTGCCGACGGCCGGGGGGCCGTGGAGTTCGAGCTGCCGGACAACCTGACCACCTACCGGATCCTGGCGGTGGCAGTGGACCGGGGCGAGCGTGGGGGACGGGGCGGAAGCAGCATCACCGTCAACAAGCCGCTCCTGGCCATGCCGGCCCTGCCTCGGCTGGCCCGGACCGGAGATGCGCTCGAGGCGGGGGTGGTCGTCCATTCGCCGTCGGGGAAGGTGACCCGGGCGGAGGTGACCGCCAGCGCCAGCGGTCCGCTCCAGCTGGTGGGTGAAGGCCACCGGAGCGTTGCGCTTCCCGACGGAAAGGCTCAGGAGGTTCGATTCAAGTACCGCGCCGAAGGCTCGGGCGAGGCAGTGCTCCGCTTCTCGGTCTCCGGTGGCGGCGAGCAGGACGCGGTGGAACAGCGGCTGCCGGTGAAGGTCCCCAGCAGTCTGGAGGCGGTCGCTCTCGCCGGAGAGACACAACAGCTGAGCAAGGAGGAGCTGTCGACGCCCAACGGTGTCCGGCCCGACGTGGGGGGCCTGGAGATCACAATGGCCTCGACCGTGCTCGGCGGCTACGGCGAGGCGATGCGGCAGCTGGTGGACTACCCCTACGGCTGCCTGGAGCAGCTCTCCTCGCGTCTGGTCCCCTTCGTGGCGCTGCGCGAGCTGCACGGCATCTTCAAGATCCCCTGGCAGCCGGAGAACGCCGCCGACTGGGTGGGTCAGGACGCCATCGCCCACTGGGGAACGCGCGACCCGGATGAGGTGGTTCGCAAGACGGTGAGGGCCATCGAGGCGCTGCAACGTCCGGACGGCGGCTACGGTTACTGGAGTTCGGACAGCTGCTCCTCGCCCTATGGCTCGGCCTATGCGGTGCTGGCGCTGGGACGCGCTGCCGAGGTGGGGTACGCGGTGGACCGCGAGGCCCTCCGACGGGGGCAGGGCTATCTGGCTCGGGTGGCGAACGGGAACGTCGACACCTGCTCCTGGTGGTGGAAGGAAGTCGATCCAGGGACGCGGGCCTTTGCTCTCTTCGCTCTGGCCCGCACGCACGCCGCGAAGACGTCGAGCGCCTCAGCACTCTTCGCTCGCCGGTCCGAGCTGCCGTTCTACGGGAAAGCGATGCTGGCCGATGCGCTCTACCTCGGGGGCGGAGATCGCGCCCAGGCCAAACAGCTCACCACTGAGCTGCTGGACCGAGCGCAGGAGACTGCCGGCACCGTTCACCTGGAGGAGATGAACGCCCGCACGCTGCAATCCGACTGGTCCTCGGACACGCGGACCACGGCCATCGCCCTGGGGACGCTGGTCAACCTCAACCCGGACCATCCCTACGTGGGCAAGATGGCCCGATACCTCACCCAGGCCCGGGGCAAGGATGGCAAATACCGGACGACGCAGGAGTCGGCGTTCGCCCTGATGGCGCTCACCGAAGTGGTGCGGGTGCGGGAAAAGGCGGCTCCCAATTTTCAGGGCCGAGCGCTGCTGGCCGGCAAGCCCGTCGCCGAGGCCGAGTTCCGGGGTCGCTCCCTCGAGGTCCGCCGGACGGTGCTCCCGATGTCGAAGCTGCCGGCGATCGGCGCCAAGTCGGCGTTCGAGTTCGTGCGCCAGGGGTCCGCGGGCATGCTCTCCTACGGGGCGGTGCTTCGGTATGCACCGGCCCAGATGCCACGCGATGCCCTCGACCGGGGCCTGGTGGTGCAGCGGTGGATCGAGCCCTACGCCGGCGGCGGTCAGCTGAAGGCGGTCAAGGCGGGCGAGCTGGTGCGCATCAAGGTGCGGGTGGGGACGCCAGCGGCCCGACAGAATCTGGCGCTGGAGGTGCCCTTCCCCGCGGGGCTGGAGGCGGTGGACACCTCGCTGGCGACCACTGCGCGACTCCCAGGTGGCGAGGAGGGCATCGACACCGAGAGAGACGAGATGGAGGGGGCCCGGAAGGCGGGCCTGCCTCCTTGGGTCTATGGGTTCTGGAATCCCTTCAACCACACCGAGCTGCGGGACGATCGGGCGCTGTTCTTCGCCAGTGAGCTACCGCCGGGGGTGCACACCGTCTCGGTGGTGGCCCGGGCCACGACGCCCGGTGACTTCTTGCTCGTGCCGGCGCGGGCCGAGGCCATGTACCAGCCGGAGGTGTTTGGCCGTTCCGACGGCCGCAACTTCCAGGTCCTCCTCGAGGGCAACGTCGCGGCGAAGTGATGGGCCTGCACTTCGGCCACAACGCGGAGTTGCGGGAAGGCGCAGGTGCTGCCCTCGTGCGCTTGGGGCTGGCGCGCGCCTGGCTCGGTCGAGCATTGGTGGTCGTGGGCGGGTGTCTCGGGCTGGCGGTGCTGACTTTCGTGGCCTGGCCGCTGCCGCCCGATCTGCTCGACGCGGGCGGGACTTTGAGCGTGCGGCTCACCGACCGAGAGGGCGAGCTGCTTCGCGAGCTGCCCTCCCGTTCCCAGGACCGAAGCCAGCTTCTCCCCGTCGAGCATCCGGTCCCGGCGGTGTTGCGCGATGCCTTCATCGCCTCGGAAGACCGACGCTTCGAGCGTCATCCCGGGATCGACCCGCTGGCGATCGCCCGGGCGCTGGTGACCAACTTGCGGCAGCACCGGGTGGTGAGCGGGGCCTCGACGCTGACCCAGCAGCTGGCCCGGACGCTCGTCCCGCGCCGACGGACGGTGCTCGGCAAAGTGCAGGAGGCTCTCTGGGCCGTCCGGCTCACGGCGCATTTGCCTCGGGAGCAGGTACTCCGGGCCTATCTGGACCGGGTCGCGCTGGGCCATGATCTGGTCGGGGTCGAGGCCGCCTCGGAGGCTTATTTCGCCCGGCCGGCCTCGGCCCTCTCGGTCAGCCAGGCCGCGGTGCTGGCGGCCATCGCCCGCTCCCCGGCGCGCCTGGACCCCTGGGCCGACGAGGCAGGGACCCGAGCTCGGATGCGCCAGGTGCTCGGGCGGATGCGCCGCGCGGGCAGGCTCGATGCCGAGGGCGAGCGGGTCGCCGCGGCGGTGCCGCTGGACATCGTCCCTCCGGAGTGGGCCTTCCGAGCGCCGCATCTGACCTCGAGCCTGGCCAGACGGCTGGGGGCTCTCGGGCTGGAACGAGCGGTGTCGGTGCAAACGACGCTGGACCCGGCGCTGCAACACCAGGTCGAGCAGACGGTCCGCTCGGAGCTGGCGGCGGATCCGCGCCTCGGCCAGGCGGCGGTGCTGGTGGTGGACAACGACACCGGTGAGGTCCTGGCCTACCTCGGCTCGGCGGATTTCCTCGACCCCACCCATGAGGGCCAGAACGACGGGGTCCGAGCGCTCCGGCAGCCGGGGAGTGCGTTGAAGCCCTTCGCCTACGGACTGGCGCTCGGGAGCGGATGGACCGCGGCGAGCCTGCTGAGCGACGTGGAGACCGAGGTGGACACCCCCACCGGGGCTTGGCTCCCGCGCAACTACGACCGGCGGGTGCACGGGCCGGTGCGACTCCGGGCGGCCCTGGCCAACAGCTACAACGTTCCGGCGGTCCAGCTCGCCGAGGCCCTCGGCGCGGAGCGAGTGCTGGAGGTGTTGCGGGCAGCGGGTTTCGCATCGCTCGATGCCAGCGCCGACCACTACGGTGCCGGTCTGGTTCTGGGCAACGGGGATGTCTCGCTCTGGGAGCTGGCCCGGGCCTACCGTGGGCTGGCCCGAGGTGGCGTGCTGGAGCCGCTCCGGCTGGTCCGCGAAGCGCGGGATGCAGAGGGACAACGGCTGGCGGTGCCGGTCGAGCTCGCCCCGCGCCGCTTTCTCCCCGCTGGTGCGGTGGCGGTTCTGACCGACATCCTCTCCGACGAGGCTGCCCGTGCTCCGGCCTTCGGGTTCGACAACGCTCTCCGGCTCCCCTTCCCGGTGGCCGCCAAGACCGGGACCAGCCGGGCCTACGTGGACAACTGGACGGTGGGTTTCACCCGCGAGCGCACGGTGGCGGTCTGGGTGGGGAACTTCGACGGTCGACCGATGCAGCGAGTCTCGGGCATCACCGGTGCCGGGCCGGTCTTTGCTCGGGTGATGCGTCTGGCGATGCGCCACGTTCCTCGGGCGCCGCTGGTCGAGCGATCTAGGTTGGAGCACGTGGTGGTCTGCCCGCTGTCCGGGCACCGCGCGGGTGAGGCATGCCCCGGTGCCTATGAGGAGGTGTTCCTCCCCGGCACGGCTCCGGCTGAGCCCTGCGAGATGCATCGGCTGGCTGGGGGAAAGCGAGTCCTCGACGTGGGACCGCGCTTCTACAGCTGGGCGCAGCGGGAGCGGCTGGAGGTTGGGCCCGCCGAGAGCGCTCCGCTCGGCCCCGGGGCGGCCCCGGGATTCATCAGCCCGCGGGATGGAGATGAATTCTTGGTCGAGTCCGGGATCCCGCTCGCCTCTCAGACCATTCCGGTCCGGGTGCAGGGCGGTCGTCGATTGCAGTTGAGGGTGGATGGGGCAGCCGCGCCGCTCGATGGTTGGCAACGCACCCGGTTGGTCCTCGCCTCGGGAATGCATCGGCTGGAGCTCTGGTCGCCCGGTGCCGCAAGTCCGGTGAGCGCGGTGGACATCCGCATCCGAGGGGGAGAGAAGTTTCCGCGGTGACGCATCAACGTCGGGCCGGGAGACAGCGGGAAGCCGGACACCGCGGTAGCGGATGAGCCCGATCGACGCGACCGCGATGGCCAGCGCCGCGATCCCAAGGGACACAAGACGTGTCCACCGGCGAGAACGGCGCGCTGGTATCTCCAGCTTCGAGCCAGTTGGGCTGCGCAGGACCTCAAGCGCGAATGCCAGGTCGCTGGCCGACTGGAAGCGGCGCGCCGGCTCCTTCTCCAGGCACCGCGACACGACCTGGGCGACCGCGGGAGCGACGTCGGAAGGCAACGGCCCGGGATCATTGTGGAGGATGGCGTAGCCGCTCTCGACGACGGAGGCGCCGGGAAAGGCGCGCTGGCCGGAGAGCATCTCGTACAGCACTGCGCCGAGGCTGAAGATATCGGTGCGAACGTCTAGCGCCTCCCCACGCACCTGCTCGGGTGACATGTAGCCCGGGGCCCCCACAACTGAGCCGGTTCGCGTTGCGCCACTCGTCGGAGTGACGGTGACGTCCATCAGTCCGTGCGGCCCGCCATCGCGGGCGGCCTCGGCGAGCTTGGCGATGCCGAAGTCGAGAAGCTTCACGTGTCCGTCCGCATCGACGAAGACGTTGTCGGGCTTGACGTCACGATGGACGATTCCCCGGGCGTGTGCAGCCGCCAGCCCGTGCGCCATTTGCGCCGCCCACTCGAGCGAGACGTTCAACGGCACCCGCCCCCGCGAGAGGCGATGGCGGAGCGACTCGCCGTTCAGGAATTCGGTGACGAAGTAGGGGAGTCCGTCGTGAAAGCCGACGTCGTAGACGGCCACCAGATTGGGGTGGTTGAGCGAGCCGGCGAGCCGGGCTTCCTGCTCAAGCGACGCACCAGCTCGGCGTCTCCGGCCAGGGACTAATTGACGACTTTGAGGGCGATGTCCCGACCGAGTCGCGTGTCGCGGGCCCGGTAGACCTCGGCCATTCCGCCCGCGCCGAGGACGGACATCACCTCGTAGGGACCGAGCCGGGTTCCTGGCGTCAGGCGCACCGGGCCAGCCTAGCCGAGCGCCCGACAGGCGTGGACCGCGGCGTCACCGGTCCGCCCGAATTCCCGGGTTCTTCGGGAACGGGCGGAGCCTCAGCCCAGAGCGGCGATTCCGGCGCGGGCGACCTGCTCGTCCTGGTGCGAGGCCGCGCCGGAGACACCGACCGCGCCGACCCATTCGCCATTGATCTGCATAGGGAGCCCGCCTTGCACACGGACCTGGCCGGGGAAGGCGACGAGGGCCGGCCGCTCCTTGACCATGTCCTCCATCGCCTTGGTGGGCATGCGCACCATGGCCGAGGTCCAGGCCTTCTTGAAGGCGAGTTCCGGGCTCTGCGGAAAGGCACCGTCCATCCGCTCCAGGGCAAGGAGGAACCCGCCGTCGTCGACGACGGCGATGGTCACCGCCCACTGATTCTTGGTGGCCTCGACCTTGGCGGCCTCGATGATCTGCCGCGCCTCCGCGACGCTCAGGATCGGTTTGGTTCGCATGCCGCGGTCGATAGCACGGACCCGCGCCACCACGCTCGTCCTGCGCTGGCCCGGCTTTCAGAGCAGAGCAGTCGCTCACGGTGCTCAGTATCCTTGCTCGAGGAGACCCCGGAGGGTGTCGAGGTAGCCGAGCGATCCCTCCGGCTCGCAGCGCGGAGAGCACTCGTAAGGACCAAACCTACTGCCGCTGTTGAGCCTCACGCTCCAGGGTCGAATAGACGACTCGGGGCCGGGCACCCAACATCGGATGCTCAGCCCCGTGCGCCCCCCAGACATCTTCTCGTGGACGTTGGTTAGCGGCTCACCGGCAGGGTGGCGAGCAGGGCCTCATCCGAGCCCGGGCCGACATCGAACTCGGCCTGGGCGAAATGAACGGACTCTTCGGTCTGGACCGCAGCAGCGGGCCGCTCGGCGGAGGGGGTGTGGACGTCGGCAAGTGCCAGCGCCACCGGCAACCCCATCACGCAAATGAATCCAGCGGCGACGCTCCGGATCCTCATCCAGCTGCTGTCGGCCCGCTCGGTGTTCGTCTTCATGGCATCTGCTCCATCGGGGGGAGGGCGCCACCATCGACGCCGTCACGGGTGGGTCAGAATGCACCGGCGATGCCGTGGCTAAGATCCTGGACTTATTGAGTATCCCACCAGATCCCCGTTGCTTGCGAGGACACGGACCCGAGGGTCCCTGTCGCCCTGGAGGCAACGACAACGAATGACTCCGATGACGAATGCCGATGACGAATGCTCCGATACCTCGTTCGGGATACCTCGTTCGGGCATGGCCCGTTCGCCTGGAGACGAGTTCTCCGGAGACGAGTCCTCGGAGACGAGTTCTCTGACACCTCGTCAGGAGACACCTCGTCAGGGACCGTCCTTCGGCAGCCGTCCGTTACGCTGAGTATGCGTCGGAGTTGCGCACGGTGCGCAGAGACTCCCGGGTGCACCACGCGGCTGCGCCGAGGAGGAACAGGTCCTTGATGAGGAATCCCCCCGTCTCGCCAGGCACTGGCACGGGGAAACCGGGGACGCGGACCCACACACCGGGAGTCGTCACCAGAAAACTGAGTGTGAGGGTGAAGATCACCATCCCCGCGATGCCGCCGAGGACCGCAAGTGCCGGGCGCGCTCGCCAGAGGAGCAGCAACACCGCCGTGACGAGCTCCGTCGTACCGATGAGGTTGGAGACGCCCCGCTCGCTCAGCACCCCGTAGAGCCAAGACATGAACGGGCTGTGCGCAACGAGTGGGTGAATGCCCGCAGCCTCCACCGCCGTGAACTTGAAGAGGCCGAAGAAGATCAGGATCGCGACCAGGCCGAGCCGGAGAAAGACGTTCGGGAGCTGATCGACGAACGAGGCGAAAGGGCCTTCGGCGAGACGACGGATGGGGGATGGGCGGGACTGCGACGGCAGTTCGACTGCAGTGGAGCGCACGGGTGACCTCGCTAGGGTTCCAGAGAAGGTGTCGGGACCGGCGCCCAGCGTTACGCCCGTCAAATGCGCCGACGCGGAGTCTGAAAAGGGCCTGGGTCGCGCCGCGATGCAGAGTGACCTGGGGCGCCAGTGATCGCGAGCCGCCGCTTGGCGTACGAGCCCGGGGCACTCTGCGTTCCACTGTGACGCGTGTTAGGAGGGCGCGTCATGGTGGCCGCGCCACAGACATCTCCGGTCGATCTCCTTGGGCTCCCGCTCGAGCAGCTGACGACCTTTGTGGTCGAGACACTCGGCGAGCGGCCCTTCCACGCCCGGCAGCTCTACCGCTGGATTCACCAGCGCGGCGTCACCGACTTCGACGCCATGACCGACCTCTCCAAGGACCTCCGTGCCAAGCTGAAGGCCCGCTGTGCCCTCGAGCCCCTGACCAAGGACCTCGAACAGCGCAGCGTAGACGGCACAATCAAGTACCGTTGGCGCACCCGCGACGATCGCCTCCTCGAGACAGTCTACATGCCGTCCCAGGATCGCAAGACACTCTGCGTCTCCACCCAGGTCGGCTGCGCCATGGCCTGCAAGTTCTGCATGACCGGCACGCTCGGCCTTCTGCGCAATCTCACCGCCGCAGAGATCGTGGCCCAGGTGCACGCCGTCAACCGCGAGGTCTCGCGGAACGAGCAGCTGGAGATGACGCGCCCGCTCACCAACCTCGTCTTCATGGGGATGGGCGAGCCCCTTCACAACTTCGAGAATCTCAAGAGTGCGCTGGCCATCCTCCAATCCGAGGACGGGCCCAACTTTTCTCATCGGCACATCACCGTCTCTACCGTGGGCCTGGTCCCGATGATCGAGCGGCTCGGCGCGGAGACGGACGTCAAGCTGGCCATCTCGCTCAACGCCAGCACTGATGAACAGCGCGACGCGATGATGCCGGTGAATCGGAAATGGAAGATCGCCGACCTGATGGAGGCCTGCCGGAGGTTCCCGCTCCGACAAGGTCGGCGCATCACCTTCGAGTACGTTCTGCTCCGTGGCGTGAACGATGCCGACGCCGATGCACTCCGGCTCATCGAGCTACTCCGCGGCGTGCCCGCCAAGGTGAACCTGATTCCCTACAACGAGAACCCGGGCCTGGGGTTTCACACGACTGACGAAGAAAGGGCCGAGCGCTTCCGCGAACTGCTCACCCACGGTCACGTGGCTGCCTTCATTCGTGAGAACCGGGGACGGGACATCGCCGCGGCTTGTGGTCAGCTCGCCAACCAGCAGGGCCCAGGCAGCGACGTAACCCCGCGGACCCTGGTTGTTTCTTGACAACCTTCGGGCCGACGACTAATCCCGCGCGTTCCTTCCTACGGAGAGCATCATGGCTGTCGTGCTTCGGCTCGCTCGGGCGGGCGCCAAGAAGATGCCGTATTACCACGTGGTGGCCACCGACTCGCGCAACCCGCGGGACGGCAAGTTCATCGAGGCCATCGGCGCCTACGATCCCAATCTCGAGCCGCCGAAGATCGAGTTTCAGCAGGAACGGCTGGAGCACTGGCTGAAGGCCGGTGCCACTCCGTCCGAGACCGTGGCCGGCCTGATCAAGCGGGCTGGAAAGACGGGCCCCAAGGCCTGAACCCAGTGGAAGAGCTGTTGATGACCCTGGCCCGTGGCCTGGTGGATCGCCCGGAGCAGGTCGAGTTGCGGAGCACCCCGGCGGACGGCGGCACGTTGTTCGAGCTGAAGGTCGCTCCGGAGGATGTGGGCAAGGTCATCGGCCGCGATGGTCGGACGGTGAATGCCATCCGGACGCTGCTTGCTGTCGCGGCCCAGCGCCGGGGCCTGAAGGCCCGCCTGGAAGTCCTGGACGATCGGCGCAACGGCGCCCCCCCGACCGCTGCTGAGCCCCCGCCCGAGGAATGAGCCGGGCCCCCACGCTGGAGGTGGGGTACGTCGCGCGGGCCCATGGGATCCACGGCGAGCTGTCGGTGCGGACGTTTGACCCCGAGTCGGAGGTCCTGACTTCGGTTCGCCGGCTCGTGCTGCGCAGCCGCTCTGGAGAGGAGCATCCGGCCCGCATCGAGGAGGTGCGCCGAACGACCGGTGCCTTTCTGCTCAAACTGACCGGAATCGCGGGGCGCTCCGAGGCCGAGGCACTCCGAGGCTGCACCGTTCTGGTGCACCGGGAGGATCTGCCACCGCTGGCGGAGGGCGAGTGGTTCCAGGGAGACCTGGTCGGCCTGGAGGTGTTCACCCCTGACGGAGCTCGGCTCGGCCGAGTGACGGAGATCTGGAATACCGGACCGGTGCCGAACCTGGTCATCGACGTCCAGGGGCCCGAACCGCTGGTCGTCCCTTTCGTCGACGACTTCGTGCCGGAGGTGGACGTCCAGGCGGGCAGGCTCGTCGTCCGCCCCCCCGAAGTGCTGGAGTAGCTCCTTCCATGTGGAAGGTCGACATCCTCACCCTCTTCCCGGAGATGGTGACCGGGTACCTGGAGGCCAGCATTCTTGGCAAAGCCCGGGCGCGAGGGCTGCTCCAGGTGGAGGCGCGAGACATTCGCGCACATGCCGAGGGCAAGCACCGTGTCACCGACGACACGCCCTACGGTGGAGGAGCGGGGATGGTCATGAAGCCAGAGCCGCTCGCCGCTGCCATCGACGCTTCACGAGAGCGTCTCCCGGACGCGCGGGTGTTGCTCACCTCCCCCCGCGGCCGGCGCTTCACCCAGCCGCTGGCCCGAGAGCTGGCCCAGGGTCCGACGGATCTGATCATCGTCTGCGGCCGCTACGAGGGCGTCGATGAGCGGGTCCGGGCCTTCGTGGACGAGGAGGTTTCGATCGGCGATTTTGTGCTCACCGGCGGCGAACTGGTCGCTCTGAGCATCGTGGATGCGGTGGGGCGGCTGCTGCCGGGAGTGCTGGGCAACGCCGAGTCCCCCGGCTTGGAAAGTTTCGAGAAGGGGCTGCTGGAATACCCGCACTACACCCGGCCGCCCCAGTTTCGGGCGCTGTCTGTGCCGGAGGTGCTCCAGGGTGGAGACCACGCCCGCATCGCCCGCTGGCGTCGCTGGCATCAGCTGCAGCTCACCCGGGCTCGGCGGCCGGATCTGCTCGACGAGACACGGCTCTCGGAAGCGGACCGTCGGTTGCTCCAACTCGAAGAGAAGGACCTCTGAATCCGGGGACTTGCCCTTGCGAGAGGCGGCGGCGTCTGCTATCTCGCCCGGCTCCCCAAAGAGCCGACGGTTTCGGAGTCAGTCGCCATGCGCCCCAGCGCCCTGGAGTACATCGAGTCGAAGCAGCTACGGAAGGACCTCACCGATTTCCGTACCGGTGACACTGTCCGCGTGCACTGGAAGGTGAAGGAGGGCGAGAAGGAGCGCGTGCAACCCTTCGAGGGTGTGGTCATCCGCAAGACCAAGGGGGCCAACCGAGCGACCTTCACCGTCCGCAAGATGTCCTACGGCGTCGGTGTGGAGCGCATTTTTCCGCTCCACAGCCCCCGCTACGAGCGCATCGAGGTGCTGACCCGGGGGGACGTCCGCCACAACCGCCTGTTCTATCTACGCGGGCTGCGTGGCAAGGCCAGCCGGGTGGATACGCAGGAGGAGACGCTCCCGGCGGCTCCAGCCACGGAGGCGGCTGCTCCCGCTCCCGAGGCACCCCCGGCTCCGCCAGCCGGCAAGCCCAAGAAGGGCAAGTCCGGCAAGGCCGCCGCCGCTGCCCACCAGGGCTGAACAGACAGACCCACTGGTGGGGGGGCGCTGAGGATCCCTCCGGTGCGCCGACCACGTGCCCCGACGAGGTATCCGCCCACGACGTCTCAGAGAACTCGTCTGACGGACGGGGCGCCCCGACGAGGTCTCAGAGAACTTGTCTGGCGCACCCGCGGGCCCCTGACGAAGTATCAGAGAACTCGTCTGGAGAACTCGTCTGGCGTCCTGGAGGCCTTGGCGGGGGGACGGGGGTCGCTCTTACAGGCGCCGCGAGCGCCGACGACCGTCCCCGACGAGGTATCTCCCGACGAGGTATGAGAGAACTCGTCTAACGCACCGGGGGTCCTAGTCCGGGGCGCGCGTCCCGGGGGTGTGGGCTGGGTCGCGGCCCCGGCGCCCTCCAGGCCAGGCTACACTCGGAGTCTGCATGCACTGGGTCGAGTTCGCGCTCCAGGGCGTTCGCGGCTTCCTCCCCAGCGTCCGCGTCTCCCTGAAGCCCGGTTACTGGACGTTGCTGCCGCAGTCGGCGGGGGCTCCTCTCATCGGGCTCACCTCAGAGCTGTGTTTCCCGGACGGTCGGGGCGGTGATGCCCGGTACTCCGCCGCCGATGCCACCACCCCTAGCAAGGCCGCGCTGTGGCTGGTTGGCCGCGACGGTCACACCTACCGGATCCTCCGCGAGCTTGGTCGCTCCGGCGCCCTTCACCGGGTGAACGCCGGCACACGCGGGCACGACCTGGTCACCGAGGATCCGGCAGAGATAGCGCAGTACCTTCGCGCCACGGTGGGCTTTCCCCCGCGCAGCCAGTACGAGCAAGTCTTCACCTTCGCCCCTGAGCAGTTCCCCAGCCGACGGCCCAAACGCAGCGCGTCGGGTCGGGCCACCCCCACCGTCGCCGAGCCCCCCATGGATCCAGTCGAGGCCCGCTCACGCCTCGCCGGGTTGGAGAAGGAACTGGCGCTAGCCACTGAAGTCGAGCGCCTGCAATTCCGCGCCGACGGCGTAGCCGCCCAGATCTTTCAGCTCGAAACGCGGGTGAAGTTCGTCCAAAAGCTCGAGACCGATCTGGCCGAGGCGAGATACGAGCTGCAGCAGGCCCCGACGGTGGACGGGCTGGGCCTGATGCCGGACATCGTCGAGCGCGCGCGGCACTTTCCTGTGCTGGTGGCCAAGTGCGACGAGGCCCTGGCTCGCCTAGAAGCCGAGCGCCAGCTCGAGGTGGCCACTTCCGCGCCAGCGGCCATTCCCATCACCCGCGATGGTCGGTTCTGGGCGGGGATGGCGACCGGGACCGCCGCCCTCTTTGGCGGGATGCTCGCCTCTGGAGTGGTGAAGTACGTGGCCTTGCTGGACATTCCGGCTTTCGGACTGGCGGCGCTGGTCGCGCTGAAACGGGTCGAGGACGTCCAATGGGCCGACCTGGCGGTTCGCAAGGACGACCGGTTGGCGGAGCGCGAACGGGTCATCCGCGATCAATTCGAGACCGATGCCCAGCCGGTACGCAACGCGATGAACATCCTCGGAGTCGAGCAGCCCATGGAGGTGGTGACGGCGTTCGAAGAATCGGGGCGTTGGGCCGAGCGCGTGAAGGAACTGACGGCCCGACTGTCCGGAGCCCGAGAGAACCCCGAGTACGTGGCCGCTGCCACCCAACTTTCCGAGCTGAAGGCAGAACAAGAGGCGCTCAACGCGAGGCTGGCCGAGAAGGGCACCTACGTTCGCGACGCCCGGGAGGTGGAGCGCGACATGGCTCGAGTGCGCGAGGCGCTGGCGGCGGCAAGCGCTCGGCGGCGGGCGACGCCCTCGAGTACCCCGGTCGCCTCTGGGCCCGACGGCTTCGACGATTTCGTCCTGCCGCTGGCCCGGAACGGAGCCGATCTCATGGCCGTCGACATCGCGACGCTGAGCGTGCAGCTGCGCGACCGATGCGCCCAGTATGTTTCGGTGCTGACCGAGCGGCGAGTTGAGGGGCTAGATTTCGACAAGGACGGCCACGGCTTCGCCCGGGTTGCCGGGAGGAACGTTCCGGTGGGGCAGTTGCCGGCCCAAGACGTGGACTGGGCCTATCTCGCGTTACGGTTGACCCTGGTGGAGAAGCTGGTGAGCCGGGAGCAGGTGCCGGTCCTCCTCGAAGACATCGCTCAAGGGCTGGAGGAAGCCCGTTTGCCGCTTCTCGGCAGGATGCTCAAGCATCTGGCGACGCTCACGCAAATCGTCCATCTCACGCCGCATCCGGTGTTCTCCTCGCTGTCGGACGGCTCGCTTAACGTTTGACCGGGTGGGGGTGAGCTTCGCATCAAGGCGGCGGGGGAGGGTGGAGTGGATCGGTCGAAATTGGGGGGCGATGCCGAGGAGCAGTGTGCAGCCTGGCTGGAGCGCGCTGGCTACCGGGTACGCGAGCGCAATTGGCTGGTGCGCGAAGGTGAGCTGGACATCGTGGCCGAGCGCGATGACCTGCTTTGTTTCGTCGAGGTGCGGATGCGGACGTCGGCGACGTTCGGCGATCCAGCGCTCACCGTGACCCGGGAGAAACAGCGGCGGGTGGTGCGGGCGGCGCTACGGTATCTGCAGCGGCGTCCAGAGGCGCGGCGCATGGTCCGCTTCGACGTGATGACGGTGCTCGGGCGGGGTGCAGAGTCCATCATCGAGCACCTTCCGGGAGCGTTCGACGCTGGGATGTGACGTTCCGACGTGATTCGATCAGCGCACCTCGGCGTCGTGGAAGAAGCTGCGGCGTGGCCCCTTTCCTAGCGGAATGTGAGACGTTGATCGGATGGCCGGCACGCTCCACCTCGTGGCAACTCCTATCGGGAACTTAGGGGATTTGACCGCCCGGGCGGCGGAGGTGCTGCGCTCGGTGACCTTCGTGGTCTGCGAGGACACGCGGCACTCGGGACCGTGGCTGCGCTCGATTGGCGTCCGGGTGCCACTCGTCAGCCTTCCGGCCTTTGCGGAGAAGGAAAGGGTCTCGGCCATCGTGCGACGGCTCGAGTCCGGCGAAGACGGGGCGCTGGTGACCGATGCGGGGAGTCCGGGCATCAGTGACCCCGGCGAGTTTTTGGTGGCGGAGGCCGTTGCCCGAGGGCTGCGAGTTATTCCGGTCCCGGGGCCGAGCGCCCTCATCGCCGCGCTGAGTGCATCCGGGCTCCCCTCGGGGCGTTTCCATTTCGC
>JBKOYI010000042.1:0-10848 GCA_046725335.1 Myxococcota bacterium | reverse complement strand
CCCTTCCCCTGGTGGCACGTGTTCGCCCGGGCCCGGCTGGGGGTGGACCCCTGGCATGTCCCGCTCGCCGCGCTGGAGCGGGTCCGCGCCTGGGGCATCCAGGGACGCTGCTTCGCCGGATGGGACGTCAGCGGCCTCGTCGAGTGGGGCGCTCGCGAGAGTCCGGTTCAGATCGATCCTCGGCTCCTGGCCTACCCGCCGGAAGTTTTTCGTGCGCTCCAGGAAGCGGAGAGCTCCCCCGAGGCCTTCGACCGTCTCGTGGATCGGTACGACATCCAGTGGGCGTTCCGAAGCCAGCGGTTCCTCCACCTTGTCGGGGCCGGGATGTTTCGGCCGGAGCGGTGGGCGACCGTTTACTGGGACGAGAGCGGGCTCATCCTTCTGCGACGCGACGTGCCTCGCTTCCAGTCGCTCATCGAACGGGAAGAGTTCCGTGTCTTCCTCCCCTCGACACCCGTTCTGGATCGCTGGAACCGCTTGCAGGGTGCCGACCGCGATCGGTGGATTCAGGAGGCGCAGCGCCTCGCCGCCGTTTCGCCCCGGTTGATCAGCCCGCGGGTGGCCTTGGCGCTGGAGAGCTTGCGGGCCGGGCAGCCGGTCTTGGCGCTGTCCGAGCTCCGCCGAGCGTCCGCCTCTGCCAGAGACCTCTTCCGGATTCACCCGCAGCGGGACGGTACCCGCTCGAACCTGACTGCCGTCGCACTCGCCATCGTCGCGCAGCGGCTGGCCAGGGAGGGCGACGAGGGCGAGGCACAGCGGGCTCTGGAGGAGGCCTTGTCGCTCGCTCCCGCCAGCGCCGAGGTGTGGACCGGTGTCGGGTACACCTGGCTTCCCAAGTACCCAGGGCGTGCGGAAGGCGCTTTCCGGCACGCGCTCACCTTGCGTGGCGATCATGCCCCGGCCCTGGAAGGGCTTTCTCGCGCCCAGGCGCGAGCGAACCCGTAGGATCTGGACTCGTGCTCGAGACCGCCTGCACCGTGCTGGGGCTCATCGTGGGCAGCTTTCTGAACGTGGTGATCGCCCGCGTTCCAGAAGGCCGCTCGATCGTCCGCCCCGGCTCCCACTGCCCCCGTTGCGGTCACGTCCTCCGCTGGTGGGAAAACGTTCCGGTGGTCTCGTGGCTGGGTCTGGGAGGCCGCTGCCGGAACTGTCGAGCGCCGATCTCGGTCCGGTATCTCGCGGTGGAGCTCCTCACCGGGTTGCTGTTCCTCGGCTGCGCCTGGCGCTTCGGACCTGGCTGGGAACTGGTGCGGGGCCTGCTGCTGGTGGGTTTCCTCGTCCCCCTGGCGGTCATCGACCTGGAGCAGTGGCTTCTGCCATTCGAGCTGACGCTCCCCGGTGGAGCGGCGGGGCTCCTCAGCGCGCTACCCCTCGGACGCACGGCCCTCGTGGAGAGCGTCATCGGAGCCGCGGCGGGATTCCTCGTCTTCTACTGGCTGGAGCGGTTCTTCCTGCCCTTGCTGGCACGAGCCCTCCGCGCCCTGTTCCGTCTCCTCATGCGCCTGGCCCGACAGCCGAGGGAGGTCGCCCCGGAGGCGGACGGTCCGATCGAGGCGCTCGGCGCCGGTGACAAGTGGCTGATGTTGCTGGTGGGTGCCTTCCTGGGGTGGCGGCCCCTCTTCGGCGTGTTCTTGCTCAGCAACGTTCAGGGGGCGGTGGTGGGGCTGGCGTTCCTCGCCTTCCGGGGACGGGCCGGTCCCGGAGTCCCGGCCGCCGCGTCGGCCAAGGTTGGGTCGGGGCCGGGCGAGCCGGACGGCTCCTCGGGCAATGCATCCGCCGACTCTGTTCCAGCCGTTCCCCGGCCGCCGCCCGGCCCTGCCGATGCCGCGCAGCCCGCTTCTTCCGAGGAGGAAGACTGGGTTCCCGGGCGGACGCACCTTCCCTTCGGACCGTGGATTGCCCTCTCGGCCCTGGAGCTGCTGCTCTTCGGGCCCTGGCTGCTCTCGGCCTTTCCGACTCCGATCGTGGCGCTGATCACCGGTGAAGCGTTGAGGGGGCCATGAAGCTCCGAGTGGCGGCCATCGCCTTTCTCCTTGCAGCTCTGTCCACCGGGCTGACCTGGCTTTCCTTCCAGCCGCTGCTGCTTCGGTTGGTGGAAGCCCTTCGCTCGTCGGCCCCGGTTGGCACCGCGCCGCGGCGAGTCCTCCAGAGCGCACAGGAGATGCTTCCCATCTACCTGGGATTGGATCTCCTCATCCTCCTGCTGGTCTCCTTCGCCGTGCTCTACCTGACCGTCGCCCGGCCACTCGCAGCCGTGGAGCGCGAGATGCAGAAGCTGGAGCGTCTCGACTGGGAGCTGGAAGAGAAGGGCGGCGGTCCGCTCCTCAGCCGGTTCCAGGCCAGCCTCTCCCGCACCGCCGGCGCGTTGCAGGCCGAGCGTTCCGTCACCCGGAGGCAGCTCCAGGACCTGGAGGCAGCCAACGCCCAACTCACCCGAGCCCAGGCGGAGTTGGTGGCCAGCGAGCGCTTGGCCACCGTGGGCCGGCTTGCGGCCGGCGTGGCCCACGAGATCGGCAATCCACTCTCTGGACTCCTCGGCTGGCTGAGCGTGGCCCAGACCAGGAGCAACACCGACGCCGAGCTGACCGGCTATCTGCGGCAAATGGAGCTGGAGATTCGCCGCATCGATGGCATCGTCCGCGGGCTCCTCGACCTCGGCCGGCCAGTGCGCACCACCATCGGACCGGTGCAGGTGGCGGATCTGGTCGCCACGGCAGCGCGTTTGGTGAGCTCTGGTCCGGAATTTCGGGACCTGCAGCTGGACCTACACGTTCCGGACGATGTCGTGGCGCTGGCCGACCCGGGGCCGCTCAGTCAGGTGATGATCAACCTCTTCCTCAACGCCGCCCAGGCCATCGGAGGAGCCGGCCGAATCGAGGTGGTCGGGCGGCAGAGGGACGGACAGGTCCAGCTCGAGGTGCTCGATTCGGGCCCGGGCGTGCCTCCGGAGCTCCGGGACCGAATCTTCGAGCCGTTCTTCACCACCAAGTCGGGCGGAAAGGGGACCGGGCTGGGACTGGCCGTCAGCCAGCACCTTCTGCGGGCCATGTCGGGAGACATCGCCGTGGGTGAGTCACCTGCCGGGGGCGGGAAATTTACCGTCACGCTACCGGCCGCCTGATCCCCGTCGGGCTCGCCTCGGGCGCGCCCGGCAGGAGATGATGAGCCCGCACCGGCATGTCCATGCTCCGTAGCATCCTCGTCGCCGATGACGAGGCCTCCATCCGCCATGTGCTCAGCCTGGTCCTGCAGGGCGAGGGCTACGAGGTTCGGGCCGTCAGCAACGGGGAGGAAGCGCTGGCCGAGCTGGAGGCGCGCGACTACGACGCAGTCATCTCCGACGTCCGCATGCCGCGCATCGACGGTCTCGCGGTGCTGCAGCGGGCGCTGGTTCGGCAACCGGACCTCACCTTCGTGGTGATGAGCGCCTACGGGCAGCCGGAAGCGGCACTGGCGGCGGTGGCCGCAGGTGCCTTCGACTACGTCTCCAAGCCCTTCAAGCCCGAGGAGGTTGTCCTCGTCCTGAAGCGGGCCGAGGAGCGCCGCCGGCTGGTGAACGAGAACCGGCGGCTCCGGCGCTCGGGAACCGAGAAGGGCCCGCTGGAGCGAATCGTCGGGACCTCCGAAGCGCTCCGCGTCTTGCAAAAGCAGATCCTCAAGCTCGCCCCGGTCTCGACCACGGTGCTCATCACCGGTGAAAGTGGCACTGGCAAGGAGCTGGTGGCCCGCGCCCTTCACGAGCTGTCGCCCCGAGCGGCGATGCCATTCGTGCCGGTGAATTGCGGAGCCATTCCTCCCGGTCTTCTGGAATCCGAATTGTTTGGCCACGCCCGCGGCGCCTTCACCGATGCCAAGACCGCCAAGCGGGGCCTCTTTGCCGAGGCCGACGGCGGGACCTTGCTGCTCGATGAAGCGGGGGAGCTGCCGGCCTCCGCACAGATCAAGCTGCTGCGGTTTCTGCAGGAGGGCGAGATTCGCGCCGTGGGCGAGAACCGTTCGGAACGGGTGGAGGTCCGCGTCCTGGCCGCCACCCACCGTGACCTCGGCAAATTGGTCGAGCGCGGCGAGTTCCGGGAGGACCTCTACTACCGGCTGAACGTGGTCAACCTCCGGATCCCCCCGCTCCGCGAACGCCGGGAGGACATCCCTCAACTGGCCCGAGCCTTCGTGCTCCGGTTCAATCGTGAGCTCAACCGCCAGACGCCGGTGACCGCCTTCGAACCCGAGGCCGAGGAGCTGCTGAACGCCTACTCCTGGCCAGGCAACGTGCGAGAGCTGGAGAACGCGATCGAGCGGGCGGTTCTGCTCGCCGACGCCCACCAGGTCCAGGCCCAGAACCTCCCCGAGCGTCTCTGGGCCGCCCGCGAGCCTGCGCCAGCGGAAGTGGACCGCGCCTCGGCGACCACCCAGAACGTGGAAGAGCTGTCGCTCAAGCGGGCGGTCCGGGCGCTGGAGGAGCGCTACATCCGTGCTGCACTGCGGCGGACGAAGGGGAACCGCACCCGTGCCGCCGAGGTCCTGGAAATCAGCCACCGGGCGCTGCTCTACAAGGTGAAGGAATACGGGATCGATCCCGATGCGGAGGGCGAGCTTGGCTGAGCTTACACGCGACCCGCGGGCAGGCATTCGGCACCCACCCACCACCGCTGGTGTGATTTCATATCAAAGACATGTCAGTGACCGATGTAAGAGTCGTGACTACGGATTGACGCTCCGCGAATTGCACGAGGATAATTCCCGCTCCCGGTCGAATGCGGAGGGCGCGATGACGCGCGGGAAGCGCAACGACGTGCAGCGTCTGCGTGAGGAGCAACTCATGTCCAAGGCCGAGCTGGCGCGCCGCGCCGGAGTCTCGGTGCTCACCATCGACCGGGTCGAACGTGGCAACGAATGCCGCGTGGACACCAAACGCAAGATCATCCTCGCCCTCGGCTTCAACGTGGGAGACCGTCGCAAGGTCTTTTTCGACGGCCACAGTGGAGGAAACCGCTGATGGCCAAGGGAAAACTGGCGATCGGCCTCGACATCGGCTCGACGTCGGTAAAGATGATCCAATTGAAGGAAGCGCGGCGACGCGGCGAGGCCGTCTACTCCCTGCAGAATTTCGGGATGAAGCCTTTGCCTCCTGAGGCAATCGTCGACAACGCGCTGATGAACTCCACCGCCATCGTGCAGGCCATCCAGGAGCTGGTCGGCGAGATGCGCATCAAGCAGAAGGAGACTGCCATCAGCGTCTCCGGGCACTCGGTGATCATCAAGAAGATTCAGATGCCCCGCATGACCCAGGAGGAGCTGGAAGAGTCCATCCAGTGGGAGGCCGAGCAGTACATCCCGTTCGATGTGAAGGACGTGAACATCGATACCCAGATCCTGACCATGGAGGGTCAAGACGCCACTGGGCAGATGGACGTCCTGCTGGTCGCAGCGAAGAAGGACATGATCAACGACTACACCACCGTCATTTCGGAGGCCGGCCTGGTGCCGGTGGTGGTGGACGTGGACTCCTTCGCCGTCCAGAACATGTTCTCGGCCAATTACGACGTGTCCGACGCCGACACGGTGGTGCTCATCAATGCCGGCGCTTCGGTGGTGAACATCAACATTCTCAACCGCGGGGTCACTGTCTTTACCCGCGACGTGACCATCGGCGGGAACCAGTTCACCGAGGAGATCCAGAAGCAGCTGAACGTCTCGTACGAGGAGGCGGAGGCACTGAAAATTGGCGGCGGCAGGAACGACTCCGACGCGGTGGTTCCGCAGGAGGTCGAGCGGGTGATGGCCGGAGTGGCCGAGCAGGTCGCCGGTGAGATCCAGCGCTCACTGGACTTCTACGCTGGCACCGCGGCCGACGCGAGCTTCTCCCGGGTCTACCTCTCCGGCGGCACCGCAAAGATTCCCGCGCTGTTCAAGACCATCGAGGCCCGCGTGGGCGTGCCGGTGGAGATCCTGAACCCGTTCAAGAACATCGAAATCGACAACCGCAAGTTCGATCCCACGTTCATCATGGACGTCGCTCCCATGGCGGCCGTCGCCATGGGCCTCGCGCTGCGCCGTCCAGGGGACAAGCTCAGCTGAGGAGGAGGAGCGTCCGGCCATGATGATCCACATCAACCTCCTCCCGGTCCGGCAGGAGAAAAAGCGTGAGGTGGGACGGCAGTTCCTGGTGGTCGTCGCCGGGACCGCCTTCATGGTGCTGCTCGCGAACTGGATTTGGTACGACGGGCTCGCCTCGGAGGAAAAGAAGAACGCGCAACGCCTCGCCGCCACTCAAGCGCGGATCGCCGAGCTCGAGAAGGTCATCGGCGAAGTGAACAACATCAATGCCCGGAAGAAGGATGTCCTGGCCAAGTTGGCAATCCTGAACGACCTCCGGAAGCAGCGCACCGGTCCTGTGCGGATGCTGGATGCCCTGGCCACCGCCATCCCCAAGAAAGTGTGGCTGACCGGGTTCGACGAGAAAGCCAACGCCGTCAAGATGACTGGCAAGGCCGTCAGCCACGAGGACGTGGCCGAGTTCATGCGGGCGCTTCAAGGCATCGTCTGGACGCCCCGGGGAATGGGGCGACTGGTGGAACAGAAGCGGGATGCGCAGACGGCCCGGGTCGAATTGGTCGGCGGGGAGGGCGCGGTGGAGGACTTCCCCACCAAGTCGATCGGCAGCTTCTTCAGCAAAATCGACCTGAAGAAGGCCGAGCAGAAGGCCAGCTCCTCCTCGGCGCCCGGGGCTCCACGCCTGGTCGACTTCGAGATCAACATGAACGCCAACTACGCCATCTAGGACCATGGACGAGCTCATCAACAAGGTCCTGAAGGCACCGCCGCTCTATCGCTGGGGCGGGCTCGCGGCCGTGCTCTTGCTTGTGACGCTGATCAACTTCTTCTTCTTCGTTCGGCCCGAGCTCGACGCCTTGGAAGTTCAGGCCGCCCGGCAACGACAGCTGGACACGCAGCTCCAAGAGAAATCTGAGATCGCTCAAAATCTCAACGAGCGCCGCAGGGAGATGGACGTCCTTCAGCAGAAGCTCGATGAAGCGCTGTCCGAGCTTCCCGAGGCGGCCGATATCGACGAGCTTCTGGGGCAGCTGAACGAGGTTGGTCGGAAGAGTGGCCTGGAGATCTCCACCGTCGAACCCGCTGCCGAAGAGCCGGCACAGATCTACGTCAAGATTCCCATCAAGATGGCGGTGTCCGGGAACTACCACGAGATTGCCATGTTCCTTCAGGAGCTCGCCAATCTCCGCCGCATCGTCAACGTCAACAACATCCAGCTTGGCGCTCCAGCCTTGAAATCGGAGAAGGTCGTCCTCACCTCCTCATTCGTCGCCACGACCTTCCGCTTTCTTGACCAGAAGGCCCAAGCCGGAGAGAAGAACAAGCCGAAGGAAAAGCTGCAATGAGACTGCCCATCCGGCTCACCGTTGCGGTGCTGGGTGCGGCAGCGCTCGGGCTGGGCGCGTGTGGCGACAGCAGCCCCAAAGGCAGCGCAGCGACGGCGGCAAAGGCGAGCGCACCCAAGCCTCCTCCGCCCCAGGCGCCGGCGGCGGCACCTGCTCCGACCTATGTGTACAACCCGGTCGGCAAGCGCGATCCCTTTCGCAGCCCGGAAGCCGAACCGGCCGCCCAGGCTGCCCTGGCGAATGCGAGCTGCACCGAACCGCTCTGTCGGTTCGACGTGGATCAGCTGACCTTGGTGGCGGTGGTGAGCGGCGACGCGAACCCACTGGCCATGGTCCAGGATCCGGCGGGCCGTGGCTACTTCGTCCGCCGCAACACCCGCATCGGAAGGCAAGGCGGAAAGGTCACCCAGATCATGAGCGATGCGGTCGTGGTCACCGAGTACTTCACGACCCCCGACGGAAAAACCACGGCGAACCCCGTGACGCTCGCCATCAAGTCGGAAAAGCCCGGCAGCCAGGAGACGGATCTCGCCACCGGCAAGCAGTACTAGGCGGGAGCGGAGAGCCCAACATGCGCACCCAACGCGCCGTAACCTTGATGAGCTGCTTGGCCGCGATGGTGGCGGCCGCCCCGGCCTTGGGCTCCGAGCCCAACGCGCTGAAAGATGTCCGCGTGGAGGAGGTCCCGGGGGGAGCGCGGGTGGTGGTCAGCGGATCCCGTCCCCCAGTCTTCACGGTCTTCCGTCTCTCTGGGCCGGACCGCCTGGTGGTGGATGTGGCCTCCGCCGATGCCACCGCGGTCCGCGGAGCACGCGACGGAAAGGGCCCGGTCGGGGGCGTGGCCGTGTCACAGTTCACCGAATCCTCGGCCAGTGTGGCCCGGGTTCTGGTGACCTTGCAGTCCCCCAAGACCTATGACGTCAAGGCCGATGGCAACCAGCTGCTGATCACCGTGCTCGGCGAAGTGGCGGGTCGCGCGGCGGTGGCCTCTTCGAGTGGGACGAGCCCCGGCACGGCGCCAGCCGCTCGGGTCCCATCCGAGCCAACGGTCACCGCGGCCAAGCCGTCCCTCGCCGCCGCGGCGTCCGTTCCCCGCCAGTCGGAGAGCGGTCCTGCCGACGTGGTCATTCTGGCTCAGGACTCGCGCTCCGTTTCGACCCCCGCTCACCGCCTCACCGGAGTCAGGGCCCAGGGCGGACGTCTTCAGATCTCCTTCGACGGCGACCTGGCCAAGTACCAGCTGCTCCGGTTGACCGGTCCAAGCCGCCTGGTGCTCGATGTCTTCGGCGTCAAGCTGACCGCATCCCTGAAGCAAGCCCGCTCGGGTTCCTTCGCCACGATCCGGGCCGGTGCGCACCCGGACAAGGTCCGTCTGGTCGTCGATGCGGAGGGGAGCGCCGAGAGCCGCGTCGCCCTGGCGAGGCACGGACTGCTGTGGACAATCGGGCCGGCCCCCGCCTCGAACATGCCGGTGGCTGGAGGCGATCTGAAAGACGGCGAGGTGGAGATCGACGGACGGCGCGTTTCCGCGGCCTCCCCCGCTCAGCTGGCACCCCCTGCACCGGCGGCAGAGCTGACCGACCTCGGCTTCGTGGAATCGGCACGGGGCGGTCTGGTGCAACTCAAACTCACCCGCCCGGTGGCCTATCAGGTCGAACGGCCCGACGACCGAGGAGCAATCCTCACCCTGTCAGGCGTGAAGCTGCCCAAGCGACTGGAGCGGAGCCTCGATACTTCCGCTCTGGAGACACCGGTCAAGATGATCAGCACCTTTGCCATCCCCGGCGACGGGCAGCGGATTCGGGTGGTGGTCTCCGCCGACGGTGCGCTGCAAGAAAGGCTGGAGCGCACGCCCGAGGGGCTGGCCTGGCACCTGGAGGCCAAAGGCCTCAAGACAGAGCAGGTTGCCGTGGCCGAGCGTGCGGCCGGTTTCACAACCGAGGCTGCGGCGACGGCTGCCCAGACCGCGCCCGGTCGCACTCGCTACGTCGGCAAGAAAGTGTCGTTCGAGTTCAAGGACATCGACATTCACAACCTGCTGCGCGTCATTGCAGAAGTGAGCAAGAAGAACATCGTGGTCGCCGACGATGTGACAGGAAAGGTGACCATTCGCCTTCGCAATGTGCCCTGGGACCAGGCCCTGGACATCATCCTGGCCAGCAAAGGGCTGGGGAAGGAAGAGATCGGGGAGATCATCCGCGTCGCGCCCTTGAAGACGCTGGAGGATGAGGCGCGTTCCCGCGAAGAGCGGAAGAAGGCGCTCCGACGACAGGAAGACCTCGTCGTCCAGCTCATTCCGGTCAACTACGCCCAGGCCGACCAGATGTCCTCCCGGGTGAAGGACGTGCTCACCGAGCGGGGAACCGTGGCGGTCGACACCCGGACGAACACCCTGGTGGTGCGTGACATCGGGAGCAACATCGGCAAGGCCCGGGGGCTGGTGGAGAAGCTCGACTCCATCACCCCTCAGGTCCTGATCGAAAGCCGAATCGTCGAAGCCAACACCACCTTCTCCCGCTCGATCGGCGTTCAGTGGGGAGGTTTCGGCCAGGCGGCTCCTGCCACCGGGAATGCCACTGGGCTCTCCTTCCCGAACACGGTCCGGGTCACCGGAGGTTCCGACGTCGGTACCGCTTCGGCCTCTGGCGTCAGCGGGACACCGAATTTTGCGGTGAACCTCCCGGCGGCCGTGGGTGCCGGGGCAGGCGGTGCGCTGGGGTTTGTCTTCGGCTCGGCCAACGGCGCGGTGAACCTCAACCTCCGACTCTCCGCCGCGGAGTCCTCTGGAACCATCAAGACGATCAGCGCCCCGAAGGTGACCACGCTGCAGAACCAGAAGGCAAGCATCAGCCAGGGCGTCTCCATTCCGTTCAGCCAGGTTTCGGCTTCGGGCGTGAACACGGTCTTCGTCGAGGCCCGGCTTCAGCTCGATGTGGTCCCGCACATCACCGCCGATGGCAGCGTGTTGATGAACATCAAGGCCACCAACAACCAGCCGGACCCCTCGAACACCGGCGCCAACGGTCAGCCCGCCATCCAGAAGAAGGAAGCCGAGACGCAGGTCCTGGTGCGTGACGGCGACACCACCGTCATCGGTGGCATCTACGTCCGGCGGGGGTCGACCAACGAAGCCGGCGTCCCCTGGTTGATGAAGATTCCGATCCTGGGCTTCTTCTTCAAGACGAACACCATCAGTGAGAGCCGACAGGAGCTGTTGATCTTCATCACGCCCCGAATCGTCACCCAGTCGGCGTCCAAACCGCTGGCTGCGGCCGCTGCCCCGTCCACCGGAGAGCTCCGATGAACAAACGATGGACCTTCTTCGCC
Organism: Myxococcota bacterium; assembly: GCA_046725335.1. GTDB lineage: Bacteria > Myxococcota > Myxococcia > Myxococcales > Myxococcaceae > RPRB01. Next base: position 124 of record JBKOYI010000042.1, on the reverse strand, counting down.
CTGCTGGGCGTTCTGGGGGTCGTCCTGGCCCTGGCCGCCTGCTCCTCCGACCCGCTGAACGTCGTCGTGCTCTCGGCAAGGGCTCCCGGCGACAAGTGCGATTACCCGGACGACTCCCTATACG
>JBKOYI010000036.1:0-24130 GCA_046725335.1 Myxococcota bacterium | reverse complement strand
GACTTCGGCAGCTCGGTGGAGCTCCTGGTGCTGCTCTTCATTCTGCTCTTCGCCGCCGGCACCCGGCTCTCCTACCTGGTGGGCTCGGTGTTGCTGGCCTTGCCCTTGGCCTATCACGCCATCGCCCACTCGCCGTACCGGCTGGCCCGCATCACCGCCTTCCTCGATCCCTGGGCCCACCGACGCGATGTGGGCTACCAGGTGGCGCAATCGCTGATCTCGGTGGGTTCGGGGGGCCTCTTCGGGCTGGGGTTGGGTGAGAGCCGACAGAAGCTCTTCTTCCTGCCCGAGGCCCACACCGACTTCATCTTCAGCATCATCGGCGAGGAGCTGGGACTGCTCGGGGCAGTGGCCACCATCCTCCTCTACGCCGTCATCGTCTGGCGGGGCAGCCGGGCCGCGCTCCGGGCCAGCGAGACCTTTGGCACCTACCTGGGCCTGGGCCTCACCGCCATGCTCGGCTTTCAGGCGGCCGTGAACATGAGCGTGGCGATGGGGATGCTTCCCACCAAGGGGCTGACCTTGCCCTTCGTTTCCTACGGCGGGTGCTCCTTGGTGGTCTCCATGGCCGCCGCCGGCGTGCTCCTGTCGCTCAGCGCCGCTTCGGCCCCGCTCCGCAACCCCGGTGCCGCCCGGGCTCGAGCCTGGCGGGAGGCGCCTGCGTGAGGATGCTCATCGTCGGCGGGGGCACCGGGGGCCATCTCTTCCCCGGCATCGCGCTGGCCGAAGAGGTCACCACGCGGCATCCCGACAACCGGGTGCTCTTCGTCGGGACGCGGCGTGGGCTCGAGGCTCGGGTGGTCCCCGCCGCCGGCTTTCCTCTGGAGACCATTCGCGTCCAGGGGCTGAAGGGGCGCGGGGTCTGGCGAATGCTGCAGGGCCTGCTCCTGCTCCCCCTGGCATTCTTCGCCAGCTGGCGCATCGTCCGGCAGTTCCGTCCCGACGTGGTGGTGGGGGTGGGCGGCTACTCCTCGGGTCCGGTGGTCCTGGCGGCCTGGCTGCAGGGGGTGGTCACCGCCATCCAGGAACAGAACGCGCTGCCGGGGTTGACCAACCGCATCCTCGGCAAACTGGCGCGAGCCGTCTTCATCGCCTTCGAGGAAGCCCGCAGCGCCTTCCCGGAACGCAAGACCCACCTGGTCGGCAACCCGGTTCGCCGCATGCTGATGGACAACTATCTCCGCACCAGGCCGCCTCCTACCGACGGTTCATTTCGGCTCCTGGTCTTCGGCGGCTCCCTCGGCGCCCGGGGCCTCAACACCCGGGTGCTGGAGGCGCTGCCCCACCTGGGGGAGCTCCGGCAACGACTCGAGGTCCTCCACCAGACCGGCGCTGCCGATGCCGCACGGGTCCGGGAGGGGTATGCCGCCGCGGGAGTGAGAGCCCAGGTAGTGGAGTTCATCGACGACATGTCCGGGGCCTACGCCCGCTCCTCGCTGGTGATCTGCCGGGCCGGGGCGACCACGGTGGCCGAGCTGACCATCTGCAAGAAGGCCTCCCTGTTGATCCCCTTTCCGCTGGCCACCGATGATCACCAGGCGGTCAACGCGCGGGCCCTGGTCGATGCCGGCGCGGCGCTGATGTTCCGCGAGTCGGAGCTGAGCGGAGAGTCTCTGGCCCGGACCCTGCAAACCCTGGCTGCCGATCCGGAGGCCATCCGGCGGATGGAGCGCGCGGCGGGACACCTCGGCCGTCCGGAGGCAGCGCGAGAGCTGGTGGACGTCTGTGCGGAGCTGGTGGCACGACCGGTCGGTCCCAGCGGTCAGATGGTGTCCCGATGACTCGGCGAGGGGCGGTGGTCTCGCTCTTCAAGACCCGGCATGCCGCCCAGGTGCACTTCGTGGGCATCGGCGGCATCGGCATGAGCGGGATCGCCGAGGTGCTGCTCAACCTCGGCTACCGGGTCAGCGGGTCCGACCTGAAGGACTCGGAGACCACCCGCCGGCTGGCCAAGCTGGGGGCCCGCATTGCCATCGGGCACCGGGCAGAAAATCTCGTCTCCGCCGACGTGGTGGTCATCTCCTCGGCGGTGCGCCGCGACAATCCGGAAGTGCTCACCGCCCAGGCCCGCAAGACGCCGGTCATTCCCCGAGCGGAGATGCTGGCCGAGCTGATGCGCCTCAAGTACGCGGTGGCGGTGGCCGGAAGCCACGGGAAGACCACCACCACCTCGATGGTGGCCACGGTGATGAACGCCGCCGGCCTGGACCCGACCGCGGTGGTGGGCGGGAAGGTCAACGTACTGGGGAGCAACGCCAAGCTGGGGAAGTCGGACCTGATGGTGGTGGAGGCCGACGAATCCGACGGAAGCTTTCTCAAGCTGCACCCCAGCATCGCGGTGGTGACCAACATCGATCCCGAGCACCTGGACCACTTCGGCAGCATGGAGGCGCTCCGGGCGGCCTTCGTGGAGTTCTGCAACCGGGTCCCCTTCTACGGCCTCAATGTCCTTTGCCTCGACCATCCCAACGTTCAGGCGCTCTTGCCGGGCATCGAGAAACGCTGTGTCACCTACGGGAGTGCCCACACCGCCGACTACCGGCTGGAGGGCGTCACCCTCGACGGCTTCACCACCCGCTTCCATGCCTTTCGCCACGACGAGGCCCTGGGCGAATTCACCGTCCGGATGGTGGGCGACCACAACGCGCTGAATGCCCTGGCGGTCATCGCCGTGGCCGAGGAGATGGACATCCCGCTGCCGGTGGTGCGCGCCGCCCTGGCCGAGTTCCAGGGAGTGCAGCGCCGCTTCACGGTCCGAGGCGAGGCCGGCGGCATCATGGTGGTCGACGACTACGGACACCACCCGGCCGAGGTCACGGCCACCCTGGGAGGGGCCCGGCGCGCCTTCGGACGCCGGCTGGTGGTCGTCTTTCAGCCGCACCGCTACACCCGGACGCGCGATTTGATGTCCGAGTTTGCCACTGCCTTCAACGACGCTGACGTGCTGGTGGTGCTGGGCATCTACGCCGCCAGCGAGGAGCCCATCCCCGGAATCAGCGGGGAGATCCTGGCCCAGGCCATCTCCAGCCACGGCCACCGGGACGTCACCTACGTGGAGAAGCGCGCCGAGGTGGCCGGGCAGCTGCTTCCCAAGCTGCGGCCAGGGGACCTGGTGCTCACCCTGGGAGCCGGGGACGTCACTCAGGTTGGGCCGGAGCTTCTGCATCTGCTCCAGCCGGCCCGCGGCGCCGGGGGCTGATGGCGGAACCCGGGTGGTCTCCGCCATGAGCGGGGCAGGCGGCCGGGCGGGCTCCGCCCTGACAGCAACCAGGGGGTTGCATTTCATTTGGAGCCCCTTTAGTGTTTTGGGCAACCAGGAGGTTGCCTATGGCCACGAACATTCCCGATCGCATCGAGAAGAAGATCCTGCTCCGCGCGCCCCGTTCACGGGTCTGGCGGGCCATCACCGATACCGCCGAGTTCAATTCCTGGTTTCGGGTGACGCTGACCTCGCCGTTCATTCCCGGAAAGGAAACCTCCGGAAAGATCACCTATCCGGGCTACGAGAACCTCACCATGACCGTCTGGGTGGAGAAGCTCGAGCCGGAGCGGCTGTTCTCCTTTCGCTGGCACCCCTACGCCGTCGAGGAGGGGATGGATTACGCGAAGGAGCCCACCACGCTGGTGGAGTTTCACCTCGAGGAAGGGCCGGAAGGGACGCTGGTCACCCTGACCGAGTCTGGATTCGACAAGGTTCCCCAGGCCCGTCGCGCCAAGGCCTTCGAGTCCAACGACCAGGGTTGGGCCGAACAGATGCGGAATCTCGAGCGGCATGTCCTCGGCAAGGTCCGCTAGCTTCCGGTTGAAGAGCTCGGCGCCGCTCTTTGCGGCACTGGGCGATCCGACCCGGCTCCATCTGGTGAGCCGGTTGTCCGCCGAGGGGCCGCTGTCCATCGCCGCGCTCACCACCGGGACGAAGGTGACTCGCCAGGCGGTGACCAAGCATCTTCGGGTCATGGCCCAGGCGGGCCTGCTGAGGAGCCGCCGCTCCGGACGCCAGCGGCTGTGGGAGCTGGCGCCTGATCAGCTTGCCGAGGCCCGACGGCGCCTGGAGGCCATTTCCCGCGAGTGGGACGGCGCGCTGGCCCGGCTTCGGGAGCACGTCGAGCGCTGAGCGCAGGCCCAAAAGGTGTCCGTCTGGGGTGCCCTCGAACGTCGAAGGGACGAAGCATCAACCCAGGAGGAGCACCATGAGCGAATTCGTGTACTTGTACCGGGGTGGAGACGGGGCGTCGTCCCCAGAAGAGATGCAGAAGACGATGCAGAAGTGGACCGACTGGCTCAAGTCTCTCACCGACCGGGGGCACATCAAGGATCCGGGCCAGCCGCTCGAGCCGACCGGAACGTTGGTCCGGGGCAAGAGCAGGACCGTCACCGACGGCCCCTACGCCGAGAAGGATCTGGTGGGCGGCTACACCCTCATCGAGGCGAAAGATCTGGGACAAGCCGTGGAGCTTTCGGTGGGCTGCCCGATCTTCGAGGCTGGAGGGCTTGTGGAAGTGCGGCCGGTGATGAAGATGTGATCTCCGTGGAGGCGGGTGAGCATCTCTTCCGGCGAGAAGCGGGCCGCCTGGTGGCCGCCCTCACCCGTCTCTTCGGGGTCCACAACCTGGCGCTGGCGGAGGACGTGGTGCAGGACGCCCTCTGCCGCGCGCTGGAGGTCTGGAAGTTCCGCGGAATGCCGGAGAACCCGGCCGCCTGGTTGATGGCCACCGCCAAGAACCGGCACTGGATGTCCTTCGGCGAGAACGGAGTGCCCGGACGTACGCCCCGGAGCTGGGGCGGCTGCTGGAATCCGAATGGACCCTGGCCCCGCTGGTCGACGAGCTGTTCAGCGGGCCGGCCATCCAGGCGGAGCAACTGCGGATGATGTTCTCCTGCTGCCATCCCCGTCTGCCCGAGGAGGCCCAGGTCGCACTCATCCTCCACATCCTCTGCGGCTTCGGGGTGCGGGAAATTGCCAGCGCTTTTCTCAACAGCGAGGCGGCGACCGAGAAGCGGATCGCCCGGGGCAAGAAGGTGCTGGCCAGCTCGAAACGCCTCTTCGATCTGGAAGAAGCTCGTGATTTCCCGGCCCGGCTGTCGGCAGTGCAGCGCGCCCTCTACCTTCTCTTCAACGAGGGTTACCACGGGGCCGGTCCCGAGGTGGTCCGGGTCGAGCTCTGCCAGGAGGCGATGCATCTGTCGGCGATGTTGCTCCGGCACCCTCTGGCCGCCACGCCTGCCAGCTACGCGCTCTCGGCGCTGATGTGTCTGCACGCGGCCCGGCTGCCTGGCCGGATGGACGCGGCCGGAAACCTGCGCGCGCTGTTCGCGCAGGACCGCTCCCAGTGGGACCGAGCGCTGCTGACGGAAGGCCAACGCCTCCTCGATCAGTCGGCCAGCGGCTCGGAGCTGAGCGAGTACCACCTCGAGGCCGCAATCGCCGCCCTCCACTCGGCCGCGGCCCAGCCCCAGGACACGCCCTGGGAGGAGATCGTCTCGCTCTACGACGTTCTGCTCGGCCTTCGACCTTCTCCGGTCGTGGCGCTCAACCGGGCCATCGCCATCGCCCAGCAGTCGGGACCCGAGCGGGGCCTGGAGGAGATTCGGGCCATCCCCGACTTGGAGCGCCTTTCCGGCTACCCCTTCTACCCAGCGGCCCTGGGCGAACTGGAGATGCAGCGGGGCGCCCCCGAGGTTGCCCGGAGGCATTTCCAAAAGGCCCTGGCGGTGGCACGCAATCCGCCCGAGCGACGATTTCTTGAGCAGCGCATCGCTCAGTGCGAGACCACCGGACAGACGCCAGCCTCGAGCACCCACCAGCCCTCCTGACGCGGCGCCGCCGTGACCGGCCGGTTCCGTGACGTCCCGAATCGAGCGGACCAATTCACCCAATCACGCAGTCCCGGCGAGAGGCCCCGTTCCAGAAATGGATGTATGCGTCCCGATCGGACCTATCTCGGCAAGTATGTGCGTCCGGGACACATGCAACCGGTTTTGGAGAAGAGGTGGGGGCCGGGCCGGCGCCGCCGGGAGGCGCGCAGCAGGGCCCGAGGACTACACGACCCAGCCGAGCATGACCCAGTCGAGCGCCAGCGCCACCGCCGCCGGCAGTCCCTGGATCAGGAGGATCCGCCGGTTGACCGTCGCGGCGCCGAACGCCGCGGCGACCAGGACACAAACGAGGAAGAAGAGCCGCAGCGAGCTGGCCATCGGCTCTGCGGCCAGAAGGCTCCACCCCAGCCCGGCCGCCAGAAATCCATTGTACAGCCCCTGGTTGGCGGCGAGGGGGGCGTCTCGTTCGGCGAAATCGGGCGTCGTCCGGAAGATGCGCCGCCCGGCAGGCTGCTTGAAGAGGAACATCTCCAGGATCAGAAAGCCGACGTGCTCCAGCGCCACCACGGCCACCATCGCATCCCTGGCGAGCAGTACCATCGCGGTGCAGGCTCAGGTGTGGGAGTGCGCCCCGTCAAGCGGGACTTGCTTCGCCGCGCACCATCTGGTTCTCAGAGAGTCCCTGTCTTGATTCCCGCCCCCACCACTCGCGCCTCCTTGACTCTGGTCTCCGGGCTCGACGTCGACGCTGCCGCCAACGAGCCGCTGGCGCCCTGGACCAGCATCCGGACCGGCGGCGCCGCCGAGCTCCTGGTGCGACCCCGGAGCATCGAAGCCCTGGTCGCCGTTCTGGCACGGGCCCGCTCCGAGGGACTGCCAGTCCATGTCCTGGGCGGAGGGGCCAACACCCTGGTGGGCGACCTGGGCATCCCCGGCATCACCCTCAAGCTTGCCTCCGACCTCTTCGCCGAGGAGGTCAGCGGGGAGGGGCCCTCGGGAACGGTGACACTGGGGGCCGGGGCGGCCATCGTCCGGCTCATCAACCTGATGCGCACCCACCGCTGGGTGGGGGCGGAGTTCCTGGCCGGCATCCCGGGGACCATCGGGGGGGCGGTCCGGATGAATGCCGGCACCAAGCATGGCGAGTGCGAGCAGGTCCTGGAGGCGGTGGAGCTGGCCACACCCGATGGGGCGGGGTGGATCGACCGTCGCCACCTGGCCATCCGCTATCGCCACACCGAGCTGCCGCCGGGTGCGGTGCTCACTCGGGCCCGCTTCCGACTTCGCTCCGGAGACCTTGAGCTGTCGCGGGCGACGATGGAGGCCGATCTGGGATATCGGAGGCGCACCCAGCCGTTGTCTCAGCCCAACTGCGGAAGCGTCTTCCAGAATCCCCCGCGCAATTACGCCGGTCGGCTCATCGAGTCGGTCGGCTTGAAGGGGGAGGTCCTGGGGGCGGCTCAGATTTCGGCACTCCACGCCAACTGGATTGTCAACCTGGGCGGGGCGCGGTCGGCCGACGTGGTGGGGCTCATCGAGCGGGCCCAGACTCGCGTTCGAGAAGCGACCGGCATCCTGCTGGTCCCGGAGGTGAAGCGGGTGGGAGAGTTCGGATGAAGGACAGGCGAATCGGTGTACTCATGGGCGGGCTGTCGGTGGAGCGCGAGGTGAGTCTGCGCAGCGGTGCCGGCATCTCCGCCGCCCTCCGTAGCCTGGGCTACAACGTCGTCGACATCGACGTGCAGCGCGACGTGGCCGAGCGGCTCCGAGCCGAGCGTGTCGAGGTGGCCTTCATCGCCCTCCACGGTCGCTACGGCGAAGATGGATGCATCCAGGGGCTACTGGAATCGATGTTCATCCCCTACACCGGCTCGGGTGTTTTGGCCTCGGCCGCCGGGATGGAGAAGGTCTTCGCCAAGCAGGTCTTCCTGGCCCGAGGCATTCCCACCCCTCCGTACCACTCCTTCGACAGCGTGGAGCACGCCCTTTCCGGATTGGAGTCACTGCCCTTTCCCTTCCCGGTGGTGGTGAAACCATCGGGGGAGGGGTCGAGCGTCGGTGTGCACATCTGCCACACCGAGGACAGCTACCCCGCAGCGGTGGAGGACGCCGGGCGGCTTGCCGGCACCATCCTGGTCGAGCAGTTCGTCGCCGGACGGGAGGTGCAGGGGGCGGTCCTGGACGACGCGGCGCTGGGGGCGATCGAGATCGTGCCGACGCACGAGTTCTACGACTACGAAGCCAAGTACTCCTCCGACAGCGGCACCAAGTACCTCTTCCCGGCACCGCTGCCCCCGCAGCAATATGCACGGGTGAACGAGGTCTGCCTCGCCGCTCACCGCGCCCTGGGGTGCAGTGGGGCGACCCGCTCGGACGTGATCGTCACTCCGGAGGGGGACGTGCAGCTGCTGGAGGTGAACACCCTGCCCGGGATGACCTCCCTGAGCCTGCTTCCCAAGATCGCCGCCGGACGGGGCATCGACTACCCCCAGCTCTGTGAACGGCTGCTCCTGGGCGCTTCGCTGAAGGCCTAGGCCCCGGCTCCCCGAGCACAGGGCCGCGCTCGGGAAACGCCCTTGGGTGGGTCGAGCGGGCGCACTACAGCGACATCGCTGTGGCTGAAAACTGGCGCCAGCGGACATCCGGCCCGAGCATGGCCCGATCAGACGATGGCCGTTCTCGCGTCCAGGAACCGGCGCCGTCGCGCCGACGGCGGAGCGTCTCCGCAACTCCGCGGACGATTGCTGCTGCACGGGGCCCTGGTCCTGGCCATTCTCGCTGCCCTCGGCTGGATCGCCTTCTGCCTGGATGCTTGGGCCGAGACCTCTCGCCGCTTCGCCCTCCGCACCGTCCGCTCCCATGGCTTGAAACGGGCCACCGAGCACGAGCTGCTGCGTCTGGCCAACGTGGGGCAGGGGTCCAATCTGTGGTCGTTGGACACCCGGGCAGTGGCCCAAGCCATGGCCAGCCACCCCTGGGTGCGGACCGTGGACGTCACCCGCTCGCTGCCGGACACCTTGGAGCTCCGGGTCGAGGAGCGGACTGCCGCGGCGCTGGCCAGCCTGGGGGAGCTGTACGTGGTGGACAGCGAGGGAGAGCCCTTCAAACGCCTGTCAGCCGGCGAGCCGCTGGACCTTCCCCTCTTCAGCGGGATCTCCCGTGAGGCGGCGGTGCGGGACGCGGCCGGGACGGCGGCCCGATTTCGAGAGGCCCTGGTGGTGGTCGAGGCTTACGGCCGTATTGGCCGGAGTCCACCGCTCTCAGAGGTCCACCTGGAGGACGCCGGTTTCCAGCTCATCACCACCGACGGGGTCCGGGTGGTGCTCGGCCGCGCCGGCATCGACGAGCAGCTGCACCGATTGGGGCGAGTGCAGGAGGAGTTGCACCAGCGCGGCCTCCTGGCCTCGGCCATTCACCTCGAGAACCGCGTCCGGCCCGGCTGGGTGGCGGTGCAGGTTCAGCCGGGCGCCGCCGCGCCCCGCCATTGAAGAAGGGACGGATGACACATGGCCAAGCAGAAGGGCGGTGAGATCGTCGTCGGGCTGGACATCGGCACGACGAAGATCTGCGCCATCGTCGGCGAGCTGACCGAGAACGGCATCGACATCATCGGCATCGGCACCCATCCCTCCAAGGGGCTGCGCAAGGGGGTGGTGGTCAACATCGAGGCCACCGTGGGCTCCATCCGTCGGGCGGTGGAGGAGGCCGAGCTGATGGCTGGCTGCGAGATCACCACCGTCTACACCGGTATCGCCGGCGGCCACATCAAGGGCTTCAACAGCCAGGGCATCGTGGCGGTGAAGGACAAGGAAGTCCGGGAGGCCGACATCACCCGGGTGATCGACGCTGCCAAGGCGGTGGCCATCCCGATGGATCGGGAGGTCATCCACGTCCTGCCTCAGGAATTCATCATCGATGATCAGGGTGGCATCAAGGAGCCGCTGGGGATGGCCGGCGTTCGCCTCGAGGCCAAGGTGCACATCGTGACCGGCGCGGTCTCCAGCGCCCAGAACATCGTGAAGTGCGCCAACCGAACCGGCCTGAACGTGGCCGACATCGTCCTCCAGCCGCTGGCCTCCAGCGAAGCGGTGCTCGGCGAGGACGAGAAGGAGCTGGGCGTCTGTCTGGTGGACATCGGCGGGGGAACCACCGACATCGCCATCTTTTCCGGCGGAAGCATCGCCCACACCGCGGTCATCGCCCTGGGCGGGAACAACCTGACCTCGGACATCGCCATCGGGCTGCGCACGCCGGCTCACGAGGCGGAGCGCATCAAGCAACGCTACGGCTGCGCCCTGGCCTCGATGGTGGACAAGGAGGAGACCATCGAGGTGCCCTCGGTGGGCGGCCGGCAGCCGCGGGTCATCGGCCGGCAGATCCTCTGCGAGATCCTCGAGCCCCGGGTGGAGGAGATCTTCCAGCTGGTCCACCGGGAGATCCAGAAGTGCGGCTTCGAAGACCTCCTGGCTTCCGGTGTGGTCATCACCGGAGGCTCCACCCTCCTGGCCGGGATGCCCGAGCTGGCCGAAGAGGTGCTGGGGCTCCCGGTTCGCCGGGGGATGCCTCGGGGTATCGGGGGGCTGGTCGACGTGGTGAAGAGCCCGATGTACGCCACCGGAGTGGGTTTGGTGGTCTACGGAGCTCGGCACCAGGACCGCCGGCTCTTCCGAATCCGTGAAGAGAACGTCTACCGGAAGGTCCGCGGGCGGATGCGGGAGTGGCTGGAGGAGATCTTCTAGCCGAGGCCCACTCCGCGGGCCGTGCAACAGGGCTGTGTCGGAAAACTTGCCGGGTCGAGCGACCGGCCGATGATGGTCCTCCAGCATCGGAAGGGCCACGGGACGAGGGCGGAATGGACAACTTCGAGCAAAGCAAGCAGGCCGCGAGGATCCGGGTCGTGGGCGTAGGCGGGGCGGGCTGCAACGCGATCAACACCATGATCGCCGCCAGTCTCGACCGGGTGCACTTCGTTGCCGCCAACACCGACATCCAGGCCCTGGCCGCCAACATGGCGGCGAGCAAGATTCAGATCGGCGCGGCCCTCACCAAGGGGCTGGGCGCGGGAGCCAATCCGGAAATCGGTCGTCAAGCTGCGCTGGAGACCAAGGACGAGCTGGCCCACGCCATGGAAGGCGCGGACATGGTCTTCGTCACCGCCGGGATGGGGGGCGGAACCGGCACCGGGGCGGCCCCGGTCATCGCCAACATCGCTCGCTCGCTGGGTGCCCTCACCGTGGGGGTGGTCACCAAACCGTTCCACTTCGAGGGAAACAAGCGACGCAAACAGGCCGAAGCCGGGCTGATCGAGTTGAAGTCGGCGGTGGACACGCTGATCACCATTCCCAACCAGCGGCTGCTCACCCTGAGCGGACAATCGATGCCGCTGCTGGAGACCTTCAAGCTGGCCGACGAGGTTCTGCTCAACGCGGTGCAGGGGATCAGCGACCTGATCCAGTACCATGGGTACATCAACGTCGATTTCGCCGACGTGAAGACGATCATGAGCGACCGGGGCCTGGCCCTGATGGGCACTGGCCGGGCCACGGGCGAAAAGCGCGCCGTCACCGCCATGCAGGAGGCGATCAGCTCGCCGCTGCTGGAGGATGTGCAGATCGACGGAGCCACCGGCCTGCTGATCAACATCACCGGCGGCCGGGACATGACCCTCCAGGAAGTCAACGAGGCGCTCACCCTGGTCCACGATGCCGCCGACGAGGAGGCGGAGATCATCTTCGGCAGCCTCATCGACGACAGCGTCGACGAGGAGGTGAAGATCACCATCATCGCCACGGGCTTCCAGAGTCGCGAGTTGCGGCGCCCCACCCCAGCCCCGGCCCATCTGGTCGCTCGGCCAGCGCCAGCTCAGGTCGTGACCGAGCCGGTGCTGGGTCCGGTGCGCGCTCGGGCGATGGCCCCCGAGCCCCGTCCCCTGGTGACCACCCGGCCGGTCAAGGAGCCGACGCTTCCACTGGACGAGGACCAGTTCGACATTCCGACCTTCCTGCGCCGGCAAGGACAGGGCGAGCCGCCCTAAGGGTTCCGGGTTCGGGCCCAGGCCCTGGGGCACCTTCGTGACCCACCTCGAGCCGAGCGGCGAAGGCGACCACGGCCACGGCGAACACGACGACGACTGAGCGCGAGCCTCCTCAGGGTGAGGCGCCCGTTCGCCAGCGGTACATCCGCTGCCGGTGACTGGTGCCGTCTAGCGCCGCAAAGAGGTGGCCGCGAAAAACCATGGCCAGGTGGAACAGCGCCCCCTGGACGATGCCGTCGACATACGGGCCCAGTTGCCCCAGCGCGAGAAAGGGTCCGTGGGGAAACCAGAGGAAAAGCCCGAGGATCAGGAGGTTGGGAATTCCCCACTCGATCCAGTTCGCCTGGAGGAACTGGATCGACCGCTGCACGGTTTGCAGGCCGCCGTAAGTGCCTCGCTGGTAGATGACCTCGGGCGTGGCGTTGAGGAGGATGAGCGCCGCCAGGACCAGGAGCTGCCCGAAGATCGGCCCCTGCGGAGTGCCCCGGAACAGCGCCGAGACCACCAGCTCGGCGATCCAGAACACGAAGAGCACGTTGGCCACTGACCAGAAATAGGCCCCGATGCTCTTGCCGAACTCGTCAAAGCGAACACGCGACTTCGCCACCACCTCGCCCAGAAAGTAGAAGTAGCAGCTGAGGACCGCGGCCAGGACCAACCCCATCAGAATGCCGCCCAGGACGCCGATGCTGAGCAGCAAGGACCCGACCAGACTGAAGCCCACGAAGAGGGCCATCGGGAGCAGCAGCGTCCAGAGGTTCTTGCGGATGCCGGCCAGCGCCTGCCGCAGCGACTCGGCATAGATGCGCCCGTAGACGGTGAGCACGCTCATATGGAGCGCGAACCATCTCGCAGAGCGGGCTCCGTCGCCAGCAACAGATGCTTGCCCGGCCCATCCCTCGCATGGCAGCGTGCGCCGCCCCGACTGGGGACCGAATGTTTCGTTCGCTGCTCATCGCCAACCGGGGAGAGATCGCCCGGCGCATCGGGATCGTGGCTCGCCGGATGCGCTTGCGGACCATCGCGGTCTACTCGGACGCCGATGCCCAGCTGCCCTTCGTCCGTGAGGCGGATCAGGCGGTGCGGCTCGGACCGGCTGCGCCTCGCGAGAGCTACCTGAACGTCGAGGCATTGATTCGCGCCGCCCAGCAGACCGGCGCCGAAGCGGTTCACCCCGGTTACGGGTTCGTTTCCGAGAACGCCGAGTTCGCTCGAGCTTGCACCGCCGCGGGAATCGTCTTCGTCGGGCCGCCCCCCGAGGCGATGGCCCGGATGAAGGACAAGAGCCAGGCTCGGGCGCTGGCTTCGGCCGCTGGTGTCCCGGTGGTTCCCGGAAGCCAGGGAGTGGTGGCCGACGTCCCTGCGGCCATCGAGGCTGCCGAGCACATCGGCTACCCGGTTCTCTGCAAGGCGGCCGGAGGAGGGGGCGGCATCGGGATGGCGGTGGCCAGCTCAGCCCTCGAGCTGGAGAGGGTCTTCCGCGCCTGTGCCGATCGAGCCAGGGTCGCCTTTGGCCGAGACGCGGTCTACCTGGAGCGTTACTTCCCGGCCCCCCGACACGTCGAGGTTCAGGTTCTGGGAGACCGGCAAGGGACCCTCGTCCACGTGCTGGAACGCGAATGCAGCATCCAGCGGCGGCACCAGAAGGTCGTGGAGGAAGCGGGGAGCCCGCTCTTTCTCGAGGGGCGGAACGCCCCCCTGCTCCGGGGGATGACCGATGCCGCCTTGGCCGCCGCCCGCGCCTTCGGCTACGCCAACGCGGGGACGGTGGAGTTCTTGGTGGCCGACGGCGCGTTCTTCTTCATCGAGATGAACGCCCGGCTCCAGGTCGAGCACCCAGTGACCGAGCTGACCACCGGGACGGACCTCATCGGCTGGCAGCTGCGAATCGCATCCGGGGAGCGCTTGAGCCTGCGACAGGAGGAGATCCACCGCTCCGGTCACGCGCTGGAATTCCGGGTCTACGCGGAAGACCCGGTCCGGTTCCTCCCCAGCCCCGGCCCGCTCAAGATGTTCCGGCCTCCCGAAGGCGAAGGCATCCGGGTGGATGCCGGTTACGCCGAGGGCGACGTGGTAACGCCGTACTACGATCCGCTTCTGGCCAAGCTCATCGTCAGCGGCCGGGACCGGGGCGAGGCCATCACCCGAGCCGAATCCGCCCTCCAGGCCTTCAAGGTCGAGGGCATCAAGACCAACCTCCCATTGCACCTGCGCATCGTCCGCGACCCAGCGTTCCAGGAGGGTACGCTGGACACGCACTTCCTCGAACACCACGCCAGGCCCTGAACAGGAGCGAGCCCACCATGGACGTCCCGGCGCACATCACCGGCACCGTGTGGAAGGTCGAGGTCTCCGTCGGACAGATAGTCTCCGCCGGCGAGGTGCTGGTCATCCTCGAGTCGATGAAGATGGAGATGCCGGTGGAGGCCCCGGATGGCGGGATGGTGAAGGAGATCCGCTGCCAGCCCGCGCAGGCGGTCAACGAGGGCGACGTGCTGGTCGTGCTCCAGCCGTGACCGCCGACGGCCGACTGGAGGTGACCACCCTCGAAGGTGGGATCCGTATTCTGACGCTCGACCGGCCCAAGCGTCGCAACGCGCTCACCCCGGTGCTGCTGGAGGCCTTCGCCGAGGCTCTTCAGCCCGACCGGGAGGTGCGGGCGCTGGTCATCGAGGCGCGGGGACCGGCCTTCTGCGCCGGCTACGACCTCGGTCAGCTGGCCGCCGACGCCGCTGCCGCCCGCTTGCCCGACACTCGCATCCAGGAGGTGCTGGCGCTGCTGGAGGGCCACTCCGCCCCCAGCATGGCGGTGGTCCACGGGTCGGCCTTCGGCGCCGGGTGCGAGCTGGCCTGCGCCTGCGATTTCCGGATCGGCACCCCCGACGCGGTGCTGTGCATGCCCCCGGTGCGCCTGGGGGTGATCTACGCCCCCGAGGGCGTCTGGCGGGTCGCCCGGCTGGTGGGGCTCCAGCGAGCCCGGGTCATGTTCCTCACCGCGCGGGAAGTTGCTGCCGGCGAGGCGCTGAGCTGGGGGCTCCTGGACGAGTGTTTGCCCGACGCTCATGCCCGGGGGCGAAAGCTGGCCGAGGAACTGGCCGCCGGGGCGCCCCTGGCCATCCGGGGGCTGAGGCAAACCCTGGCCCAGCTGGGTCGCGCTCCCATCGACCCTGCCGGCCGGGCCGAGCTGGAGGCGCTGCGCGCCGAGGCCTTTGCCTCGGCCGACGCCAGGGAGGCCCGAGCTGCGATCAAGGAGCGCCGGACCCCGCGCTGGCAGGGCTTCTGAGGTCTCTCTCCCCTCAGCCGCGAAGGCAATCGAAGCAGAGGAAGGGAACCTCCAGGTTCAGCACGCCGGCCCGGGACGTCCGGGCCTCGAGCGCGCTTGACAGCCGGGGGATGAAGGATGGCAGGTCGATTCCGGTCAGGACTTCCTGCCAAGCCGGCAGGAACCCGAGCCGGATGAAGTGGTGCCGGAAGAGTGCCGCGGCCCCGCTGAAGCGGAGAGAGAACTCCGAGGCGAGCACCGAGCGAATGCGGAACCCGGAACCCTCCACCCGCCGCTCCACCAGCTCGCGGGGCTGCCGCTTCTCGGCGATGTGGGCGGCCATCCGGTCGACCTGTGCCTGCTTGCCCTCGGCGACCAGCGTCTCGGCCATCGCTTCGTAGAACGTTCGCATCGTCCCCGGGAGATTCATGGTGAAGACCATCTGGGCGCCCGGCCGAGCGACCCGCGCGCATTCGGCGAAGGCTCGCTCCTGATCGGCGACGTTGTTCAGACCGTTGTTGGAGACGATCAGGTCGACGCTGGCGTCGTCGAGGGGAAGCTGCTCGGCGACTCCCTCATGGAACCGGACCCAGCCGAGCCCCCAGCGCTCGGCTTTCCGGCGGGCTCGCTGGAGGCCGGCCTTCCAGGGGTCGACGCCGTGCACCTCGGAGGCCGGGCCGAGCCGCTCCGCCAGCTCGAGGAGCGGGAAGCCCGTGCCGCAGCCCACGTCGAGCGCCCGGAGATCGGGCCGGAGCTGGACCGCTTCCAGGAGCGCCATCCCGAAGGGAGCCGCCCAGAGGCAAAGCTCGTCATAAGCCTCGGCCAGACCGGGATCGGCGAAGTCCGGCTCCGGCTCCAACCAGGGGTCCATCGACGTCGAGTCAGGCTCCGCCGAACAGCTCGGCCATCTTCAGCCGCAGCGCGGAGGCGATCTTGTAGAGCGAGCTGATCGACGCGCTCGACTCGGCCCGTTCAATCTGGCTCAACAGCGAGACCGAGAGCCCGGTCCGGCGAGCCAGCTGCTTCAAGGTCAGCTCCTGGGCCTTGCGCGCCTCGCGGATGGTTCGGCCGATGGCTCGGTGGAGCTCGGCCTCCGGGTCCTTGGAGAGCCCTTTTTTGGCCAGCGCGGTCTCCACCGCCGCCAGCAGCTCCTCGGGCTCGACCGGCTTCTTCACGTAGTCGGAGGCCTGGGCCTTGAGTGAGGCCACCGCGGTCTCCACCGCCGGATGGGCCGTGGCTACGATGACGGCGATGTCGGTGTCGTAGCTGCGGATCTTCTCCAGCAGCTCGGTGCCGGACATCTGCGGCATCATCATGTCCAGGATGACCAGGTGAAAGTCCTCGGCCCGCAGGCGGTCCATGACCTGCGTCGGGTCGGTGAGCGCCACCACCTCGTACCCGGCCTTGGTGAGCAGAAGTTGCAGGTAGTCGCCGGTCTCCTTCTCGTCGTCGACAACCAGGATGCGGATCTGCATCGCCCCTCCTAGCGCTGAGGGATCGCGCTGGCAGCCCTAGCCTTCTTCTGGGCGTCAGAATCCTCAAGGAATTTCTTCACTCTCGGCACCGCCGGGTCGTCGGCCGAGGCAAGCTCCAGGAAGCGCCGGTAGTGGGTCTCGGCCAGTTCGGTGTTGCCGCCGCGGGCGAGGGAGGTGGCCAACATGAGGTGGCAGCGAGAAAAACTGGCGTCGAGCGCCAGACAACGGTCGAAGCGGGTGATGGCCCCTGGGAGGTTGCCCGAGTCATAGAGCGCTTTGCCCTCCCGGTACAGCCGTTCCAGCTCCGCAGGGGCCGCCGCCCGAGCCCGTCCCTTCTTCGGCACCTTCAGGGCGGCCTCGATCTCGGAGCGGAGCTGGGCCACCTCGGGGGCCCAGGCCCGGCTCGACTTGGCCCCCTCCAGCTGCCGCAGGGCGACCGAGGGTCGTCCCCGATCCAGTTCATGCCTGGCCGCCTTGACTGCCCGGCCCGCCGCGGCCTCGGCACGCCAGATGCGACGGGAGGTCTGCACATCGGCCTGGTAGGCCCGGTCGCGAACCGAGGCCAGGAGCTTGAGGGCTCGATCGAAGTCGCGCTGGTCTGCCGTTGCCCTGGCCGCGGCGAGCCACTCGGTGGAGGTGCTCGGGTGCTGGGCGACCGTGGGTGGGGTGATCTCCAGGGCCGGAGGTTCGGCATCCGAAGGCGGCGGGGGCGGCTCGGCCTCCATCGTTTCCTGGATCTGGACCGGGGGTGGCGGGGCGGTGGCGTGGGCCCGGGTGCTGGCATCGTCGAGTCGCGCTCGAAGGACCAGGGCCGCAGCGAGGCCCAGGACCAACCCCACCGCCGAGGCCACCACCGTCCGTTTCCGGCGGTGGGCAGAGGCCGGTGGGCCGGCCGGCACTGGCTGGACCTCAGGCTGCGGGACCAGCGGGTGCGGCGCCGTATCGGCCAGCCCCTCCGGGCGGACCGCCGGCGCTTCCTCCTGCGGCGGCTGCGGGACCAGCGGCATGTCCAGGGTGAAATCGTCCGGCCGGAGAGCGACTCCGTAGTCGCCGATGCTGACCAGGTCGCCGTCGTGCAGTTCGATCGGCTCGGTGATCCGCAACCCGTTGACCCGCGTGCCGTTGGAGCTGTGGAGATCCTCGAGGATGAAGGCCCCCTCCCGCCTGCACAACCGGGCGTGCTGGCGAGAGACGTTGCGCTCGGGGAGCTGGACGAAGTTGTCCTCCCGGCGCCCGAAGGTCAGCTCCTCTCGGTCCAGCGGGACCTCCCGGCGCCCACCCTCGTCGTCCTCGATGATCAGCTTCATCGGCGGGGCCATGGTACAAGCCCCGGCCACATGAACGTGAGGGAAGGTGAGGAGATGCGGCCCGGCATCGCCGAGGAGCTTCTCGGCGAGCGCGCCTGGCAGCATCCCTGGGTCCGCCGGGTCCTCGCTCTGAGCCCGGATCGCCGCGTGGTGCTCATGTCGTTGTTGGTCGGAGCCCTGGTCTTCGTCCCTTACGTCGGCGCGGTGGGCCTCTGGGACCCCTGGGAGTCCCACTATGGCGAGGTGGCCCGGGAGATGATGGATCGGGGCGACTACGTACATCCTTACTGGGAGAGCAGCTGGTTCTTCTCCAAGCCACCGCTGGCCATGTGGATGGACGTTGTGGGCATGGCCCTGGTGGGCACCAACCGCACCGAGGGCAAGCTGGCGCTCTACACCGAGTGGGGAATGCGACTGCCCTTCGTCCTCTGCATGCTCGGCGCGGTGGCGCTCTTCGCGCTGGCGCTCTCCCGGACCGTGAGCCGCCGGGTGGGATTGGCGACGACGTTCGTGCTGGCCACCATGCCGCTCTTCTTCCTGATCACCCGCCAGGCCGTCACCGACACGCCCTTCGTCGGCTCGCTGATGGCGGCCATGGCCTGTGCGCTGATCGGGCTGTTCGACGAACGGACCGAGCACCGAAGCGCCTGGTGGATGGGCTTCTACGTGTTCTGCGGTTTGTCCACGCTGGCCAAAGGCCTTCTGGGGTTCGGCCTCCCGGCGGTCATCCTCCTGGTCTATGCCCTCTTCTGCGTCTTCCCCTGGGACGCCGAAGGGCGGGCCGCGCATTGGCGCTGGCTGTCCGAGCGAGCCTTCCGGGAGGAGGTTCGCGCCGGGCGGGCCCCCATGCCGGTGCTCTTCGCCGAGATCTCCCGGATGCGGCTTCTCCCCGGCATCGCGGTGTTCCTGGCGGTGGCCGCTCCCTGGATCGTGACCATGTCCCTTTTCCGGGAGGTGGACAACGAGGGCAAGACCTTCTTCGTCCGCTTCTTCATCCACGACCATCTGAATCGGCTGGTGGAGGGGGTGCACACCACCACTCCCGGCGGCACCTTCATCTACTTCATCGAACAGGGCGGCTACGCCATCTTCCCATGGGTGGCCCTGCTTCCCGGCGCGCTGGCGGTGGTGTCGCGGCTTCGTCTCCGGGCGCTCGACGTCCGGGGGCGGGTGGCCTTCATCGCCCTGGTCTGGTCGCTCTTCACTTTCTGGCTGATGGATTCGTCGGCCACCAAGTTCCACCACTACGTGCTCCCGGTGCTGCCCGGGCTGGCCATCCTCATCGCTCTCTTCATCGACCAGCTCTGGGAGGACGGTATCGCCGCCCACGCCGTCCCCCTCCTCATCGGGCTCGCGCTCTTCGTGCTGGTGGCCAAGGATCTGGCCACCACGCCCAAGAACTTCACCGATCTCTTCGTCTACAACTACGAACGGCCCTACCCGCACGAGCTGGACACCCGGCCCATCGTCTTTGCCTGGTCGCGACGCCAGCTCATGACCGGCGACGTGGTGGCGGTGGTGCTGCTCTCCCTGGGAGCCTGGTTGACCTTTGGGAGCGGGAGCGGAGACCGCGCCGGGCGGGTTCAGTCACGGATCTCCGGTCTTCTGGTGGCCGCTGTGGGAATCGCCGCTCTGGCGACCACCAGCCTCTCCTGGTCTCCGAGAACCCTGGGCTCTTCGGGTGCGCTGCTAGGGCTCCTGGTGGCGGGAGTGGCCGGGTACGCCCTGTGGGGAGCCTTCAGCACTCATCATCAGCCCGCGAAGCGGAAGACCCTCGTCGAAACGGCGGTGGTGCTGCTGGTCGTGGCCGGCGGGTTGGTGGCGCTGTCCCAGACCCGCCAGTTCGACCTGGCGGTGGTCAACCTGCGCCAGCCGATGAACGTGAAGCTGGGCCTGGCCTGGGCCTTCACCCTGGGCGGGGCGGGGGCCGTCCTGGCCGCTCTTCGCCAATCGCGGGCCGGACTCTTCTCCACCTTCGGCGCTCTGGCTCTGGGCCTGTCGCTGTGGTTCAGCTGGAGCCACTGGGTCGACCTGAGCCATCACTGGACGCAGCGCGATCTCTTCTGGCGCTACTACGATCGGCACAAGCCCGGCGAACCGATCGTGGCCTACATGATGGACTGGAAGGGTGAGACCTTCTACAGCAAGAACACGGTCCGGCAGATCAAGGACAGCCCGGCGCGGATGACCGCCTTCGCCCAGCTTCCCGGCCGGAAATGGGCCCTGGTGGAGCACAACCGGCTGGGACTGCTCCGGCAGGCGGCCGGGGCCGAGCACCGGATCGAACAGGTGGACCGGGACCTCAACGTGAAGTTCGTGCTGGTCACCATCGATTGAGCACCGCCGGGCCGAGCCGCATCGAGGTGCGCGGGCTGTCCAAGCGCTTCGGCGCCCGCATGGCGGTGGAGCTGCTGGATTTCGAAGTGGATCAGGGCGAGGTGTTCGGCCTCCTCGGGCCCAATGGCGCGGGCAAGACCACCACCGTTCGGATGCTCAGTGGCCTCCTGCGGCCGTCGGCGGGATCGGCCAAGGTGTGCGGAGTGCCCATCGACGGGGATGGTGAGGCGCTGCGGCAGAAGGTGGGCCTGCTCACCGAGCAGCCCGGGCTCTACGACCGGCTCACCGCCCGGGAGAATCTGCGCTTCTTTCTCAAGCTGCACGCCCGGGACACGGCAGCAGCCTGGGCCGCGGCCGCGGAGTGGATGCGGCGCTTCGGCCTGGCCGGCCGGGAGGAGGAGCCCTGCGGCGCGCTCAGCAAAGGGATGCGCCAGAAGCTGGCCCTGGTCCGGGCCCTGGTCCACGCCCCGGAAGTCCTCTTTCTCGACGAGCCCACCAGTGGACTCGACCCGGAATCGGCCCGCGCGGTTCGCGACGCGGTGGCCGAGCTGGCCTCGGAGGGCCGGACCATCGTCCTCTGTTCGCACAACATGACCGAGGTGGAGCGGTTGTGCAGCCGGGTGGCAGTGGTCAAGGGCCGGCTGCTGGCGGTGGGGACGGTACCCGAGCTGCGACGGCAGACGGGCTCGGTCGAGCTGCATCTCGAGGGCCTGGCAGCGGTGGCAGGCGAGGTGCTCTCCGGCCGGCTCCCGGGGTGCCAGTGGACGGCCGAGGGGCACGCGCTTCAGGTGACACTCGCCGCGGGAATCGAGATTCCGGAAGTGGTGGCCGCCCTGGTCCACGGAGGAGTCCGGGTCCACGCGGTCATTCCCGCCCGCCAGGCGCTGGAAGACGTCTATCTCGAATTGACGCGGGAGGAAGCCCCGTGAGCTTCCGCCTCCACCGCGCTCTGGCCGTTGCCTGGAAAGAGGCGCTGGACCTGCGCAAGAACCCAGCCCTGCTGGCGAGCATGCTGGCGCTCCCGGCGGTGCTGGTCCTGGTTCCGACGCTGGTGGTTGCCTCCTACGCGCGCCATCCGGATGACGTCTCGTTTCGAACCATCGCCCTCTATTACGACCCCCAGCTCCCGCTGACCGCCAACGCGGCGCGCTTCCTGGTGGACAAGCTGCTGGCGGACTGGTTCGGCTTGTTTCTTCTCTCGCCGGTCTTCGTCCCCATCCTCATCTCGTCGCAGAGCGTGGCCGGGGAGAAGGAACGGCGAACCTTGGAGCCGCTGCTCGCCTCGCCGGTCACGGCTGCCGAGCTGGTGGCCGGCAAGAGCCTGGCTGCGGTCGTCCCGGCGGTGGCCATCAGCTGGCTGGCCTTCGCGGTCTTCGTGGTGGCGATCGATCTGGTGGCCTGGCCGCTGGCCCATGGCCCGGTCTTGCCCAACGGGATGTGGCTCTTCGGGGTGGGAGTGATCGCCCCGCTCTTCGCTTTCTTCGGAAACGGCATCGCCGTGCTGGTCTCGGCCCGGGTGGGGGAGTCCAGGCTGGCGCAGCAGCTTTCCGCGCTGGTGGTGCTGCCGCTGATGGCGCTGGTAGGCGGGCAGCTCGCGGGGTGGATCCGGGCCGGGACCGCCTACTACGCGGTGCAAGGGGCCGTGGTGCTGGTGCTCGACGTGCTGCTGGTCTGGGCCAGCATGCGGCTGTTCGACCGAGAGCGCCTGGTGAGCCGGTGGGTGTGAGTGGACTTCCGGTCAGGTGCGCCGACTCGCAAGTGCGCTCAGTCCGTGCGATCTTCCTGGCATGGCGCCCGCATGCGGCAATCTGCCGGACGGGCCTGCGTTGATCGAGGGAAGCCCCTTCTCGGAGGTCGATCCTTGGGCCTGTTCGACTCACTGAAAAACGAAGCGCAACGCAACTTCATCGCCCGGTCCGACGGGGCGAAGAACGACATCCTCTACGCCTATCCCGAGCGGAACGTGCGGATGATGACCCAGCTCACCGTCGGAGCCGACGAGGTGGCCGTCTTCGTCAAGGACGGGCAACTCCAGGGGAAACTCGGCCCCGGCCGGCACACGCTGGAGACCCAGAACATCCCCTTCCTGGGTCGGCTGCTGGAAGGCGCCACCGGAGGCAATCTCTTCGTCGCCGAGATCTACTTCGTCAGCTTGCGGGAATTCCCCGGGGTGAAGTTTGGCGGTCCCATCGGGGACGTCCGCGATCCGGAGACGGGGCTGGGGATCGGCACCATGGTCTACGGCGACTTCTCGGTGCGGGTGACCGAGCCGGAGAAGCTCATCCTCGGACTGGTCGGCCTGCGCCGGACGACCAACGACGAGTTCCTGGCCTGGTTCAAGAGCCAGGTCATGAAGGTGGTGCGCGACCGGGTGGCCGAGCTGCTGGTGAAGAAGAGGTGGCCGCTGCTCGACGTGACCTCCGGCGCCTACACCGAGGAGATCGAGCAGGATGTCCTGGCCGGCACCAAGCCGCACGTGGACGGCTACGGCCTCACCGTGGTGCGGATGGGCAACTTCACCATCTCCATCAAGGAAGAGGACGAGACCACCCTCAAGCGGCTGACCAAGGACACCGCCTACAGCAAGCTTGCCGGGGGCTTTCAGCAGTACGCCCAGGGGCAGGCGATGCTGGGTGCAGCCGAAGGAATGGCCAAGGGCGGGGAGGGCGGCGGCGGAGCGCTGCAGGGCGCCGGGCTGGGGGTCGGCTTCGGGATGGCTCAGGTCTTCACCCAGCAACAGCAGCAGAGACCTGCGACCGGGCCCGCCGCGGTGGCAGGAGGCATCACCTGCCCCAAGTGTGGGGCGGTGGGGACCGGGAAGTTCTGCGCCAGCTGTGGTCAGCCTCTGGCTCCGGTGGGTCGCAAGTGCGCCGAGTGTGGAAGCGACGTGGCCCCCGGGGCCAAGTTCTGCGGGAACTGCGGCAAGCCGATCACCGCCTGAACGTTGCGGCGAGCGGCTCGGTCCAAGGCCGAGACCCATCGGTGCATCGCTCCGTTGGCCACGTTGGCCCGGCTGCTCTCGAGCCTCCGGGCCTGGCCCGTCAAGCGTCAGCTGCGCCGGTCCGGCGCCGGACTCCACCGCCCCAGCCATTCCAGGACGCCAGCGGTGACTGAAAAAGGCTGATCGTCCAGGAGAAAGTGCCCGGCTCCGGGGACGACCCGGAGCTCATAGGGAGCCGCGTAACTGCGCTCGCCGCCCTGGGCGATTCGGGGAGGGATGAGCCCATCTTCCGCGCCGATCATCACCAGGGTGGGGACTTTGACCTTGACCGGCCGGCGCCACTCGCCCCGGAGCATCTCGCGTAGGACCATCCGGTAGTACCGCGTTGGCCCGGGCAGGCTCTCGGCCAGAGTGGCCTGGATCGCTGCCAGCCGCTCCGCCGAGGGGAGCCGGCCGCCTGACCAGGCCGACCAGAGCGATCGGAGCCGGGCGAAACCATTGGCCCGAAGACGCAACGACCCGAGTGGGCTCGCCATTTCCAGCATGTAAGCACTGCGGAGCAGCTGGCTCGGGTTCCGCAGGAGGTTGGCCATCAGTGTCTCCGGGCGTGGCAGCGCCATCGCCACCGCGGCCCGCACCGGCGTTCGGTTGCGCCCGACGGCCACGTGCAACGCCAGCGCGCCCCAGTCGTGGCCGACGATGGCGATGCTGCGTCCGGGAGCCAGCGTCTGCGCCCAGGCTTCGATGTCATCAGCGAGATCTCCGAGCCGCGAGGGCGGCCCGGGTTCGCTCGGCCGGTACCCGCGCATCCAGGGGGCAACCCCCCGAAATCCGCTGGTGGCGAGCGCCGGAAGGAGCGGCCGGAAGAAGTCCGGGGTGTCCGGGAATCCATGCAGACAGAGCACCGGAGGGCCGTCCTTCGGGCCTGTGGCCAGCGCGAAGAACCGACCCCGGGGC
>JBKOYI010000177.1:0-10711 GCA_046725335.1 Myxococcota bacterium | reverse complement strand
AAGCAAACGCAGCTGCCGGTGAGCGGATCTGAGGCTGCGCGAGTTCTCAGCTCGGCCTTGGCGAGTCTACCAGCCGACAGCCGTCTCCAAACGATCGCCAGGCCGACGCCGACATCCTCTCGCCCGACGACAAGGACCTTCACACCTACGGCCTCGTCTTCAATACGAAGTAGATCCCCATACATGACACGGAGACGGATGGAACGGCTCCCTTCAATGCCAATGCCTTGGCCAAGAGCAAGGGCGGGACACCCTTCAAGCGCCCGGAGAACGGCGTGTTCCGTCCGGGAACGGGGTTCCGGGAGTTCTTCTTCGACGAGACGGGCGATACGACCCTCACGACCGAGGCCGGAACGACCTTTGGCGGGTTCGGGTCCGCGCTCCGGCTGAGCCAAGAATGGCCGGGAGCCGACGAGGGCCGCCTCCGCCTGCTCTTCAACGGGGACCAGGAGCACAACAGCTTCGACAACGTGGCCTTCTGGGACGCCAACCACATCGTCTACGTGGAGGACCGGGGCGACGGGTTGCACACCGCGCTGAAAGCCCTCGACTCCGGCTGGATGCTCGACGTTCGGAAGGACTACTCCAAACCCCAGAACAAGCCAGTCCGCATCCTGGCCCAGGGCCGCGACCCCTCGGCCACCATCGACTCCGGGTTCTCCGGGTTGCCCGGCTTCCAGAATGAAGGCGACAACGAGATCACCGGCATCCACGTCTCTGACGGCGACCCGAGCAGCGACGGCTTGCTGGGAAACAAGAGCCCCCGGCCCTTCCACGATGGCTGGCGGGTCTTCTACACCCAGCAGCACGGCGACAACTTCACCTGGGAAATCCTCCCTGCGCGGCCGGGCGGGGAAGACCGCGACGACGACTGAGCCCGATCGAACCGGAGGCGGTTCCTCAGCGCCCCCGGGTTCTCGGGGACTGACCAGGCCGCCAGTCGGGGGTCGCCTGTGGGAGCCGGAGGCCACAGCACTCGATGCCGGAGCGCCCGGGCCTCACCCGGGCCTCCGCTGGCGAGGTCAATCTCCGCCAGGAGTGCCTTCCCGGCGGGGCCCGCGGGCCCCTGGCTTGCCCGCCGTCGGGCCAGAGTGCGAAATTCTAGGCTCATCCCACACCGGAGGTGGTGCCGCCGGTTAGGGCGGCGCCTGTCTTCAGGCGGAGGCAAAAAGCTAGGTGTCCGTGGAGCGCGACAGGCCAGGCAGCCCACGTGCCGCCGCGGCGATGCCGGCCCCGGCCGACCCGCTGGCACGGGCCACTCCACTGCCGCCCTCGACAGCGGGACTCGGTCGGGACGGCGCCACCCTCGACCTCGGCGAGGTGGTGGCCGGACGCTTCGGCATCGTGCGCTTCATCGCCCGGGGCGGAATGGGCGCCGTCTACGAAGCCGAGGACACGACCCTCCGAACCCGGGTGGCGATCAAGACCATTCTCCCCGAGTTCGCCACCGACCCGACCGCCATGGAGCGTTTCCGGCGCGAGGTTCTGCTGGCCCGGCGCATCACCCACTACAACGTCTGCCGCATCTTCGAGCTCTACGACGGGGTGGAGCGGCGCGGAGAGCGCATCTCCTTTCTCACCATGGAGCTGCTCCACGGTGAAACGCTGGCCGATCGGTTGGCCCGCACCGGGCCTCTGGCCACCGCCGAGCTAGGGGTGCTCCTCCGCCAGCTGGCCGACGGGCTGGAGGCGATGCACCTGCAGGACGTGGTCCACCGCGATTTCAAGCCGGCCAACGTCTTCCTGGTGCACCGCCACGATGTGGCCGGCCATGCGCCGCTTCGCGCCGTCATCACCGACTTCGGCATCGCCCGAGCTCTGCAGCGGGCTGACCGAGACGGCGATTCGTCGATGACCGCGCGAATGGGCATCATCGGGACGCCGGCCTACATGGCTCCGGAGCAGCTGACCGGTGGCACGGTTTCGGCTGCCACCGACATCTACGCGCTGGGCATCGTTCTCTACGAGGCACTCACCGGCCATCCTCCGTTCGCGGGGCAGTCTGCGATGGAGGCGGCCCTCAAGCGCCTGCAACAGGCACCTGCGCCCCCCTCCTCGGCCCTACCTTCCCTCGACCCGCGCTGGGACGCGGCCATCCTCCGCTGCCTGGAGAAGGAACCCGCTGCCCGGTTCCGGTCGGTGCGCGATCTGGTCCGGGCACTCGACGCCACCGCCCAGGACCCTCGGGCGCCGGTGGCAGTGCTGGGGTTTCGCAACCTGGCCGGGCGGCCCGACGCCGCCTGGCTCTCCACCGCGCTGGGCGAGATGCTGAGCCGGGAGCTCGCCCAATCGGCCACCGTGCTCCGGCTGGTGCCCCAGGAAGAGGTCTTCCGAGCCCAGCGGGCGCTCAATCTCTCCGCCCAGGACAGCTTGCCCCGGGAGTCGCTCCAGAAGCTGCGCGACTCGGCCGGTGCCCGATGGGTGGTGCTGGGCAGCTACCTCTGCGTCGCCCCCGGCTCCTCCAGCCCGCTTCGGTTGGTCGTCCGGGCCCAGGACGCCGAGTCCGGCCAGGTCGTCTGCCACTGGTCGGACCGGGGAACGGTGGGGGAGTTGGCGATGATGGCCTCCCGGGCCGGCGCCGAGCTGCGCCGAGTCCTCGCCCAGGTCTGATCCCCCTGGCCCGCCCCACGCTGGGCCTCATGGCGAAGACCACCCTGGTTGATCGGTCCTCGCTTGCCCTGGCGGCCGATCTCAGCGTCGCGCCTCCGGTCACTTGACCCGAGCCAAGCTCCCTCCGGCGCTCCTTGATCTCTGCCGCCATTGCGGCGCGATCCACCCGACCAATCAGGGTGGTCTGCGCCATCAGAACTCGGGCTGAGAAGCCAGGAATCGCTCCCGCTCGGGCCCCTCTGGAACCTCGGCGGCCAGCGAGGCGAACAACTCCTGCGGGGTGGCTGCGGTCTTGGCGGCCCGCCGCACCAGTGCACGGGCCACTGGCCCCAGCGCAGCTGCCAGCGCCTTTTCCGCCCGGCGGAGATCCTCCTCGGCCAGGGCGCGGGCCCGGGGCGTGGACGCCGGCTCGGTCGCCACCGGCCGGGACGGGGAGGGACGGGGTGTCGACTTGGGCGCGCGCCCCAGCCCGAGGAAAGTTTTCCCGCGCCCGGCCTGCTTGACCTGGGTCTTCCCACTCACCGCCGGCGGGGGGCCGGCCAGGGTCTGCAAGAAGTCCTCCCGGGAAACGTCGTCGGGGATGGAGGCGGAGAGGGTCCGACAGGCGGTTCCCCAGTCGTAGGCCTCGCGGGCCACCCGATCCACCATCACCCGGGCGATGGGGCCAAGGTGGGGAGCCAGCGCGGCTTCCAGCGCAGCCCGTTGCTGGGGCGTCAGAGGGGCCGTCCCCCCCGCTGGGACGGGGTACCCGGGGGGGCCGGCCAGACGAGATCCTCCGGGCGTCCCCGGCGCACCGGGAGGGGTTCGGGGCGTCACTGGACCGGCCCCTCCGCTCGGGGTGCCCGGCGGATGTGGCGTGCCGCCTGGGGTGCCCAGGGCGCGCGAGCGACGCACCCAGGCCCTCCCGAAATCCTCGAAGCGGTGCCGATCGGCGTCGTTGTCGATCGCTTCGGCCAGCTCGGCGATCAGGGCGCGCGGGTCCTCCGTCCTCCGGGAGGCGCGGCGAACCAGGGTGGAAGCGAGCGGACCGATGATCTTGGCCAGAACCGCAGTCAGCTCCTCCAGAGCTCCGGCGGCCCAGCCACCGGTGACGACCGGCGGCGCGGGGGCTGGGGGCGGTGGTTCCACCGGCACCACCAGGGGGATGGGATGGAGGGGGGCCATCCCTGCCGCGGGAGTCCGCCCGGCGGGCCAGGTGGTCTCGGGGAGCTGCGGCGTGCCCCCCAGCTCGTAGACATCCAGCTCGCGCCCGTCTTGCGTCCGCCGGCGTCCGAGGGCTCGCAGCAGCGCCCGGTGGTCCACGCTCATCGACGAGACCACCTCGAAGAACGACCGGCTGGTCAGGATTTGCCCCGGTGCGGCAATGCCGGCCAGGTGGGTGACGACGCTGGCTCCCTCGCCCTGGGCCGACCCTTCCACCAGGCGCACCGGGCCCAGATGCACTGCCATCCGGGCCCCAAACCCGGGCTGGGTGGCGGCCTCGTGCTCCAGGGCATCGCGGAGCCCGAGGGCGACGAAGAGCGCGTCTTCGGGATCGCCTGGAAAGATCAGCACCTCGCCGCTGGAATGCCTGACCCGGAGGCAATCGCCCGGGTCCAGATGGCCCACGCTCCTAGACGCAGCGTCCCGTAGCCCCTCCAGCGCCGCGGGGGCTGGGGTGAGGACGTCCAGGAACACCAGGGTTCCGACGAACGTCCTGTGACTGTGATCGCTCATTCCACTCGTGGGTGCGGCCGGGGGACAGTCTATTCCAGGAGCTTCATCGCCTTCTCGAGGCTCCTCCGCAGGCGGTTGAAGGAGGTGGCCAGCACGCTGATTTCGTCCTTGCCGCCCACATTGAACTCGGGAATCTCGAAGTTGCCCGTGCTCACCTCGTCCGCAGCTCTGGACATCCTAACGATGGGCCGGATGACCAGTACCGAAAGCACCACGTTGAGGACCAGGAAAGCGAGCACGAAGACCACCACCAGCGAAGTCATGAAGGTCTTGAAGGCGATGTCGGCCTTGGCCAGGGGGACGGACATCGGCACCGAGATGATCTGGGCGGCGACGATTTCGTTCAGCTTCCAGCCGAATCCGTTCGCCGGCCCGTACTTGGCCACCATCGACTTGGGGGCGGTATCCGGCGTGTCATGGCAGGGGATGCAGGCCGGGCTGCCCACCTTGAGCGGCTTGGCATAGTAGAGCGATGGCCCGGTGGGGGTGTCCCGGATCCCTTTGATCTCGGTCCGGGTGCTGTCGTTCCGGAACTGCTGGACGATGTCCGCTTCCCATTCCACCGCCCGATCACGTGGGTTGGTGGGATTGAGGGTCGCTTCCTTGTAGGTGTACTCGGGGTGCTTGTCCCGGAGGGCATTGAAGATCTCGGTGGCCGCGTAGGCTGGGACGGATTGAGGCAGGAAGGCTCTCATCAACTGGAGCTCGAGCTGGGGCTTCACCTGCTTCGAGGTGTAGTCGCGCATGGCCAGGGCCGCACCCATCATCAGATCGGCGTTGCGCACCACCTCGTCCTGGGCATTGGTATCCAGAATCCTGCGCGACATGTACCCCGAGAGCAGCAAACCCAGCGCGAACACCAGGACCAGCACCAGATTGAACTTGAGTCGCAGCCCCATCTCGATGGTGCCTCCCCTCGTCAGTGACAGCTGTCCTGCATCTCATCCCAGGCCTTGGTGAACCCGATGAGGCTTACCGTGGCCGAGTGGTCCCCGGTCTCCGGCCAGCTCGGCCAGAATCGCAGCTGCACCCGCGCCTTCAGGCCCGCCTTGAACTGGCTGACGAGAGTGCTCGCTCCATTCTTGAAAATCATTGTCTTGTCCCCGCTCAGCCCGTCGGCCCTGACCGGCTGGTTACGGTCGACCTCGATGAGGAGATGATCTCCGGCGCTCCCGTCAAAGGTGGACTCGCTGACCACCTTGACCTCGGTGGGCGTCACCAGCACTTGGGCCGTGGTCTGTTGATAGCCGTCGTTGAGGCTGACCTTGTCCGACTCCAGCCGGCAAGCCGTGCCCTCGAGGTGACGAACCTTCCACGCCGACGGCGGCTCTGGAGGCGGAGGCCGCGGACTGGCCAGGGCCAGCACCGCGATGGGCACGAGCAACGGGAACGAGACCTGCATCCGTCGGACCCCCGGACGTCCTCCCGGCATCCAGTCTTTCCGGTGAATTGGCGACGGACTCTAGGCGCGCATCACCACCGGCGTCCACGAGAACGACTGCTCGGCACGGAGGGAGCGCCGGCGGGGCCGTGGGGTGCCCGTTCATCGATCGCGATCTGGCTGGAGCACGGGGGTCTGAGCTGACCGCCCGCCTTACAGCCCGAGCAGGCGGCGGATGCGCTCCGCGACGGGAGGAAGGTCCTCCGGCGACTTCACCGGCTCGAAGCGGGTCGAGGCCCCCTCCCCGCGTGGAACCTCGAGGAAATGGACCCGCAGCAGGGGGGAGCCATCGGGGCGGCTCAGACCGGAGGCTTCGGCCGTCACTTGCTCGAACTGGACCACCGGTTGCCCGTCCACCTGCTTGCGGATGGCCCGGAAGGGAACCGGAATCGGCGCTCCCAGCAACGCTTCGAGCCGGAAGGTGATGTTGTTGGTGGAGATGGTGGGGTGGGCCGCCGGATCTACCCGCTCGACGAGCTGCGGCTGCCCAGCGACCCGCACCGGTGCGGCACCGACGTCGAGCCTCCCGTCGGGAGCGCGACGCGCGGTCACCTCCACGGTCATGTCCGCCCCCGCCTCGAGGTGGACCCCCAGCACGACCGGGTCCAGGGTGGCAGCCAGGTTGTCGACGTTGGAGAAGTAGAGCTGGCGAACCCCGGAGTCCCACAGCCTCTGGCCCACCCCACTCTGGCGCAGGGCCCGGAAGACGTCTCCATGCCCACTCGGTGCAAAGGAGAGACTTCCCTCCGGGTCGCGGAACACCGTTCCGTCGGGGCGAACTCGGGGAAGATGGCCCTGGAGAAACCGATGGACCGGCACTCGGGGCGAATGGGTTTCCAGGTAATGGGCGATGGGGCCGTCGGTCAGGAACGAGGTCATGAGCGCCACCGGAACCGGGCGGCCGACCCGGTCCGAGACCCCTTCCAGATCGTGGAGCTTGAGGTCCAGGAAGGTCTTCCCCTGGAGCACTGGGACCAGCGCTTTCACCGCTCCGCCGAAGCGCGTTCCTGCGCCGCCGGCCACCACCAGGGCGGCCACCGACCCCTGCCGAAGGGCAGCCTCGCCCAGCGCCCGCAGCCGTCGGGCCTGGGCCGTCCCCGCCCGGGGGAGCGCCGTCAGGTCATCCTGGCGCAGCGGTTCCGCCTGCTCGGTCGGTGGTGCCTCCACCACCTCTCCCCGCCGCCACCCGTCCAACAGCCGCTGGAACAGCTCCGCGTCGAAGTCGTGGTCCATGCTCGTCCGGAGGCCCGGGACCTACCACGTCGTGACCGACCAGCCCCACCCGGGAAGCCCGAGGGCGGGTTGGGGGCCCAAATTGACGGCAACCTCCAGGCCCGGCCGCTTCAGTCGATAGCCCCGCCCCTGACGGGTCACTTCGGGCCAGTGGGTGGCGAGCAGATCCCGGAACTGCGCCCGAAAGGCAAGCATGCGCCGGTGGTGGTCGCGCAGCCGGGGGTTGCCGGTGGCCCCGAGCTGGGAAGCGCGGAAGGTCGACTCGGCCTGAGGATCCGGAACGTGCACTGCCCGGGCGATGAACTCCCTCCTCCGTCCTTCGCTGACGGCCCGCGCCAGATCCGGATCCTGGTGGCTGGTGAAGTACAGGAAGGGCTGCTCCGCACCCTGCTCCTCGCCCATGAAGAGCAACGGGAGTCCGGGGCCGAGCAGCAGCAGGGTGGCCAAGGGTTCCAGCGCCTCGGATGGGACCAGCCGGCTGAGGCGTTCCCCTCCCGGTCGATTCCCCACCTGGTCATGGTTCTGGAGCGAGACGACGAAATGACGGGGAAGCAGCCCCCGGGTGTCGGTGCCATGGGGCCGCCCCCGAAAGCTGGAATGCTCTCCCTGGAAGGCAAACCCGGACTGTAGCGCCCGCACCAGCTGCTCTGCCGGGGCAGCGAAGTCGGCGTAGTAGGCTTCCCGCTCTCCGGTGAGCAGCGTGTGCACCGCGTGATGGAAATCGTCGGCCCAGGCGGCGGTGCACCCCCATCCCCGGGGGGGCGGGTCGACCACTTTGCGGTCGTTGAGATCGCTCTCGGCGATGACATGGGCTCGCCCGCCGGAGACCTGGGCCACCGCGGCCACGAGCTCAGCGACCAGATGCACCGGGCTGTCGTCCACGATGGCGTGCACCGCATCCAGCCGGAGCGCATCGACGTGGAAATCACGGATCCATCCCGTCGCCGCCTGCACCATATAGGCACGCACCGGGGCCGAGTCCGGTCCGTCGTAGTTCATTCCATCGCCCCACGGCGAGCGGTGCCGGGGAGTGGTGTACGGGCCGAACTCGCCCAGGTAGTTCCCCTCTGGGCCGAGGTGGTTGTAGACCACGTCCAGGCAAACCCCGAGGCCGAGGGCATGGGCTCGGTCCACGAAGCGCTGCAACGCCGCGGGTCCCCCGTAGGCCCGATGCACCGCGTGCAGCAGCACTCCGTCGTAGCCCCAGTTGCGCGTGCCGGCGAAGGGCTGCACCGGCATCAGCTCCACGCAGGTGACCCCCAGCTCCACCAGGTCGGGCAGCCGCTGGGCGGCGGCGTCCAACGTCCCTTCCTCGGTGAAGGTCCCGACATGGAGCTCGTAGAAGACGAGCGCCGCGGCGGGCACCCCGGGCCATGCCTCATCGCTCCAGCGGAAGGAGTCGGGGTGGAAGACCTCGGAGGCCCCGTGGACGTCCGAGACCTGGGCGCGAGCGGCCGGATCGGGGCGGATCCGACCGTCGGGGAAGACCAGCGCATAGGGCGTGCCCGGCTCGAGTCTGTCGACCTCGACCACCCAGCAGCCATCCGCTTCGGGGCGAAGGGGGAGCTCGAGCTCACCCAGGCGCAAGGCGAGCGCCTCCGCCCGCGGAGCCCAGACCGCCAGCCGGTGCCCCCGGGCAGACCGGGTCCATCCATGCATCTGCATCTGGCCGGGTGAACTATTCACTGCACCACCCTGCGTCTACGGTGCGCGGAGGTGCGAGGTGCTGCACTCGAAGTGCACCAGGGCGGATGGGTAGAGTCTGCCTCCGCCGCAACGTGTCCCCCCTCCCTTCCCGACCCACCCCGGCCCCACCTCCACCCTTCCGGGTGCGCCTCGCCCGGCGAGGTGACGCCGAACATCTGGCCATGCTCCTGGCCGAGCTGGGCCACGCCGGTGCCGGCGACATCGCCACCGTGCACTGGGTGCTCAGCCATCCGGAGATCGAGGTCCACGTGGCCGGCGATCCCGCCGACAAGCCCATCGGGCTGCTGTCCTTCTCCCATCGGCCCCAGCTACGTCTGAGCGGCCGGGTGGCGACCATCGACGAGTTGGTGGTGCTTCCCGCCGCCCGGCGCCAGGGCGTGGGGCGGGCCTTGGTGACACGGGCGCTGGAACGAGCGCGGGTGCTGAGCGTGAAGCGGGTGGAGCTGCAGTTGCCTTCCCTCCCCAGCGAAGCCAGCCTTCGCTTCTGCGAGGCACTGGGGTTCCGCGATGCGGAGCGGGGAGTGGTCACGCGGTCTCCCTGATCGATGGCGCAAACCATCCTGGTGGATCGGTCCTCGCTTGCTCTGGCGACCGATCTCGGCGTCGCGCCTCCGCTCACGTGACCCGAGCCACGCTCACTCCGGCGCTCCTTGATCTCTGTCGCCATCCCAGCGCGAACCTCCGACCCACCAGGGTGGTCTGCGCCATTGTGGGCCCTCAGCGAAAGCGCGGGTCGGTGACCAGGTAGGCGGCCGCTGGGAGCGAACGCCGCCGTAGCTCCCGGGCACTTCGCTCGACCTGCAGCAGTAGCTTGCGGCCGAACACCCGGCGGAACAGCGCGGCCTCGTGGCTGGCATCCCACAGCTCGAGATCGAGCGGATTGCGCGTTTTCAGCCTCACCAGGACGGCATTTGGCAAGAGCCGCGCCTGGAGCCGGATGATGCTCTGGCGATGGCTCCGGTCCAGCGAGTCCGCCACCCGGAGCAAGGTGGCCAGCTTCCGGACCACCCGCACTTCACCCGTCCCCAGCCCTTCCATCCCGGAGTGGCTCGGGTCGGGTGGGCTGCGCCGGTGGTAGCGAGCGATGCGGGCCACCAGCTCGCGCTCGCGCTCCCGCAGGCCTGGAATCTCGGCGTTGACGATGAGGTAGTAGGTGTGGCGGTGGTGCTTCTGGTAGCTCACCGCATTGCCGATGTCGTGCAGCAGCGAGGCGACTTCCAGGAGCGGCCGCGCCGAGGCCGGAAGGTTGTGGAGGGGGGCCAGGTCGTCGAAGAGTTGCAGAGCCAGCCGACTGACCTGGGTGCCGTGGGCCTCGTCGAAGTGGAACCGGCGGCCAACCACCAGCGACGCATCCTGAAGGCTGTGGTCCTCCCCTGCCTCCTGGCGCCGGATGAGGTCGACCAGGATTCCTTCGCGCAGGCCCCGCTGCACCGCAGTGACCGATTCCAGTCCCAGGTGCCGCACCAGCCCTTCCAGAATGACCGCTCCGGCGCAAATGACCTCGGCCCGCCGAGGATCGAAGCGTTTGCGGCGCTGGACCGGTGACATCTCCACCAGGTCCTCCACGGCCTGGGAAATCTGCCGGGCGCTGGCGAGGGTCGTCCCCTCGGGCGCGGCATAGCCGACCACCGCTCCGATGGTGCCGGAGCTCCCCAGCGCTGCCCTGGGTGCCCCGGCGATGCGGGCTGGAAGCCCCTCGGTGAGCGCCTCCGAGACGTAGCCGCGCAGGAGCTTGAGCTGCTTCTTGCTCATGCTCCGGGAGGTGCCGAACAGCTCGGTGAGCCGGACGGCGCCCAGGCTCACACTCCACAGGGCCACCGGGCGGTCGCCCAGGGCGGAGGCCACCTCGGTGGAGCCGCCCCCGATGTCCAGACAGAGCGAGCGCGCCGAGGGAGGCTTCCCCCACAGCACCCCCAGGGTGATCAGCCGGGCCTCCTCCATTCCGGAGATGACCTCCAGCCGGAGCCCGGCCTCCTCGCGGGCACGGCGGATGATCTCGTCCTT
>JBKOYI010000045.1:0-4365 GCA_046725335.1 Myxococcota bacterium | reverse complement strand
TTCCGGCCAGTTGGACCGAGCACCACCACCACTCCCCCGGTCATGTACTCGCAACCGTGGTCGCCCACGCCCTCCACCACGGCCGAGGCCCCGCTGTTGCGCACGGCGAAGCGCTCGCCCGCCAGCCCCGAGGCGTAGAACTCGCCACCGGTGGCGCCATAGAGAACGGTGTTGCCGATGATGACGTTTTCCTCCGGGGCGAATCGGGCCCCCGCCGGTGGATGGACGATGATCCGTCCCCCGGACAATCCCTTGCCGGCGTAGTCGTTGGCGTCTCCCTCCAGCTCGAGGGTGACCCCGGTGGCCAGGAAGGCTCCGAAGCTCTGCCCCGCCGAGCCCTGGAGCCGGATGCGGATGCTGTCATCGGGCAGGCCAGCCGACCCATGCCTCCGGGCAATCTCCCCGGAGAGCATCGCTCCCACGGCGCGGTGGGCGTTCCGGACCGGGAGGACCGTCATCACCGGTGGGCCGCCCAGCAGCGTCGCTCGGGCTCGGGAGATGAGCGTTTGGTCGAGGTGGTCGGACACGTCCTTGTGCTGAACCTCCAGGCAGCGCCGCGGCTGCTCGGGGCCGGCGCGGGGAGGGGCGAGCAGCGGCCGGAGGTCGAGCCGCTGGGCCTTCCAGTGCTGGAGGTCCTTTCGGGGACGGAGCAGGTCCACCCGGCCAATCAGTTCGTCCAGCGAGCGTGCCCCGAGACGGGCCAGGAACTGCCGTACTTCCTGGGCCACGAAGAGGAAGAAGTGCACCACGCCCTCGGGCGTGCCCTGGAAGCGCTGGCGCAGCTCGGGATCCTGGGTGGCAATGCCCACCGAGCAGGTGTTGAGGTGGCACTTGCGCAACATCACGCAGCCCAGGGCCACCAGGGAGGCGGTGGCCATTCCGAACTCCTCGGCGCCGAGGAGGGCCGCCACCACCACGTCCCGGCCGGTGCGCATCCCCCCGTCGACCTGGAGGCGGACCCGGCCGCGCATCCCGTTTTCGACCAGGACTTGTTGGCTCTCGGCCAGGCCCAGCTCCCAGGGAAGCCCGGCGTGCTGGATGCTGGACACCGGTGAGGCACCGGTCCCCCCTTCGTACCCGGCGATGACGATGCACCCGGCGCCGGCCTTGGTCACTCCAGCGGCCACGGTGCCGACGCCCACTTCGCTGACCAGCTTGACCCCGATCCGCGCCTGAGGGTTCACCGACTGCAGGTCGTAGATGAGCTGGGACAGGTCCTCGATGCTGTAGATGTCGTGGTGCGGGGGAGGAGAGATGAGGGTGACCCCGGGAATCGAGTACCGAACCTTGGCGATCCGCCCGTCGATCTTGTGGCCGGGGAGCTGGCCGCCTTCGCCGGGCTTGGCGCCCTGGGCGATCTTGATCTGCAGCTCCTCCGCATTGACGAGGTACTCGGTGGTGACTCCGAACCGGCCGCTGGCCACCTGCTTGATGGCGCTCCGGCGCAGGTCGCCGTTCTCGTCCGGGGTATAGCGCCGCGCCTCTTCCCCGCCCTCGCCGGAATTGCTCCGGGCCCCCAGCCGGTTCATGGCGATGGCCAGTGTCTCGTGGGCCTCTGCACTGATGCTGCCGAAGCTCATCGCTCCGGTCACGAAACGGCGGACGATGCTTTCGGCTGGCTCGACCTCGGCGAGGGGAACCGGGGGTGCTTCATCGACCCGCAGTTCCAGGAGCGAACGGAGAGTGCCTCCGTTGCGGATCTCGTCGTCGGCAGCGGCGCTGAAGCGCTGAAAGACTTCGGGATCGGCAGATTGGACGGCGGCCTGGAGCAGCGACACCGTGGCCGGGTTCCATCGATGTTGCTCGCCACGCCGCCGCCACTGGTACAGGCCACCCGTGGGCAAAGGCTGGCCGGCGTCGGGGCCGAAGCCAAGGGCGTGGCGCTGGAGTGCCTCGCGCTGCAGCTCCGGCAGCCCGATCCCTCCCAGGCGAGAGGGGGTCCCGGTGAAGTGCCGGTCGATGAGCGCGCGGTCCAACCCCACCGCCTCGAAGATCTGGGCCCCGCGGTAGGACTGCAGGGTGGAGATGCCCATCTTGGACATCACCTTGAGCAATCCCTCCTCCACCGCGTGGATGTAGCGCTCCTGCGCCTCGGACTCGCCCAGCGGCAGCTCGCCGGCGATGGCCAGGTCGCGGACCGAGTCCAGGGCCAGGTAAGGATTGACCGCCGCCGCGCCGAATCCGAAGAGGGCGGCGAAGTCGTGCACCTCCCGCGCTTCGCCCGTTTCGACCAACAGTCCGGTCTGCATTCGAATGCCGTCCCGGACCAGTCGCTGGTGCACCGCGGAGAGCGCCAGGAGTACGGGGATGGGGGCCTTGCCAGCGTCGACACCGCGGTCGCTGAGGATGAGCAGGCCACAGCCTTCGTCCACGGCCTCCACCGCACGCCGGCATAGCTGCTCCACCGCCGCTTCCAGCACCTCGGGTCCTCCGGTGGCATCGAAGAGGGCGGAGAGTCTCCGGGGGAGGAACATGCCCTCGTGGTGAATCGAGGAGAGCCGCTCCAGTTGCCCATTGGTGAGGATGGGGCCGGGGAGGGTGAGGCGATGACACTGGTCAGGCGTTTCCTCCAGGGTGTTCCCGTCGGGGCCGGTCGCCGTCTCCAGCGTCATCACCAGGGCCTCGCGGTGGGGGTCGATGGGGGGATTGGTGACCTGGGCGAACAGCTGGTGGAAGTAGCGGAAGAGGCTGGGCGCCTGATCGCTCAGGACGGCCAGCGGCGTGTCCTTGCCCATCGAGCCGACTGGCTCGTGGCCGCTCTCGGCCATGGGAAGGAGGACTTGCCGCACGTCCTCGTCGGTCCAGCCGAAGGCCAGCTGGGCGCTGCGCAGCTCGTCGCCGACCAGGCGCCCGGGAGCGGAAACGCGGGGAAGCTCCTCGAAGGTGAAGACGTTGCGGTTCAACCACTGACGGTAGGGCCAGCGGCTGCTGATGTCCCGCTTCACCTCCTCGTCCTCGAGAATTCGCCCCTCCACGGTATCCACCAAGAACATCCGGCCCGGTTGGAGTCGGCCTTTCTTGCGGATGCGGTCGGGTGGGACGTCCACCACTCCGGTCTCGGAGGCGAGAAAGACGCGGTCGTCGTCGGTGATCAGCCAGCGGGCGGGGCGGAGGCCGTTGCGGTCCAGGGTGGCCCCGATGAGGAACCCGTCGGTGAAGGCGATGGCCGCCGGGCCGTCCCAGGGCTCGAGCAGAGCGCTGGAATACTCGTAGAAGGCGCGCCGGTTGGCATCCATCGCGGCGTGCTTTTCCCAGGCCTCGGGGATCATCAGCATCATCGCGTGGGGGAGGGTGCGCCCGCCGAGAGCCAGCAGCTCGAGCATGTTGTCGAACTGGGCGGAGTCGCTCTGTTCCGGCTGGACGATGGGAAAGAGCCGGTCGAGGCTGCCCCCGAACTTGGCGGAGGACAGCTGGCTGCGCCGGGCATTGAGCCAGTTGCGGTTCCCGCGGAGGGTGTTGATTTCGCCGTTGTGGGCGATGAAGCGAAACGGCTGGGCCAGCTCCCAGGTGGGAAAGGTGTTGGTGCTGAAGCGGGAATGGACCAGGGCCAGCCCGCTCACCATCTCCGGGTCCTCCAGGTCCCGGTAGAAGTGCGGGAGCTGGGAGGGCAGGAGCAGGCCCTTGTAAACGATTGTCTCGGACGAGAGGCTGGCCACGTGGAAGCGGCGCTCGGGGTCGAGGCCTTCGGAGCGAATGCGGTTTTCGACCCGCTTGCGGATGACGAAGAGCTTGCGCTCGAAGGCCGAAGGGACGACTCGGCGGCGGGCGATGTAGACCTGGCGAAGCACCGGAGCGGAGCGTCTGGCAAGCCAGCCCAGGCGGGTCTCGTCCAGCGGGACGTCGCGCCAGCCCAGCACTCGCTGACCCTCGGAGGCGGCCACCTCGGCGAAGACGGCCTCGCAGGCGGCCCGGGCGGCGGCTCCCTGGGGGAGGAAGACCTGGCCCACGCCGTAGCCGCGGCGCTGCGGCATCTCGAAGCCGAGTCGCAGCCCTTCCCGTTTGAAGAAGCGATCCGGCAGCTGGAGGAGGATGCCGGCCCCGTCGCCGGTCTGGGGGTCAGCTCCGCAGGCGGCGCGGTGCGACAGCCGCTGGAGGATCTCCAGCCCCTGCTCGACGATGGCCCGGGACTTCTCGCCGCGGAGGTGGGCGACGAAGCCGAGCCCGCAGGCGTCGTGCTCGGTCTCTGGCTCGTAGAGTCCATGCCGTTCTGGAAGCGGCATGTAATGACCTCCCAACCGGACGGTCTGCCGCAGAGCGGCAAAAGACCTACACTAGAGGAGGACCCCCACTTCTCTCAAATCCGGATGCGGGCCCCGGCTGCAGTCCGGGGAACGGCTCGGACCAGGCGGTCTGCTGGGCGCTCCC
>JBKOYI010000123.1:0-8379 GCA_046725335.1 Myxococcota bacterium | reverse complement strand
TCGACCAGGGCGATCTGCACCAGCGAACGCAGAAACGTCTCCCCGCCACGTCCGTTGTGGGGCATGAGCCGCTCGAAGAGAGCCGGGTCCGCCTTGAGGGCCAGCTCCACGTTGGCAAAGGGCACGCCCCAGCGTTCGGCGCACAGCTTGAGCATCCGCCGTTCCCGGTCGTCCACCGCCCCGTCGGCAGCGGCCAGGGCGGCCATGAGGTAGAGCAGTCGCTGTCGCTCGCTGGCATCGAGCACCACATCCCGCCCCGAACTGACCGCCGGCGAAGGAGGGCGGACCGCCGTCTCCGCCTGGGCCCGGGCGGCCCAGGCCTCGAAGGGTTCGAGGTGGGACAGCACCCAGTCGTGGGCTCCGTCGTTGAGCAGGCCGCCGCAGTGCTCGCAGGTGGGCTCGATGGAATCGGTCAGCGGCGCACCGCAGTTCCCGCACCGGGCGGTGGCCATCCCCCGAGCGGCGTCGGTGCGGACCGAGGCCCCACGCGCCAGGGTGAAGATCCACCGTTGGGGGAGGGTGGCCAGCGTTCCGACCGGCCCACCCACGGGGACGATGCCCATCTGGGCGCTCCAGCGGATCTCCACCTGCGCCAGCGTCTCGGCCTGGCCCAGCTCCAAGGCGCGGGTGGCGACACTCCCCACCGCGGTCTGCAGAAAGGCCCGCACCCGGCCGCGCTCGCGCAACGCCGAGACCTCTGCCGAAATTTCTTGAAGGAGAGCCGGCCTGGCGAGCTTGGCCAGCCGCTGGGGTTCGCCCCGGGCCTGGGCGTCGATCCAGCGCCAGAAGAGGAGCGAGGCGCGGTCCTCGAGCACCTCCAGCGAGAACGCCGGGTCGGCGGCTCGCAGCTCGGCCAAGCCCGGGACCTCCGCGGGGGCCGTTCCGGCCTCCACCCCCTGGGTGATCTCGCTGAGCACCCAGTCGTAAGCGCCGCTGTTGACGATGGCCCCGCAGTAGCTGCAATTGGCGGCCGCCCCGCCATCGAAGGGGGCGCCGCAATTGGGGCATTTGCCCGGAGCAAGCGGGCCCTGCGACCGGCTGTGGGTGCCAGGCCGGCGGACGAAGGACCAGATCTCCACGAAGGGCTCGCGGGGCTCGCGCCGGACTGCGGCCAAGGCCTCCTCCTCGGGCAGAGAGGCGGGGACATCCAGGTCACGGGCCTCGGCCCGGATGCGGACATGGAGCGTGTCGAAGGCCTGGGTTTGCTCCAGCCCCACTGCGGCCACATCCACCACCGCCATGTCGGCAGTCACGTTCCGGATGCCCTGACGCTCGAGCAGATCTAGCTGCACCCGGAGCCGCTGGAAGGTGGCATCGGAGAGGTCCCGGCGCACCGGGGCCAGGTCCCTCCGCGCCCAGGCCGCCTGCACCGCCAGGAACAGGACTTTGGCCTGGTCGAGGAAGGCCACCAGGTCGAACCCCGGGTCGTTTCGCTGGAGCGCATCCACCCAGGAGGTGATGTCCCGACTGCTGACCGGGGTCGCGTTCCGAAGGTCGGCCTGTTCCAACGCTCGCTGGGTCGTCGCGGTAGCGCCGAAGTTCCTGGCGTAGGCCCGCCAGACCACGATGGCCACCACGACCAGCGCCAGCGTGAAGAGGGGGTGGTTGAAGAAGAAGAGCAGCCACGGATCGCTTCCGCCACTCTCGCCGCTCCGTGAGCTGCCTCCACTCCAGGAACTCCCGCTCGAGTTGCTGCTTTGGTGGCTAGACGAGGACGAGGAGGAGCTGTGGGAGGGGCTGGAGGAGTAGTGCTGGCCACCGCCCACGCGCGCCCCTGCCGGGGAGGCCAGCAATAGCAACAGCAGCGGAACCAGACGCCTGCCAGAGATGGCCATGCAATCTCAACGAAAGTCTACCGGCCTGCTTGCAGCCTTGCCATGCGGGGCCAGCAGGACCTAGGTGGAACGCACACATGGGCACGTTTCGGGACGAGCGGCGCGGGGCCATTGAAATCTGGACGCTCGACGCCGAGGACAGCCGCAACGCCATCAGCCGGGCCATCCTCGCTGAGCTGGAATCGCGCGTGGCCAGGGTCTCCCGTGGCCACGACACCCGGGTGGTGATCCTCACCGGCGCCGGGGACAAGGCCTTCTGTGCCGGCGCCGACCTGAAGGAGCGCGCCACCATGACCCCGCCGGAAGTGCGGGCGTTCCTGGAGGCGCTCCGGCGAACTCTCCGGGCCATGGAGAAGAGCGACTGCGTCTTTCTGGCCGCGCTCAATGGCTCTGCCCTGGGCGGCGGAACGGAGCTGGCCTTGGCCTGCGACCTCCGCGTCGCCGCGCCGGCCGCCGAGCTCGGGCTGACCGAGGTGCGGCTGGGGATCATCCCCGGGGGCGGGGGAACTCAGCGGCTGCCGAGGCTGATCGGGCCGGGCCGAGCCAAAGACTTGATCCTCACCGGCCGGCGCCTCAATGCCGCCGAGGCCTTCGCGGTGGGCCTGGTCCAGCGGCTGGCGTCGGAGGGTCGATTGCTGGAGGTGGCGGTGAGCCTGGCC
The DNA here is from genome assembly GCA_046725335.1 of Myxococcota bacterium. Lineage (GTDB taxonomy): Bacteria > Myxococcota > Myxococcia > Myxococcales > Myxococcaceae > RPRB01. Next base: position 5,885 of record JBKOYI010000123.1, on the reverse strand, counting down.
GAGCAGGTGGCGGAAAACGCGCCTCTGGCGGTGGCCGCGGCCAAACATGCCGTCGACCGCGGGGGATCGTTGCAGCTCGACGAGGCGCTGGCCGTGGAGCTCGAAGAGTACGAAAAGGTCCTGGCCTCGGAGGATCGACGGGAAGGCCTCCAGGCCTTCGCCGAGAAGCGACGGCCGGTCTGGCGAGGACGCTAGTCGTCAGGCGGTGACGCGCTCGACCTCCTTGACGGCGCGGTGCTTGGCCTGATCCAGGAAGCCGCGGGCCCGATCTTTGACCTCGCTGCGCAGCTCGATGCCTGGTTTAGGAGCCAGGGCCAGGGCCACGGCCGCGCCGACCGCCGCCCCCAGCAGCAGGAAACCGATGTCCCCGGCCGTCCTCTTCAACGGCTCGTAGGGGACGACGCCCGCCCTGCGTAACCAGGCCTCCTTGTCGAAATCGATCTCACCAATCGCGCGGTTCCAGAGTTTCACCCCGTCCTGGGCCAGGTGGGCGAAGAGGTACGTCTTGGTCAGGATGTCCGAGAGCTGCATAGGGTTCAGCCTCCCTTCGGTGCTGGGAAGCCAACGTTAGGAACGGCTGACCGAACTGGCACCCCCCGTGGTAAGGGGCCGGGCCGCATGCCTGCCGACGACTCACTCCGCGCGCGCCGGGCCCGCCTCCGGGAAGGGGGGGCCCCCAAGTACCACGCCAAGAACGCCGAGAACGGAAAGCTCTTCGCCCGGGAGCGGCTCGCCCGCCTGCTCGATGCCGGCTCCTTCATCGAAGACGGCACCTTCGCCAACGTGGCCGACCCCGAGCTGCCCGCCGACGGAGTCATCACCGGACTGGGGAAGGTGGCCGGGCGGCCGGTGGCGGTGATGGCCAACGACTCGACGGTCAAGGCCGGCAGCTGGGGCGCGCGGACCGTGGAGAAGATCATCCGCATCCAGGAGACGGTCAGGTCGCTGCGGGTGCCGCTGCTCTACCTGGTCGATTCGGCGGGGGCCCGCATCACCGACCAGGTGGACATGTTTCCGGGGCGCCGGGGAGCGGGGCGCATCTTCTACAACGAGGTGCAGCTGTCGGGAGAGGTGCCGCAGATCTGCCTTCTCTTCGGGCCCTCGGCGGCCGGCGGAGCCTACATCCCGGCCTTCTGCGACCTGGTCATCATGGTGGAAGGCAACGCCTCGATGTACCTGGGCTCGCCCCGAATGGCGGAGATGGTCATCGGGGAGAAGGTGACCCTGGAGGAGATGGGCGGAGCCCGGATGCACTGCTCGGTCTCCGGCTGCGGGGACGTGCTGGTGAAGACCGAGGCCGAGGCCGTCGCCGCCGCCCAGGCCTACCTGGCTTATTTCCCCTCCAGCTTCGCCGAGCCGCCCCCGGTGGCCGAACCCCGGCCGCCCGCGGCCAGCGGCAAGCGAATCGACGAGATCATCCCCGCCGACCAGAACAAGCCGTTCGACATGTTCGCCCTGATCCACGAGCTGGTCGACGCCGACTCGTTCTTCGAGGTGAAAAAGCTCTACGCCCAGGAGGTCCTCACCGGCCTGGCCCGCATCGCCGGCCGCCCGGTGGGCATCGTGGCCAACCAGCCCAAGTACAAGGGCGGAGTTCTCTTCGTGGACTCGGCCGACAAGGCCGCCCGCTTCATCTGGCTCTGCGACGCCTTCAACATCCCGCTGCTCTATCTGGCCGACGTCCCGGGCTTCATGATCGGCACCAAGGTGGAGCGGGCCGGCATCATCCGGGCCGGAGCGAAGATGATCTCCGCGGTCTCGGAGGCCAGCGTCCCGCGAATCTCGGTGATCGTCCGCAAGGCCTACGGGGCGGGGCTCTACGCCATGTCCGGCCCGGGCTTCGGCCCGGAAGTCACCCTGGCCCTCCCCCAGGCGATGATCGCCGTCATGGGAGCCGAGGCGGCGGTGAACGCCGTGTTCTTCAACAAGATTCAGGACAAGCCCGAGGCCGAGCGGGCCGCCTATGTCCAGGCGCTCCGGGACGAGTACCGGGCCGACGTCGATCTGATGAAGCTGGCCTCGGAGCTGGTGGTGGACGAGGTGGTCCCCGGTGACGAGCTGCGCCTGCAGCTGGAACAGCGCTTCGAGACCTACGCCCGGCGGTACCAGCCCCGAAGTGCCAAGAAGCACGGCGTGTTGCCGGTGTGAGGGGCGGGCGAGTAAGCAGGGACCGACGATGGACCTGACGCTCCCGGAGAGCCACCGCGCCCTGCAGATCTCCCTCCGCGCGTTCTGCGAGGAGAAGGTGAAGCCCTTCGCCCGGGCCTGGGATCACGCCCAGCGCTTGCCGGCCGAGGTGGTTCGGGAGCTGGGCGAGCTCGGTGCGCTGGGGATCCTGGTCTCCGAGGAGTTCGGCGGGGCGGGGATGGACAGCCTGGCGGTGGCGGTCGCGGTGGAGGAGGTGGCCCGCTACGACGGCTCGCTGGCCCTCACCGTGGCCAGCCACAACGGACTGGGGACCAGCCACATCCGGGTCTTCGGCAACGACGCCCAGCGCAAGGAGTACCTGCCTCGGCTGGCCAGCGGAGAATGGCTGGGGGCCTGGGGCCTGACCGAGCCGGGCAGTGGCTCGGATGCGGCGGCGATGAAGAGCACCGCCGTCCGGAAGGGCGATCACTGGGTGCTGAACGGCACCAAGACCTTCATCACCCAGGGGTCGGTGGGGCAGGTCTTCGTCGTCCTGGCCCTGACCAACCCCGACCAGCGGCAGAAGGGCATCACCGCCTTCATCCTGGAGCGGGGCATGCCCGGATTCACCCAGCGGCCGATTCACGGAAAACTGGGTATGCGCAGCTCCGACACCGCGGAGCTGGTGATGGACAATGTGGAAGTGCCCGACAGTCAGCGGCTGGGAGAGCTGAACAAGGGCTTCATCAACACCCTGCAGATCCTGGACAGGGGTCGGATCACCATCGGGGCCCTGGCCACCGGGCTGGCTCGAGGCGCACTGGAGGAATCGGTGCGCTATGCCAAGGAACGCCGCGCCTTCGGGCAGCCCATCGCCGAGTTCGAGGCCATTCGCTGGATGCTGGCCGACATGCACACCGAGCTGGAGGCGGCTCGTCTGCTGGTTCACCGGGCGGCAGTGCTGGCCGACGCCGGGCGTCCCTACATCCGCGAGGCCAGCATCGCCAAGCTCTTCGCCAGCGAGGCGGCCAATCGGGCCTGCAACAAGGCGGTGCAGATCCACGGCGGCTATGGCTACACCCGCGAGTTTCCGGTGGAGCGCTACCTCCGTGATGCCAAGTTGTGCGAGATCGGCGAGGGGACCAGCGAGGTGCAACGCACCGTCATCTCTCGCGATCTCCTGAAGGGGTAGATGGAAGCGGACCGACTGGCCCAGCTCGGGCTCACCGTGGCCGACGCGGGCGAGGGGCTCGAGGCGGTGCTGTCGCTGGACCAGGCGGTGGTCAATCCACTCACCCGTCGGGTCCTGCCGGAGGTCACCTTCGCCTTGGAGGAAGACTGCCTCATCCCGGTCGAGCCACCGGAGCTGGTGGGGCTGCCCCCGCTCTCCGTGCAGGGGGTGTCAGGCCGGGCCGAGCTGGAGCAGCAACTGCTCGCCTCCTTCGAGCAACACGTGCACCTGCTTCAAGAGCGCACCCGGGAGTTGCGAGCCCTGGGCATCTCCCCCCACGTCGAGCCCGATTCGCTCGAGCTCCACGCCGAGGTGGAGGCCGGGGACTTGCGCTTTGCGGTGACTGGCGACAAGCGCGGGACGCTCCGGGTCACCGGGGTGTTCCGCGCCGGAACCGCCCTCCGCTCCGAGGTGGGACAGCCCTTTACCCCCACTCGCTTCATCGACCGGGCGGAGATGGCCTCCTATCTGCTGGGGCTCATCGGGGAGCCGAGGGCACCGACCGGGCACGGATCGGGACTCACCTTCGCCGAGCTGGCCGAGCGCTTCGGACCCTTCGCCCGGGTTCCGGACGCCGGGACGGCAGAGGTGGTGGTCGACTTCCGCGTCCATGGCGAGCGCTACCGCTTCGTGGCCGCTCGGGTGAGGGGTCGGACCTTCCGAGCGCTCCTGGTCGGACCGGACGGGAAGAAGTGGGCGGACCACTTCACGCTGGAGGATTTCGCCGGCGTGGCTGACGTGGCCGCCCGGGCCCTGGGAGTTCAGCCCAGCGAAGTGGAGTGGCTGGGCGCGGAGGAGCAGGGGTGAGGGCGAGCCTGGCCGAGCAAGTCGTGGCCGGCGAGGTCCGGGCAGCCAGCCGGCTGATGCGCCGAATCGATGACGGAGACCCGGCGGCAGTGCCCGATTTGCAGGCCTTGTTCCCACGAACCGGCCGGGCCTACGTCGTCGGCATCACCGGCTCGCCCGGAGCGGGCAAGTCCACCCTCACCGACCGACTGGTGGCCAAACTTCGGGCAGCCGGCCAGCGGATCGGGGTCCTGGCGGTGGACCCCACCTCTCCCTTCAGCGGAGGGGCCATCCTGGGGGACCGCATCCGGATGCAGGCCCACGCTTCCGACCGGGAGGTCTTCATCCGCTCCCTGGCCACCCGGGGCTCGCTGGGTGGGCTCTCCCGGGCCACCGGCGACTGCATCCGGGTGATGGATGCCATGGGCAAGGACGTGGTCATCGTGGAGACGGTGGGGGTGGGCCAGGACGAGATCGACATCGCCCAGATGGCGCACACCACCCTGGTGGTCACCGTGCCGGGGATGGGAGACGACATTCAGGCCATCAAGGCCGGCATCCTCGAAGTGGCCGACGTCTTCGTGGTCAACAAGTCCGACCTGGACGGGGCGGATCGAACGGTCCGCGAGCTTCGACAGATGCTGGAGCTGCGCCACGCTCTGCGGGCCCCTCCCTTGGACCACGATGCCCACCACCGGCGAGTCCGGGCTCGCGCCGAGGGGCGCCCGGTGCAGGTCGCCCCGGGGCCCCGGGAGTGGGAGCCGCCCATCCTCAAGGTGATCGCCTCCCGAGACCAGGGTCTCGACCAGGTGGTCACCGCCATCGACCAGCACCGGCGCTTCCTGGAGGAGACCGGGCAACGGGCGGAGCGGGAGCGGGGTCGAGCCAGGATGCAATTCCTGGCCCTCCTCCGCGACCGGCTGCTCCAGTCCGGGCTGGCCGCTCTGGAGCGGGAGATGGGGCGGCTGGACGAGGTGATCCAATCCATCGCCCGCCGCGAAGCCGACCCCTACGCCCTGGCCGACCAACTGGCCCAGCAGCTGGCAAGCTAAAGGCGCGATGCCCACCCATTCCCCCGACTTCGCCCTGGTCGATGCCCTGCGCCGGCGACTCGGGCTGTCGTCGCTGGACCCGGCGCTGGGGCGGGCGGCGCTCACCCACAAGAGCTTCGTCAACGAGCACCGGGGTGAAGGGGCCGACAACGAGCGGCTCGAATTTCTGGGCGATGCGGTGGTGGACCTGGCCGTCAGCCATCGGCTCATGGAACGCTTCCCCTTGCCCGATGAGGGCGAGCTGTCCAAGCTGCGGGCACTCCTGGTCAACGAGGAGACGCTGGCCCGGGTGGCCCGGCAGATGGCCCTCGGAGACCTGCTCCGCATGGGGCGGGGCGAGGACATGACCGGCGGCCGGGACAAGAACTCGGTGCTGGCCGATGCGCTGGAGGCAGTGATCGGCGCGGTGTACCTCGGCTCCGGACTGGAAGCGGCCATGTCGGTGGTGGACCGGCTCTTCGCCGAGCTGCTGGAAGGGGTTGCCCAGGGCAAGAGCGGCGAGGATTGGAAAACCCGGCTTCAGGAGCTGGTCCAGACCCGCTCCCGCCTCTCCCCCCGCTACCGGGTGGTGAGCGAGCGGGGCCCCGACCACTCCAAGACGTTCGAGGTGGAGGTGACGGTGGGGACCGAGCTATACGCCCGCGCCCGGGGCCGCTCCAAGAAAGAGGCGGAGCAGGCCGCCGCCCGGG
>JBKOYI010000127.1:0-16261 GCA_046725335.1 Myxococcota bacterium | reverse complement strand
GCCTCGGCGAGCGCGTCGGTCTTCCAGGAGGCCTTGAAGAGGTAGAGGACGCAGCAGATGAAGTTGATGGTTGCTGCAAGCAGCGCCATTTCCATCAACGGCACGTGGGCGTACATGATCCGCTGCACGTGTCCCATCTCGCGATCGGGAGGAGCCCAGGCCAGGCCCAGCCACGCTCCAGAGACGAACAAGCCCAACGTGCCGAGCACGAAGGCCCGCTGCACCAGCGGGTGAGTGACGAACGCACGAACCCCGCGGATCGGGGGGCTTTCCCAGAAGGGTTTCAGCACTGCAGTCATCCTTACTCCTCGACGACGCGGGGGAACAACAGCACGCCCAGGCCCCAGTAAAGCAGATCGAACCCCGATAGAAGCGCTAGCCAGGAGGGGAACTGGCTCATCGGGTCTCCCTCGAAAAGCAAGGCAGTCCCTTTGGCGGCGGCGACGAGCGCTGGAACGAGAATCGGGAAGAGGAGTAGCGGGAGGAGTACGTCTCGCGCACGGGCCTGGCTGGCGATGGCTCCGTAGAGCGTCCCTGGCGCGGCGATGGCCAGGCAGCCGAGCGCGAGAAGGGCGACCAGCATTCCCCAGGACATGACCACGCGCACGTCCAGTAGGGCGATCAGCACCGGAATCAGCAGCGCCGCCAGCGCGAAAAGGAGCAGGGCGTTGGCGACGGCCTTGGACAGGAACACCGCTCGCGCATCGACGGGGACGAGGCGCAGGCCCTCCAGGGAGGCATTTTCCTGCTCGACCCGGAAGGATTCGCCGAGGGCAAGCACCGAGGAGAGGAGAAGCGCCAGCCACAGGTAGCCGCCGGCATTGCGGCGGAGGAGCGCGGTGTCCGGGCCCAGCGCGAAAGAAAAGAGGAGCAGCGTTGCGAAGGCAAAGAAGACCAACGCATTGATGCGGGCGCGGGAGCGCCATTCCAGGAGCAGGTCCTTCCGGAGCAGGACCCAGGTTGCTCCCACCAGCCCCGGTCGGCTCATGCCGCCGAGGCCTGACCCTGTTCTAGATGCAGTCGGTCCGTGCAGAGCTCGAGCCCCTGTTCGACTTGATGGGTGGCGAAAACGAGTGTGGTACCGCCCGCCCGTAGCTCGCGGACGCGCTCTTCGACTTCGGCGATGCCGGCGGGATCGAGCTCGCCAAATGGCTCGTCGAGGAGCACCAGCTCAGGCTGCTTGAGAAAGAGCCTGGCCAGCGCGAGGCGCTTCCGCATCCCTGCCGAGTAGGCCCGGACCGGCCGGTCATCGCCGGCCGCCAGCCCGACCCGAACCAGCGCCTCCTGCGCCGCGGTGCCGCGTACGCCGAGCAGTCGAGCGAGCACCTCCAGATTCTCGAGCGCGGACAGGTCCTCGTAGACGAAGTGGGCGTGGCTCAGGAAGGCGACGCGGGTCCGAATGTCCTCCTGGGAAGTGGCCGCATCGAGGCCCAGCACCCGGATCGCTCCCGCCGAGGGGCGCAAGGCCGTCGCCAGAAGCCGAAGCAGGGTGGTTTTTCCAGAGCCGTTGTGGCCAGTCAGAAGGAGGGCCGAGCCACGCGGGAGGGTCAACGAGAGCCGGACGAGCGCCCATCGCGCCCCGAAGCGCTTGCTGACGTCCTGGAGCTCCAAAGCGAGGGAAGGGCCCACCTGTCAGGCCGGTGAAGTGTCCGAAATCAGCCGGGAAGGCAAGCGGCAGAAACACTCCTTTCGTCACGGCAAGTCTTACCGTCCAGCGCGCCGGACGGAGCGGGCCCGAGTGGATCCCTCCGGGAAACCCCCTGGAAGGTGTCAAACACCTCGTTGGAGGTGTCAAACACCTCGTATGGCACCTTGTCTGCAAGGCCGTGGGCGGCGGGGTGGCGTGGGTGAGGCGGAACCGGGTGCGCCGGGCGGTGAAGACTGTGGTGGCGGGGCTGCTCCATCGCAGCGGACTCCGGTCTGCCGTGGCACGGGTGGAGCGAGCCCGGGCCGGGGGCCGCCGGGTCCACATCGTGGCCTATCACCGGGTGGTCGAGGATTTCGAGCGTGAGCGGACGCGCTGCATCCCCGGGATGGTGATTTCCGCCGGGACCTTCGCCAGCCAGCTCGAAGGGGCCCGTGCAGCCGGTTTCGATTTCGCCACGCTGGGAGACGCTCTCGCGGTTCTCGACGGCTCGCACACTCCTCCCCGCGACCTCTTCGTCGTGACCTTCGATGACGGCTACCTGGACGTCGTCGAGCACGCCCTGCCCGTGCTCCAGCGGATGGGCGTGCCGGCCACCATGTATCTGGCCACCGAGGCCGTGGGAACGAACCGGCGCTTCGACCACGACCGGCTTTGGCATCTCCTTCAAGCAGTTCGCTCGCCCGCCCTCCAGCCTGCCGCCGTCGCCAACCTGTCACCGCCGGCCGGCGAACTGCTCCAGGCGGCCCTGGAGATGCCGGAGCGAACCGCCCAGCTCCTCGACCAGTTCATCGGCCGGCATCCGGCCGAGGCGCTGCGGCAGGTGATCGGCGCACTCGAATCTCTTCTCCCCGAGGAAGATCGCCTCCCCAGTTGGGGTCGGGTCATGTCCTGGGCAGACGTCGGCACCTGGATGAGCGCGGGCATGGACGTCGGCACCCATACCCTCGACCACCGGGTCCTCACTCATGAGCCGCTGGACGTCCTGGAGGCGCACCTGGGCCCCCCGCGCCAGGCGCTCGAAGCAGCGGTGGGTCGACCGGTGCGCGACTTTGCCTACTGCAACGGCTGGTACTCGGAAGCGCTGATCGAAGCACTGAGGCGCTCCGGTTACCGCTCGGCGGTGACCACCGAAGCCCTGCCGAACACGGTGGGCATCGACCCCTTCCGGCTTCGCCGTCGGGTGCTCAACGAGGGGTTCAGTCTGGGCCTGGGGGACCGATACTCGGAGGCGGTCACGGCCTGCCAAGTAGATGACACGTTCGGCGCGCTTGGCTTCACGCGACCGGTCCTCGGACACACCACCCAGGCCGCCGAATGAGTCCTCCTTCGTTCCTTCACCGCGCGGGGCCCTTGGTTCTGGCGCGGTTCACCAGCGCCATCATCACCACGGTCGTCCCGCTGGTGCTGGCCCGAGCGATGCGGCTCGATGAATACGGGACCTACAAGCAGCTGTTTCTGGTGGCGGTGACCTTGACCGCCATCCTCCCGCTCGGCGTCCCGCAGAGCCTCTACTACTTCCTGCCCCGAGACCCACGCGGCCGCCCCTACGTTGGACATGCCCTCTTCTATCTGCTGGGCGCGGGCCTGGCCGGCGGGGTGCTGGTGGCGCTCATTTGCCCGCTCGTCTCGGAGCTCTTCTCCGCCCCGGGCCTTTACCAGCACCGCATCCCGCTCGCCCTGTACACCGCCGGATACATCGCCGCGGTTCCACTGGAGCTGGGGCTGACCAGCCAGGGCCGCACCGACCTGTCGGCGCTGAGTTATCTCGGTTGGGACAGCGCGCGAGCGGCGGCGATGGTCGTGCCCATCCTGCTCGGCTTCGGGCTCCACGCCACGGTGTGGGCAGTGGCGGGCCTGATGCTGGCTCGGCTGCTGGTCACCTGGATCGTGCTGCTCCGAACCACCCGGGGGCCTCTGTGGGATGGAAAGCTCCTCCGCACCCAGCTTGCTTTCGCCCTGCCGTTTGGAGCGGCGATGGCGCTCTCGGTGCCCCAGCACTCGTTCCACCAGTGGGTGGTGAGCGCTCGGTTCGACCCGACGCTCTTCGCCATCTACGCGGTGGGTTGCTTCCAACTCCCCATCGTGGACCTCTTCTACACCCCGACGACCGAAGTCCTCATGGTCCACATCGGCGAGCTGGAACGAAAGGGCCGACTCCATGAGTGCGTGGGAGCCTTCCGGGAAGCGGCTGGGCGGCTGGCCTTCGTCTTCATTCCCACCGCGGTCTTCCTGGTCACCGCCGCACCGGAATTCATCGAGGCGGTGTTCGGAACCCGCTTTCTCCCGGCCGCGCCGCTGTTCCGGGTGAGCACCCTGGCGGCGCTCTTCGCCTGCTTCCCGCTGGATGGACTTCTGCGGGCTCGGGGAGAAACCCGAATCATCTTCCAGATTTACTTGGTCAAGTTGCTGGTCACTGTTCCGCTGGTATTCGGGATGGTCCACTGGCTTGGGCTGATGGGCGGGGTCCTTTCCTGGCTTCTGGCTGAAGCGTTGGGGAAGGTGCTCCTCTTCGGCCGAGTGCCGCGAATGCTGCAGCTCCGCTCCTGGAAGTCGCTGACCGCGCTCGTCCCCTGGCCCTCCTTCGTCCGGGCCGGGGGGGCCGCACTGGCCGCGGCTCTGGTGCTGCTGGTTTGGAAGCGGCTGGTCAGTCTCTCCTGGGAGCAGCTGCCGAGGAGCTTCGGTTGGCGGCTCATCCCCATCGCGGCGGTGGCGGTAATCTTCGGTTTCGTCTATCTGGTCGGCCTACAAGTGGCGGGCGTTCGGCTGGGCGAGGTCATCAAGTCGCTCCGGCGGCCGCGGCTCGCTCCGGAGGCGTGAAGGTGGGCGACGGCGACAGTCTCAGGTTAGCGATGGAGTTTCCGGAATCTCCGGCGGTCCTGCTTGTCCTGGGTTTTCTGCCTCGGGTGGAGCGAACTCTGGGCATCTTCTTCCTCGAACTCGTGCGAATTGTGCGAGCAGCGAACGGCAGTGTCCATCTGACCTTTCCCGAGGAGCCTCCCGCGGAGTATGGGCGCCAGCTCGACGCTGCTGGAGGAACGTGGTCCGTCTTGAGGATGCCGGTCCGATTCTGGCCACTCTTGAAGGAGGCGCGTCGCCTGGACCGAAGTCGACCCCGAGTCCTGGAAACGCATTTCGTTCCGGTGGACTCGTTGGCCTGTGTGGGCGTGCGGGCGGTGGGCGCAGTCGACGCCTGGGTCCCGGTCCATCATTCGCAGATCTACCCGCCGCTTGGACGGTTGCGTCGTCTTGTTCGGAGGCTGCGGGGGCGTCTCGCCGCCCCGGCGCGGGCGGCAGTCGTGCCGGTGTCTCTGGCGCTGGGGGATGCCCTGGCCCAGCTGGGCGTCTCTCCTTCGACCATTCGCACCGTCCGCAACGGAGTTGCATTGGACCGATGGGGTGTTGCCCAGCCAACCGGGAGGCCACGGGGGTTCCACGTCGTTTTCGCCGGGCAGCTCCTTCCCGACAAGGGGGTCCCCGAGCTGCTCGAGGCGGTGGCTCAGCTGCGCGCCGAGGGGCGCGATGTCACCCTTTCTATCGCTGGCGAGGGTCCGCTTCGAGGAGTGCGGCGGGCGGGACACATCCGCTGGCTCGGCCAGGTCGACGATCTCGACACCCTGTTCGGCAGCGCCGATGCGGTGGCCCTCCCATCCCATCGCGAGGGGTTCGGGCTTGTCGCCGTGGAGGCGATGGCGGCGGGGGTCCCGGTCGTGACGTCCACGGCGGGTGCCCTTCCCGAGGTGACAGGGGAGGCCGGACTCCAGCACGGCGTAGCCGATGTCAAGGCCTTGGCGGATCGGTTGCGCCGCCTCGCAGACGATCCGGCGCTGCGGGCACGGTTGGCCGCCGCTGGGCAGCGCCGGGCCCGGGGGCTCTTCCCTCTCGAGGAGATGGTCCGCGGCCACGCCAGCGTCCTCGCCACCGCCGCGCATCGGGTGCGGTGTCGGCCCCTCAGGCTGCAACTCCGGTAGAAGCGGAGCTAGCGCCGTTGCGGCGCCGTTAGATGGGGTGTTTGACACCTCGGCCAGAGGACACCTCGGCCGGGCTGGTTCCGCCGGGCTGTTCACAAGACGGCGGCCCCTGGACCCGTGCGGAGTAGGCAACAGCGGTTGGACCCCCGACGAGTGCCCATCTTCCGGCGGGTTGCTGGCCTCCCTAGGTTGGGGGACACATGGCGCTCGACGTCCTGCTCGTCGGTGACTATCCGCCGCCTGCCGGAGGCATCGCGGTGCACGTCCTGCGCCTTCACCAGGCGCTCAGGGGGCGCGGCCTGCGCGTGCGCGGAATCGACATCGGGTCCGGAGGCCTGCTCCGTCCCGAGGTCCTCCCAACCCGGTCGGTGGTGCAGCTTCTCCGCGAGGTCCATCGAGCGAGCCGGGCCGGCGCGTTGGTCCACCTGCACACCAGCGGCAACAACGCCAAGTCCTTCGCCCTGGCCTTGGCGGTGGGCGCAGCTGCCCCCGGCTCAGTCCTCACCCTGCATTCGGGGCTCCTGCCCGGATTCCTCGCCCGGCGCCGCTCACGGCGAGACCTAGCTCGGGCCGCGTGCGCCCGCTTCCGCGCTGTGCTCTGCGTTTCACCGGCTCAGCAGGAAGCACTGGAACGCTCGGGTGTCGGAGCGGCTGAGATTGTCTCCCCCTTCATCGACGGCCCTCTGGTGCCGGAAGCGCCCTGGCCCGAGTTGCTCCGGCTTCACCGCCGGGCCCGACCACTCGTCGCCGTCGCCTCTCACCCGAGCCCGGTGTACGGCACCGAGCTGGCGCTCGAGGCCATCAAGATCCTTCGGAAACGCTGGCCGCTGGCGACGGTCGTGTTCTTTGGGCCAACGGCAGAGGGGCGGGCGTCGCGGTTAGAGCGCACCGCCGACCAAGCGTCTGACCCGGCGGAATGGCTCGGCGAGCTCTCCCCCTCGCGCGCCCTGGCTGTCATCCGCGCCGCGGACGTGTTTCTCCGTCCGACTGCCACCGACGGGGACGCCTTGACGGTGCGCGAGGCCTTGGCCCTGGGCGTGCGATGCGTGGCCAGCGATGCCGTGCCACGTCCAGCGGGCGTCGTCACCTATGCTAGCGGGCACGCCGAGGAGTGTGCGCGGGCGATCGAGTTGGCCTTGACGCTACCAGCGCCGACTCCCGACGGCGTGGAAAGCGTGCCACGGATCCTGGAGGTCTATCGGAGGGTGCGGACCCTGGCCGCGCCAAGGGAGGGAGCGTGGGCGGCGACGCTCTGAGAGCCATGTCGGTCGCGCCGAGCCCGGACGCCCCACTCCAGGGCCGGGATCTGGTCGTCTTTTCCAACGACTGGGAGGGCGATCCGCTTTCCAAGACGCACATCATGCGGATCCTGGCCCGGGACAACCGTGTCCTGTGGGTCAACAGCATTGGCAATCGGACCCCGCGACCGACGGCGCACGACATCGCCCGGCTGTGGCGGAAGGCGTCGGCCGCACTCGGCGGCCTCCGCGAGGTGGAACGCAACATCTTCGTGCTCGCCCCGCTGGCGCTTCCAATCTACGGGCCTCGCTGGGCGGCGACGGCGAACAAGTTGCTGCTCCGAGGTCGGGTCAGGAGGGCCATGGCCCACCTGGGCTTTCGGCGGCCGATTTCCTGGTCGTTCCTTCCGGCCAGCGCGCCGGTCAGCGGCACTCTGGGCGAAGAGCTGGTGGTCTATCAATGCGTGGACGAGTTCTCCGCCTTCGGAGACACCAACGCCCAAGCGATCGCCCGGCTCGAAACCGAGCTCCTCCGAAAGGCCGATCTGGTGATCACCTCCGCGGAGCGGCTCCGAGCCAACAAGGCCAAGGTCAACCCCAGCACCGTCCTCGTCCGACACGGCGTGGACGTCGCACACTTTGCAAAGGCCTGCGATCCCCGGACCGAGATCCCCGAGGATCTCCGTCGCCTTCCAAAACCGGTCTTTGGCTTCTATGGGCTGGTGGCCGACTGGGTCGACCTCGAAGCATTCGCCGCCTGTGCCCGAGCATTCCCCAGCGGCTCGGTGGTGCTCATTGGGAAGGTGGCCCCCAGGGTGGGCGTCTCGATGCTGGAGGCGCTCCCGAATGTGCATTTCCTCGGCCGGCGCCGCTACGACGATTTGCCCGCCTACTGTCGAGGCTTCGATGTGGCCTTGCTTCCTTTCCGGAACAACGAGCTGACGCTCAACGCCAATCCGCTCAAGGTTCGCGAGTACCTCGCCGCAGGGCTCCCGGTGGTGGCCTCCGACCTTCCGGAGGTCCGCACTCTCGGGCTGTGCCGCCTGGTCTCCTCGGCCTCTGGCTTTCCCATGGCGGTGCGGGCCGCGCTGGACGAGGGAGCCGGCCCAAGGCTCGAGCGCGCCGCCCGCCTCGCCGACGAGAGCTGGGAAGCGCGGGTTGACGAAATCCGCCTCCACGTCGAAGAGGCGCTGGCTCGGAAGAGGGCATGAACGCCGGTGCACGGCTGGTGATCCTCGCGGATTTCACGCCGCGGGGTGACCGGACGATGGACCGGTTCTTCCTCCGTTTTAGCGAAGCGATGCGGGCCAGAAATTGGCCGGTGCGAATGCTCTTTCACGCGCCCCCAGCTTCGACCTACGCATCGGCTCTGCGTGCCCTGGGCATCGAATGGGGCCTGGTGCGTTTCCCGCTGTCTCGGAATGTCATGGCGTTCTGGAGGGCGCTCGGTGAGGACCTCAGACCCACCGTCCTGCAAACGCATTTCGTCTCCCCGTTCGACCCGGTGCTGCTGGCAACGAGGGCCAGTGGGAGGCTGATGCGGCTTCAGGTCATCGACCATTCCAGTGATCGGGTCTCCCCCCGGGTCGGTCTCGGGCGGGCTCTACGTGGCGCTCGGGGCTTCATCACCACCCGCGTGATCGACGAGCTGATCGCTGTTTCGAACTTCGTTGCCAGACGATTGGAGGGTCTCGGCATCGAACCGAGCCGGATCCGGACGATCCACAACGGAATCGAGCCCGAGGACTGGCCGGACCGTGCCGAGCCGCGGAGGCCCGGCCCACCGCGTCTCTGCTATGCCGGACGCCTCGAGGAGGAGAAGGGAATTCCGGTGCTGCAAGCCGCCTTCGAGCAGCTCGAGCGGACCGTGGACGGTATTGAGCTCTTCGTCGCCGGCGGTGGACCAGAGAGGACGCAGCTCGAGTCCTGGGCGGCTGGGCGCCGCGTGCACCTGCTGGGGACGGTCCAGGGCCTGGGCTCCCTGTTTCGGGACATCGATGTCCTGATGGTCCCAACGTTGTCGGATGAGGCGTTCGGCCTCGTGGCCGCAGAGGCGATGGCCTCGCAGGCGGCGGTGATTGCCTCGAACGTGGGCGGGCTCCCCGAGGTGGTCGGCCCGTGTGGACGCCTCTGTCCGCCGGGGGATGCCCGTGCTTTTGCAGAGGCGGCCGAGGAACTCTGCACCGACCTAGGCGAGGCTGCGGAGCTCGGGCGAGAGGGGCGAGCGCGAGTGCTCGACCGGTTCACCCTGGACCGTGTCGTGAACAGCTACGTCAGAGCGGTCTCCGAGTTGGCTTCCGATACGCGCTCGCCGAGGATGTTCGGGGCGGCTGCTCACTGAATCTCGTGACGGGGCAATCCGTCGGGAGCGCTCCGTCGGGCGGAGGACCCGCGAGGCAGGTGAGCTGCGGCCGGGCCAACGCACGGGCTCAGCCCGCCAGCGAGGCCAAGATCTGCCGGGCGACACGACCCGGATCGGACGCGCGAAGCACGGAGGACTGCACCGCAACGCCCGCGCACGAGGGCAGACTCGCAATGCGCTCCGGGTCGATTCCTCCCAATGCAAATGCCGGCACAACGGCGCGCCTGGCCAGCTCCAGGAATCCCTCGACGCCCAGTTGTGGACGGCGGTCGCTGGGCTTCGATCCCGGTTTGAAAACCGGCGAGATCAGAACCAGGTCCGCACCCTCGGAGGTCGCTAGCTCCTCGGTGGAGTGGACGGCTGCACTCACCCAGCGACCTGCAGGCAGGTGGGGGCGCACCTCGGCTGGGCGCGGTCCATCCACGGGCAGATGGAGATGTGCGCCGACCAGCAGTGCGACGTCCAGTCGTCCGTTCACGAACAGGTGCGCCCCCGTCTTGTGACACAGCGTTGCCAGCGGTCGGGCTCGATCGAGGAACTTCCGGATCGGCGCCCCCGGGTCTCGGTGCTGAAGTGCTACCTCGGGCCCGAGCGCAGCCACGGCTTCCAGCGCTGCCCAGTGACGCTCCTCGGGCAGACTCCAGTCGGTGATGACGATGAGCCGGGGAAGACTCGGCCCGACGGGACTCAGTCGACCAGACCCTCGATCGGACTCGAGGCCGACCCGTAGGCTTTCCGAGGAATCCGCCCCGCCAAGAACGCCGCCCGACC
Source organism: Myxococcota bacterium (assembly GCA_046725335.1). GTDB lineage: Bacteria > Myxococcota > Myxococcia > Myxococcales > Myxococcaceae > RPRB01. The sequence continues at coordinate 6,274 of JBKOYI010000127.1, read as the reverse complement.
CGCTTCGACGGCCAGCTTCATCGCGGCGGCCATCCGGACTGGGTCCTTCGCCCCAGCAATGGCGGTGTTCAACAACACCCCGTCGCAACCGAGCTCCATGGCAATCGACACGTCGGAGGCCGTCCCCACCCCGGCATCGACGATGACCGGCACCTTCACCACTTCGCGGATGAGTCGGATGTTGTGCGGATTCCGGATGCCGAGCCCCGAGCCGATGGGCGCCGCCAGCGGCATCACCGCCGCACACCCCGCATCCTCGAGCTTCCGAGCGGTGACCGGATCGTCGGAGGTGTAGGGGAGGACGGTGAAGCCCTCTTTCACCAGCTGCTGGGCGGCCACGACCGTCTGTTCCACGTCGGGGAACAGGGTCCGCTCGTCGCCGAGCACCTCCAGCTTCACCCACCGGCTCATCCCCAGCTCGGCCGCCAGCCGGCAGGTCCGCACCGCCTCGTCGGCCGTGTAGCAGAGCGCCGTGTTGGGCAGGAGCAACACCCGTTCGGTGTCAATCCAGTGCAGCAGCGAGTCCCCGCCACGGGCCTTCAGATCCAGGCGGCGAATGGCCACGGTCACGATCTCCGTGCCCGATGCCTCGTGGCACCGCTTCATGACCTCGTGGCTGGGGTACTTTCCCGTGCCGACCAGGAGCCGCGACTCGAACCGCCGACCGGCGATGACCAAAGCGTCGTCCATGGCCCGCTTTCTACGCCCCTCCGCCCACGAAGGTCACCACCTCGACCGTGTCACCGGTGTGCAGCTGGACTTCGGGGTGTTGGGCCTGGCGGAGGACCTCGCCGTTCAGCTCGACCGCGACCCGGCCCCGGAACCCCAGGCTGGTCACCAGCGCAGCGACCGTCACGCCGTCCGGCGCCTCCCGCCTCTCTCCATTCACGGTCAAGGTCACTCGGACGACTCCAGAAGCGCCCGCTGGACGAGCGGGTCGGTGAGGTAGGTTCGCGTCAACCGCCGAGGTCGGCGCAGCCGGACCAGCCCGTGGCGGAGGAGGGCCCGGGTCAGCAATCCGAAGCGCCTCGGCCATCCCAGATCGGCCAGCCGACCGGTCAGAACCCCGAGCCGCTGCAGGCGCAGCTCGGTCAGCCGGAGGACGTGCGCCAGGAAGGCCTCGGTGTGGCGGAGGACTTCATGGTCGTTGCCCAGCCTCCGTTGGATGAAGCGAGCCAGCCTGGGCAAGGCCAGCAACCCCAGAAGGTTGGACCCCAGCAGTGCCTTGGCGAGCCTCGGCTGCTCCCGCACCAACCGCTCGGTCTCCGATTCGCCGAAGGCCACGTGTCGCTCCTCCTGCCGGGCCGCGCCCTCCAGCAATCGGACGATGTCCGGTTGCTCGACGGTGTCGATGAGCGCCTGGAAAACGGCCAGGACCAGACCTTCGCCCACCGCCATCTCCATCGACACGTGCTCGGCATAGTCCGACCCCATCGCCCCGGTGGAAAGAAACCGCACCACCGGATGGGCCGGGCCTGGCCGAGTGCCGAGCAGGGCGTGGATCCGCAGGAAGACACGGACGTGGGCCAGTTCCTCGGTGGCCTGGCGGGCGAGAAACGTTGCCGCCGCCAGTGATGGCGCTTGGTACAACCAGTGTCCGACCTGAATGCCGGTGATCTCCCCGTAGAGAAACTGGTCGACGATCCAGCCCAGGACTGCGCGGTCGCGGGGGAGCCGGAACTTCGCTCCGCCAAAGTCGAAGCGCATCTCTTCACGGGACACGCGCATGGGGGTCGTCTCGGGCGCCACGAGACCAATCTAGCGCCCGGACCACCCGTCCGCGTTCCCGGACACCGGTCCTGTCGGGCGGGCCCTCGAGATCGAGCCTGAAGACGGACCGGGACCTTCGAGGTGTCACCCTCGAGGTGTCAAACACCTCGTCACGGGTGGCCCCTCGCGGCAGGCCTCGCGGGCCCGAGGTGTCGGCCCGAGGTGTCAAACGCCTCGTCACGGGCCCCTTGCGGTGGCCTCCCCAGGTGTCCCTCCCCAGGTGTCAAACACCTCGTCACGTACCGGAGGTCGGCCCCCCGAGGTGTCAAACACCTCGTCACGCCTCGTCACGGCCCCCGAGGTGTCAAACACCCCGTCACGGGTCAAACACGTCGTCACGAGGCCCCGAGGTGTGAAACACCTCGTCTGGGGCGCTACCGTGGGGTCGAAATGACGGACTGGCAGGCGGAGGCACGCGCGCTGCATCGGTCGGCCTACATCGCCGACGCACACGCCGACAGTCTGTTGTGGAACCGCGATCTTGCGCGCCGGCAGCGCTCCGGCCATCTCGATTTCGTCCGACTGGCGGAGGCAGGGGTCCGGCTTCAGGTCTTCACCGTCGTCACCCACGGCTTTCCCTTCGTCGACGGCTTCCGCGCCTTCGCCACCCTTCGGGGGTGGCCGCGCTCTGCCCTCCGAAGCCCCTGGACGCGGGCGCTCTGGCAAATCGAGCGGCTGAAGGGGTTCTGCGCCGCGGGGGGTGCGCGTCTGGCCACCGACCCTCAGTCGCTGGCCGCCGCCGCGCGCCAGGGACAGCTCGCCTGCGTGTTGGGGATCGAGGGGGCGCACGCGCTCGAAGGACGGGTCGACCGAGTGGAAGAGCTGGCCCGACGGGGTGTCGCCTTCCTCGGGCTCACCCATCTGATTCCCAACGAGCTGGGTGGCTCGTCCTTCCCCCTTCGCGGCCGCCGCGGGTTGACCCCGCTCGGCGCGCAGGTCGTCGAAGTAATGGGCTCGCTGGGCCTGGCAGTGGACGTCGCCCACGCCTCACGGCGGCTGCTCCAGGCCCTTCTGGAGCAACGGGAGGCGCGGGTCTTCTGTTCTCACACGGGCGTGGCAGCGCTCGGTCCGGCGTGGCGAAACCTCGATGACCGGACACTCCGGGGCATCGCTGAGCGGGGTGGGGTGATCGGAATTCTATTCGGAACCCCGTACCTCGGCAGCCGCCGGCTCGAGGCTGTCGTCGCGCACATCGAGTACGCTCTCTCGGTCGCCGGGGAGGAATCGGTCTGCCTGGGGAGCGATTTCGACGGCTTCGTCCCGCTGCCACGTGGCATGCACGACGTGACCGAGCTTTGGAAAGTCACTGCCCTTCTGCTCGCCCGGGGACATCCCCGGCCCACCGTCGAACGGATCCTGGGCGGAAACCTGCGGCGGTTTCTGGGCGAGATCCTGGTGGCGATCGAGAACCGCGCTGCAGCCTCAGCTCACCGGGCCGGAGCTGCCGGCGGCGGCGACTCGCGAGATTCGAACCAGAGGCATGCGATCTCCTGAGCTGAACCAGGCACGAGCGAGCCGCCCGGGCAAACGGTCGGTCCGATCTAGAACCCCGGGGTTCGGGCCGCCGCAAAGAAACGCGCTGGCGCGAGCGCTACAGCACTCGACGCAACCCGGCGAACAGTCGGACGCTACCCGTCGGATAGTCGGCCCAAGAAGCGCGACAGCGCCGCGTTGAACGCCTCCGGCTGTTCCAGATTCGAGAGGTGCCCGGCGCCTGCAATCTCGACCAGCTCAGCGCCTGGGACCAGCTCAGCGATCTCTCGGGCCTTGGCCGGCGGCGTGGGCACGTCGTGCTCGCCGACCACCACCAGCAGCGGGCCGGCGAAGCGCGCCAGGATGTCCCGGGAGTCAGGTCGAAGCGCCATACCTCGCAGCGCCGCCGCCAGACCCTCCGGCGGATTTGCGGAGATCCACTCCGCCACCTGCGCTCGAAGCGCGGCCGAGGCATTGGGGCCGAGCAAGTTGGCGGACCGCGGAACCTGAGCAGCGCTCCCGTGGGCCAGGATGTCCTGGGCGAAGGTCTCTCGGTTGGCCCGGGCCTGGGGCTCGTCGGCGCTCATCTGGGTGTCGGCCAGCACCAGGCCCAGGACGCGCGACGGATCATTCCGCAGCAAGGCCATCGCGACGTAGCCGCCCAGCGACACCCCGCCGACCACTGCCGAAGCGATGCCCAGCTTGTCCAGCAGCGCGAGCACGTCGTCGGCCATCGTCCCCATCTCGCTCGGACCCTCGCCGACGGCGCTCCGGCCGAAGCCACGCAGGTCGGGCACGAGGAATCGCGCCTGATGGGCCAGCCCAGTCCACTGGGGGAGGAACATCTCCCCCGAGAGGGGGAAGGCGTGGAGCAGCACCACCGGCAGCCCCTGGCCGATGTCTCGGTAGTGGAGAACGGGGGTGACCTGGGAAGGCTTCACGGCTGCCAACCGTACGGCCGGATCGGCTGAAATCGCCCGTGCATTCGAGTCAATTCGACCCCGGACCGCTCGACGTGGTCGCTGGGCGCTGGACACCGTCGACTCGTGGACACCCTGCCGCCGAACAATGCAACGAGCGGTTGGGTTCGCTGCAGGTTTCGGGTCGCCGGAATGCCCATCTTTCCCCCACCTTCTGCGAGAAGAGCGAGATGGGTCTGATTCCAGCCACTGCGGACCTCGACCATCTGTGGTTCGGCACGGAGAGCCGCGTCCGTGACAGCGAGCAGCGCTTCCGGCTGATGGTCGAGAGCGTCAAGGACTACGCCATCTTCATGCTGGATGTCGAAGGACGGGTGGAGACCTGGAACGCCGGAGCCGAGGCCATCAAGGGGTACAGGGCCGGAGAGATCATCGGACAGCACCTTTCGCGCTTCTACACTCCGGAGGACATGGCCGCGGGTCTGCCCCAGCGGCTCCTGGAAGCGGCCGCCAGGGATGGCCGGGTGGAGAACGAGGGCTGGCGCGTCCGACGCGATGGCTCTCGATTTTGGGCGGACGTGGTGATCACTGCGCTCCGGGACGCGGAGGGCCGGCTCCAGGGGTTTGCCAAGGTCACCCGGGAGCTGACGGAGAGGAAGCGAGCCGAGGAGGACCGGCTCCGCCTGGTCCAGGCCCAGGAAGCGATTCGGCTACGAGACGAGTTCCTGTCGATCGCCTCTCACGAGCTCAGAACCCCGCTCACCTCTCTGCAGCTTCAGCTTCAGAGCATCCGACAACGCCTGGGAGCCACCGAAGTGCCGCTGGCGCAGCGATTGGAACGTGCGACCCGGAGCACCGAGCGACTGGCCGGTCTCATCGACGCCCTTCTGGACGTGGCGCGAATCTCCAGCGGCACCCTCAGCTTGAATCTCCAAGTGATCAATCTGTCGGAAGTCGCTCGAGACGTCACCGAGGGGTTGCTGCAGGAAGCCTCGACGGCGGGCTGTTCCCTGCGTCTCGATGCCCCCGTCCCCGTGCGGGGAACGTGGGACCAGCTCCGGATCGAGCAGGTGCTGATCAATCTGCTCTCCAACGCGTTCCGCCATGCGCCTGGTCAACCGCTAGACGTCCGGGTCTGGCAGGAAGGTGGAGAGGCGCGACTCACCGTCGAGGACCGGGGCCCGGGGATTCGACCGGAGGATCTGGAACGGATCTTCGGACGGTTCGAGCGAGCTGCTCCAGCTCGAAACTATGGCGGTCTGGGGCTGGGCCTCTACGTGAGCCGGGAGATCGCGCACGCGCACGGCGGAAGCATCGAGGCCAAGAATCGCGAGGGGGGTGGCGCCTCCTTCCTGCTCCGGCTTCCTCTGGACCCGGAAGCGCCGGGATCCACCGAAGCCTGAGTCGGCACTCCCGGTCCACGCCCGACGTCCATGTAGGCATGCTGAACGCTTCTTGGACCGGCACCACGACTGCGTGCAAGCTAGATGAGGTCCGGCCTTGCTGCCTCCCGTCCTCGACTCTGCACTTGCTTCCATGCCCGACCCGACCTCCGCAGCCCGGCTGCGGGAGGTCTGTCTGGGGGCGGCGCACACCCTCGGTCGGCTGACCGACCTCGACCTGCTTCGCTACGAGTCGCCGGTCACCGATGAGTCCCCCGATCTCTCGACCTGGGAGGAGATGGCGCCGGTCGTGGCCAGCACGCTGCAGGAAGTGAACGCCTTCGTCGAGGTCCTGCGGCGCCAGCTGGAGCGCGGCCGCGAGCCGGAGGGAGGGGATCTGGCCGCTCTCGTCGATGCCACCGTGGCCGAGCTGGGCGGCGATGCCCGCGAGCGACTCGAGGCGGTCTTCCACGGGGCCATCGTCCGGCTCTCCGAGCAGGTCCAGGCACTGGGGGCCACGGTGCGCGAGCCGTCCATCGTCGCCGATCGCTGGAATCTCCTGGCCGAGGTGCAGGCCTTCCGCAGCCGGTTCCGGGAGCAGATCGGCACCGTCGTCTTCGACGGAGTCTCCCTCTTCGCGGACGTCGACCGCGCAGACGTCGTCCCGGGGCATGCTGCCGACGTCGAGGGGGCGGTCACCGTGCGGGCCAGCGTGGTCGACCTTCGACG
>JBKOYI010000169.1:0-16266 GCA_046725335.1 Myxococcota bacterium | reverse complement strand
CATGCGCGAGCCCCAGCGGGCGCTGGAACAGGCCACCCGCGCCGAATCGCTGGTCTACGGGCCGCGCACCCTCCGGGTGCTGCTGATCAAGGCGGAGGCGCAGGTCGGAGCGGGCGACGCCCACGCCGCGCGGGTCACCCTGGCCCGAGCTGAGCAATTCGTCCAGAGGTTGCCGGCCACGCAGCGCAAGGTGGGGATGCAGGCCGCAATTGCCAACAAGCGGAAGGCGCTCTTCGAGCCACCCACCGCTTCGCGCCAGACGCCCTGAGCCCTTCGTTTCCTGAGGCCTCCCATCAAGCATCTGGGAAAGGGTGGATCATCGCGCTGCGGCGCAGGTGGAAACCGAGCGAGGAGGGGGTGAACCCGGCCTCGGCCAGATACAGCGCCAGTGAGCTGGCGGTGGCGGGCACGCCGTTCACCTCCTCCAGGAGCATTCCCCCGCGCCGCTCGGCCAGACCACGGGCGGCCAGCGTTGCCAGTGCCGAAGCGACGGCACGGGCCACCCGTCCCAGGTCCGGCTCGCTTTCCGGCAGCCACACCCAGGCCTGGCGGCCGCCGCGCTGGAGGTAGGCCGCCAACGCTCCATCGACGAGCACGACCTGCGCTCCAGCCGAGCGGGAGAGGCCGCGCCACTGTGCCCCATCCTGGGGGGGCCAGTGCAGCAGCGTCCCGTAGGGATTGGCCGGGTCGGTCGCCGCCAGGAGAGCCACCTCGGGAGATTCCGGCACCTCGCGAAGCGAGCGCAGCAGGTCCAGGACCGGAGGCAAGGCGAACTGGGCCGCTCCGACGCCGGAAACGAAATAACCCCGGCGTACCCGCCCGGAAGCCTCCAGCGACTTGAACACGTCGTACAGGGAGCTGAAGCCGCCCGGGACTCCCTCTGCCTGGGCCACCTCGCGGGTAACGAGGCCGTAGCGCGAGAGGAGTTGCTGGGCGGTGGCCGCGCTCCACTCCGTCGCGGTGGGCATGGGAAGCGCTCGGCCGGCAACCAGCGACCAGCGGCCCTCGGCGGCTGCCGGGACCGTGCGACGACTGCGAAAGACCCGGCCGCCCACCGCGAGGCGTCGTCGGGCCCGGTCCGGCTGAGCCCGCGGCGAATCGCTGAAGGCCCGCAGCACCCGGAAGGTGTCGTTGGTGACGAGCCCCTTCCAGACCAGATCCCAGAGCGCTGCCAGAGTGTCCCGCGGAAAGCCTCCGCCAGCGGCCTGGTGGAGCGGCCCGAAGAAGCTGGCTCCCTGGGCTCGAAGCGCTTCCAGCACCGCCTGGGCCCGGTCCGACAGCGGCTCGACGTCGAGCCGGGGACCGGGCGGTCGGAGAAGGCTGGTCAGCCGATCGGTGAGGTAGAGGGCGATGCGCCCATCTCGGTCGCCCAGCGGCTCGATGCCGACCCAGACCACCTCGCCCGCGGCAACCAGTGTGTCCAGGTCCCCCACCGCGTACCGCTTCACCCGTGCCGGGAGCACCTCCGTTTCCAGGACCGAGGCCGGAAGCGCGCAACCCTGCAACCGCTCGACGACGTCGAGCAGCGCATCGAGCCCTGTCCGCGGCCGGGCAATGCCGTGCCAATGGGTGAGGAAGCGCCCCAGGACTTGCGGTTCGACCGGCTCCACGGCGTGGCGAGCCCGAGCCAAGGAGCGGCGGCGAATGATGGCCAGCACCTCGACGTCACACCACTCCCGGCCTGTACCCCCCGGCCGAAAGGCCCCCTCGACCAGCCGCCCACGGGCGGAGAGGGCCTGGAGCACCGGAGCGACCCGTGAAGCCGGGATCCCCAACCGCTCCGCCAGCTGCTCGGTGTGGAAGGGCGCGTGGGTCCGCGCCTGCCGGGAGACCAGGTCGGTGAGCGGTTCACGCACCGGGGTCAGCAGCGCCTCAGGCAGCCCGGCCGGCAGCGCCGCCCCCAGCGCATCGCGGTAGCGGGCCACGTCCTCCGCCGCCACGTACCGGGTGGTTCCAGCCAAGGTCAGAGGGACTGCTCGACGGGAACGGACGAGCTCCTCGATGCCAGCGGCCACCCCGGTGCTGGTGCTGCGAGCCTCCAGCTCCGGTCGTGACAGGTCGCCCACCCGCAAGAGGAGGTCATGCACCCCATCGACCGAGCGAGCCCGGAAACGCGGGGCGAGCTGCTGCAGCTCCGCCTCGACCTCCTCCAGCACCTGGGCGTCGAGCAGCTCGCGCAGCTCGGCCTCTCCCAGGAGCTCGCGCAACTGCCCCGGGTCGATGGTCAGAGCCTGGGCGCGCCGTTCGGCCAGCGGCGTGTCGCCGTCATAGATGTAGTTGGCCACGAAGCCGAAGAGGATGGAGGCCGCAAAAGGCGACGGCGTGGCCGAGTCCACCGTGGCCACCCGCATGGCCCCGTCAGCCACCGCCTTCATCGTCGAGACCAGCGCCGGGATGTCGAAAACGTCGCGAAGGCATTCGCGATAGGTCTCCAGAAGAATCGGAAACGTGCCCGAGCGGGCGGCCACGGAGAGCAAATCGGCCGAACGCTTTCGCTGCAGCCACAGCGGCGTTCGCCCTCCCGGACGACGGCGCGGAAGCAGGAGTGCCCGGGCGGCATTCTCCCGGAACCTGGCCGCAAAGAGCGCGGTCGCGCCGAGCTGGCGAAGCACCAGGGCCTCTACCTCCTCGGGACGGGGCAGGAGTGGCTGAACCTCCGGCGGGGCGTCCATGTCCGGGACACGGACCACGATTCCGTCATTGGTCCAGAGTGTCTCCACGTCGATCCCCTGCACCTCTCGAACCTTGGCGGTGAGCGCCATGGCCCAGGGCGCGTGGACCCGACCCCCCAGGGGGGAGAGGATGCACACCCGCCAATCCCCCAGCTCGTCGCGGACCCGTTCGATGACCAGCGTTCGATCATCCGGGATGTCCCCGGTCGCCCCGGCCTGATCGTCGAGGTAACGGAGCAGGTTTTCCGCCGCTTGCGGCTCCAGCCGATGGACCTCCACCAGCTGCGAAACCGCCGCCGGCTTTGCCAGCCCCCGGAGCTGCCGGACCAGCTCGCCGATGAGCTTCCCGGTCTCCAGTGGTCGACCGGCGGCGTCTCCGTGCCAGAAGGGCATCTTCCCCGGCTGGCCCGGAGCAGGTGAGACCAACACCCGATCGTGGGTGATCTCCTCGATGCGCCAGGACGAGGCTCCCAGCAGAAAGACCTCGCCGACCTTGCTCTCGAAGACCATCTCCTCGTCCAGCTCGCCGACCCGGGCTTGAGTCTTCTCGCTGCCGGCCAGAAACACGCCGTACAGACCACGGTCGGGGATGGTGCCCCCGTTGACCAGGGCGATGCGGTGACTCCCCTCGCGCGCCACCACCCTGTTGGCCAGCCGATCCCAGGTCAGTCGAGGACGCAGCTCGGCGAACTCGTCGGAGGCGTACCGGCCGGAAAGCAGATCCAGCACGTTGTCGAAGACCGTCCGGCTCAGCTCGGCGAAGGGAGCTGCCCCTCGCACGGTAGCGAAGAGGGCATCGACGTCCCACGGCTCGACCGCTGCCATGGCCACGAGCTGTTGGGCCAGGACGTCGAGCGGGTTCCGGGGGTACCGGGTGGACTCGATGCGTCCCTCGGTCATCGCCTGGGTCAGGGCGGCGCAAGCGAGGAGATCTCCCCGGTGCTTGGGGAAGACGACGCCGCTGCTGGGCGTGTCCAGCTGGTGGCCGGCTCGTCCGATCCGCTGGATGCCGGTGGCCACCGAGGGAGGGGCCTCGATCTGAATGACCAGGTCGACTGCGCCCATGTCGATGCCCAGCTCGAGCGAGGAGGTAGCCACCAGCCCCTCCACCCGGCCGGCCTTGAGTGCTTCCTCGATCTCCGCCCGCTGCTCTCGGGCCAGCGAGCCATGGTGGGCCCGGACCAGGGTTTCTCCGGCCAGCTCATTGAGCGCCCCAGCGAGGCGTTCGGCGAGACGCCGGCTGTTGACGAAAATGAGGGTGGAGCGGTGTTCGCGGATGAGCTCGAGCACTCGAGGATGGATTGCCGTCCACAGAGATCCGCTGCGGTCGTCACCCAGCTGGGCCAGGTCTTCGACCGGGACTTCGATTCGAAGCGAGAGGGCCTTTTTCGATCCTGCATCGACCAGGGTCACCGGACGCCACCCAGGAGCACCCGTCCGGACGGCAAACTCTGTCCCGATCTCCTGCCTTGCCTCCGCCTCCCCAGCAGGGTTCTCCGCCGGGAGAGGGGTCGGCGCCGGGCGCTGAACCTCGTCGACCGGGCGCTGCGCTGCCGTGAGGACAGAACCGGACGGTCGAGTAGCCACCGACGGCTGAGCGGGCCAGGCCTCGAGCTGGACTGGAGGCGGCCCCCGGGCGCCAGCCAGGAAGCGGGCCACCTCGTCGAGCGGGCGCTGGGTGGCCGACAGCCCGATGCGCTGCAGAGGACGGTCGGTCAGGCGCTCCAGTCGCTCCAACGACAGAGCAAGGTGGGCGCCGCGCTTGGTGGGGACGAGCGCGTGGATCTCGTCGACGATGACTGTCTCCACGCTGCGGAGCGCCTGCCGTGGATTCGAGGTGAGCAGAAGGTAGAGAGACTCCGGCGTGGTGATGAGGATGTCGGCCGGTTGGCGCTGGAAGCGGGCCCGCTCCCGCGGCGCTGTGTCTCCGGTGCGCACGGCCACGGTGGGGAGCAGATGGGCGTCCCCCCGGGCGGCGGCGATGCTGGCGACCCCCAGGATGGGCGCACGCAGATTTCGTTCCACGTCCACTGCCAGGGCCTTCAGCGGCGAGACGTACAGCACGCGACAGCGCCCTTCGCCGGGGGGGATAGGCGCGAACATCAGCCGATCGATGCAGGCCAGGAACGCAGCCAGGGTCTTGCCACTGCCGGTGGGGGCGAGCAGCAGCACCGACTCGCCGTGGATGATGGGCGGCCACCCCGCGATTTGTGCCGGACTGGGAGCGGCGAACGTCGACCGGAACCAATCGCGAACGGCGGGTTGAAAGAGAGCGAGGGGGTCGGCCATGGAATCGACTCTGCACAGGATGTGCCGGGCTCGCGGGGCGGACGCAACCCGCAGGCGCTACTACCCCGCAGGCGCTACTACATCGACGCGCCGCTCAACACTTCGGTGTCGGCCCGGGTTGCCATCCTCGGTCACGCGGATTTCCCTTGCCCAGGTAGAGTGCATCGGGCGAGGGCCGCGCCTGATCACGACTCCCGAGAGGAATCCGATGCGCTTTGGTCCTTCATCCGTTTTGGTGATCTCGCTGGCGTTGCTGGCTGTCACCCTCGTTCCATCGCCGGCAACGGCTCAGGAGGAACGCAACTCCTACATCGTGGTGAAAGGCGGGCCGTATTTCCCCACCGAGACCAACGCCATCACCGCGGCGGGCAATCTCCAGCTGGAGTGGCCAACCAAGTACGCGATCGACCTGGGGCTGGGTGGCTACTGGGGAATCTTCGGACTCCAGTTCAGTGCCGGCTACATGACCACCGGGACAGGAGATCTCGACGTCCACGCCGTCCCCATTCTGCTGCTGGCCAGGCTGCGCCTCCCCCTGCTCATCGTCGGCCCTTACCTCCAAGGGGGGGCCGGGGTGGCCATCTCCACCGCCTCGTTCGACAAGGTCTTTCCAGGCGCCAGCTCGAACACCCGGCTTGACTTCGAAGCGGTCGCCGGAGCGGGCTGCGACGTCTACCTCGGGCCGCTGATCGTCGGGGCGGAGGTCAAGTACCTCTGGCTCAACCCGAACTTCACGGTGACCGGGGCGACCGGCGTCGGCGACTTCCAGCAGAAGCTGAACATGAGCGGCATCACCTTCCAGGGCTACCTCGGCTACAGCTGGTAAGGCTCAGCTCAGATCAAGAAGACGATGCGCGGGGACTGCCCCGGAGCGGGGCTCCCCCGCACCGGAGTCGATGGCGGGGGGGCGGATGGCACGGCGACGGCGGGCTTCTGCTCAGGCATTGCCGACGGCCGGGGGCTTACGGGGTTCCCCGCTGTCCTCCAACCGCTCCGCTCGGCACAGCTCGTCCACGGCCTGGGTCACGGCGGAAATGGTCTGTAGCGCTTCGTTGCGAGCCCCGGGCTCGAGCGCTTCGCAGCGCGCGGTGAGCGCAGCCACCAAACCGTGGATGGCCCGGAACGCATCGCGCATCACCTCCACCCCAGCGGGAGGGGTGAGCGTGGGGACGGCCGAGGAAACGGCGACGGTGTGACCGGGCATGACCCGCCCGATCCGCGCCAGCACGCTGTCCAGCTCATCCCAGCGCTGGACCAGGACGTGGGCCAGCTCGCGGACTTCCACCGCGTCGAAGGGGCGCTTGAGGAGGACGACCTGGTCCCGGTGGCCGAGTCGGTCGGCCCGGGCATCCCAGTCCTCGTCGGAATTGGGAGCGACCAGGACGACTTGAAGCCGGGGGTCGTCCGCCAGCAGCCGCCCCGCGATCTCCAGGGCGTCCTCCGGATCCTCCGACATGTCCACCATGGCCACCGCTGGATGCGCTCCCACCCGGCGCAGCCTCCGGATCTCGTCCAGTCCGTCGGTGCCGCAATAGGCGAACCAGACCTCGAATGGGGCAGCCTCGGGGAGAACAGCCACCCCACCCTGCTCCGCGACTTCCAGCGCCGGGTCGCGCGCTCCACCCGGCACGAGCATCTCCAGCAACTCGAGGAAGAAGTCCTGTTCGGTGCCGAGAAGGACGAGGCGGGCGTTCACGGGGAGGCTCCGGAAATGAGGCTTTCCAGGGGGGCAGTCGTGCAACCGTCGATCCGCCGACAAACCCTAGCCATCCCAGGGGGTTGGCACCCCACACCGCGGGTCAAATGGCGGCCGCCCGGGTCACCCCGACCCTGGGAAGGCCACCCGGCTCCGCTCTACCGCGGCTCGTCGACGACCGTGTTCCGGAGCACGCCTACCCCGGTGACTTCCACCTCGAAAACGTCGCCAGGCTTCAGCCACACCGGCGGCTGCCGCTTCGACCCCACGCCCCCCGGGGTGCCGGTGGAGATGACGTCGCCGGGGACCAGCTCGGTGAAGGTGGTGATGTAGGCGATGAGCCCGGGGATGTCGAAGATGAGGAGATCGGTGGTGGCCCGCTGCATTTCGGTGCCGTTGAGCCTTCCGATGACCGTGAGCCGCGAGGGGTCGGGAATCTCGTCGGCGGTGACCAACCAGGGTCCGAACCCGCCGGTTCCCAGGAAGTTCTTTCCAGCCGTGTACTGGGTGGTGTGCCGTTGCCAGTCGCGCAAGGTGGCGTCGTGGTAGCAGGAGTAGCCCGCCACGTAGGAGAGGGCGTCCTCGCGACGCACCCGGTGCGCCGGCCGACCGATGACCAGGGCCAGCTCGGCTTCGTAGTCGAACTCGGTGGAGACGCGTGGACGGATCAGCGGCTGCTCGTGTCCGACCTGGGTGTTGCTGAAGCGGGTGAAGAGCGTGGGGTACTCGCTCTCGGTACGGCCGGTCTCCTCGCGGTGGGCGACGTAATTGATGCCCACGCAGAGAATCTTCTCGGGATGGGAGATGGGAGGCAGCCAGGTGATTTCCCCGAACCCGTGGTCCACCGAGGCCCCCAGGGTGGCTCGCCGGACGTCGTCCAGTGCCCCGGAGGCGAGCACCGACTGCAACGTCGGGTAACGCCCGTCCAACCGGGGCACGGCGTCGACGACGCCGCCCTCGACGACGGGTCCGAAGCCTTCGCGCCCTCGACGAATCCAGCTGGCCAGTCTCATGGCACTCCCCTCACTCTTCCTGGCACACTCGTCAAGCCCATGCGAACCTATCCGGCCGCGGATGCCGAGGCCTATCGCACACTCGCCCGCACCTGGGCGGCCACGGTGACCGTGATTACCGCCCGGCGCCGTCCCCAGGCCATCACTCCGGAAGCCCCCGAGGCGGATGGCTTCACCGCCACTGCCTTCATGATGGTGTCGCTACAGCCACCCGTGGTGGCCATCGGGGTGGCCCGAGATTCGGGCGCCGACGACCTCATCGAGGACTCCGACCACCTGGTGGTGAATCTACTGGCCGAGGAGCAGGTCGAGCTGAGCCACGCTTTTTCTCGGCATCATCACGACCGAGGGGATGCCTGGCGGCGCTTCCCCTGGACTGAGGACGCCGAGCGGACGCCCGTGCTCTCGGGCACCACCGGAGCCTTCAGTGCCCGCATCCTCGAGCGCCGGGAACTGGGGGATCACCTGTTGGTCCTCGCAGAGGTCACTTGGCTGCATCTGAGTGACACGACCCGGACCCTGGTTTACCAGAACCGGTCTTACGCCCGACTCGTCCCGGCGTAGGGCCCACCCGACCAAACTTTTCCATGGACGCCGCAGATTCCACCGGCGCCGCCCCGGCGCCTTCGACCTCCTCGCTCTGGTCCGACCTGGGCGAAGCACTGCGCGGCTCGCACCGCGACTTCACCCAGGCTCCGCTGGGTCGGGCCATCTTCATCTTGGCCGTCCCCATGGTCCTGGAGATGGTGATGGAGTCGGTGTTCGCAGTCACCGACGTCTTCTTCGTCTCCCGGCTGGGGGCCGACGCGGTGGCCACCGTGGGCCTCACCGAGTCGATGGAGACCGTGATTTACGCCCTCTCCTTCGGCCTGAGCATCGGGGCCATGTCCATGGTTGCTCGACGCATCGGGGAGAAGAACCCCGAGGCGGCCTCGCGCACCGCGGTCCAGGCCATCGCCCTCGGGTTCTGCTTCGGGATTCCGGTCTCCTTGGCCGGGGCGGTGTTCGCCCCACAGCTCCTTTCCCTGATGGGCGGCTCCCCCTGGGTCCTGGAGCACGGCGTCCATTTCACCCGGGTGATGCTGGGGGCCAACACCGTCGTCTGCCTGCTCTTCCTCATCAACGCCATCTTCCGGGGAGCGGGGGACGCGGCCATCGCCATGCGGGTCCTGTGGCTGGCCAACGGGATCAACATCGTCCTCGGCCCTTGCCTGGTCTTCGGGGTCGGGCCCTTCCCGCGGATGGGGGTGCTCGGGGCTGCGGTGGCCACCACCATCGGCCGGAGCACCGGGGTGCTGTACCAGCTCTACCGCTTGACCCGGGGCGACGCGCGGCTGGCGGTGGCCCGCCGGCATGTCCGGCTCGAGCCGACCACGATGCTGGCCGTCCTGAAGCTGTCTGGCAGCGCCACCCTCCAGACGGTGGTGGGGATGACCAGCTGGGTGGGGCTGGTGCGGATCGTCTCCATCTTCGGGAGCACCGCGGTGGCCGGCTACACCATCGCCATCCGTCTGGTCGTCTTCGGGATCCTCCCCGCCTTCGGGCTGGCCAACGCCGCGGCCACCCTGGTGGGCCAGAACCTGGGCGCCAGGCGGCCTGAGCGGGCCGAGCGCGCGGCCTGGACGTCCGGACACCTCAGCGCTGCTTTCCTGGGTGGGCTGGGCATTCTCTTCCGTGCCCTGGCCCCCCTGATCGTGTCCGCCTTCACCAGCGATCCCGCCGTGACGGCGCATGCCGTCCATGGGCTGCGCATCATCTGCGCCGGGTACGCCTTCTACGGCTACGGGATGACCATGAACCAGGCCCTGAACGGGGCAGGGGCCACCTGGACGCCCACCTACCTGAACGCGATCTGCTTCTGGATCTTCGAGCTGCCGCTGGCTTGGGTGCTCTCAGAGCCGCTGGGATTCGGGCCGACCGGAGCCTTCATCGCCGTGCTGGCCGCCTTCACCCTCTACGCGGTAAGCAGTAGCGCCGTCTTCCGTCGCGGGGCCTGGAAGCGCGTCCAGGTCTAGACCGCGAAGAACCCGCCTCCCCAGTGGCCAGACACTGCCCCTCCAGCCACCAGGGGGCGGGCTTGAAGCCTTCGCGCCGCTCTCGTGCGCGCGGAACTTCCGTCCTACACCGCGCTCGGAGAGGCGACGCCTTGATTGTGTTCGGTCAAGGCATCACCTCCTTTTGCCCCGAAGGGCAGCTCCAATCCTGTCGTGAGCAGCTGCCGATCGCAACGTTTCTTGCGACGGCGGCACCCCGGCCGCAATAGATGCCAGGAAGTTGACCAAGCGGCCGGCCCTTGCCCGGCGGCGTGACTCCCAGCAAGACGCGGGAAACCAGAGAGCCTCCGATGCCCGACTGGACGACCGAGGTGAGCTTCGACATCCACTGGGGGGAGATGGACGCGCTCTGGTTCGAGACCGCCCGCATCGCCTTGTTCGAGCAGCTGGGGATGCGGACCCGTCAGGGAGATCCGGTCGGGCCGCTGCTGGCGCGGGTGGAGTGCGACTACCTCGAACCGGTGGTGTACCCCGCGCGAATCACGGTGGGCATCCGGGCCGAGCGCATCGGCAACACCAGCCTCACTCTGGCTCACCAAGCCTGGTACGCCGGCACCCCGGAGCGGGTGGTCGCCCGGGGCCGCTCGGTGGTGGTCCTGGTCGACTATTCGACCAATGCCAAGGTCCGCGTTCCGGACGCGGTTCGCGCGGCACTCGGGGCGCCTGAGAGCGGGCTTTCCCAGTGACAGCCGGCACCGGCCGGATCAGGGCTGCTCCGCGGCGAGCTTTCGGATTGCCTCGGTGACATCCGGCAGCTGCGGGACGGAGGCCCTCTCCAGCGAGTCCGCCAGACCGATCCCGGGGATGAACTTCCCGGCCAGGAGCCTCGGTGGAGCGAGCAACTCGTTGAACAGCTCCTCCACCGTCCGGCGGAGCAGATGCTCGCCGAAGTTGGTCACCTCGGTGTCCTCGTTGAGGTAGAGGACCCGTCCGGTCTTTCTCACCGATTCCCGGATCATCTCCCAGTCGTAAGGCCAGAGGGAGCGCAGGTCGATGACCTCGGCGGAGATTCCCTCCTGCTTCAGCGCGTCGGCGGCCTTGACCGCCAGCGGCAGGGTGCGGCCGTAACTGACCACGGTGAGACCGGTTCCCTCGCGCACCCGCTTGGCCTTGCCAATGGGCACCGTGTAGGGCTGGATTTCGGGCCACTGCGGCTTCCACTTCGAGCGATCGCCCAGCGGAGCGTCGATCATCTTCGCCAGGGTCCGTTCGTCGGCCGGCTCACCGGGGATGAGTTCCTCGCCCTTCATCCGGATCAGCGCCTTCGGCTCCAGCACCATGACCGGATTCTGATCCTGGCAGGCGGAGAGCAGCAGTCCGTAGGCATCCAGGGGCGTGGAAGGCATGACGATCTTCCAGCCCGGAATGTGGGTCATCGTCGCGTCGAAGCTGTGCGAATGGTAGACGCTGCCGCGGATGCCGCTCCCCACTGGCGTCCGCACCACCATCGGCACGGTCCAATCGCCGTTGCTCGACCAGCA
This sequence comes from Myxococcota bacterium, assembly GCA_046725335.1. Classification (GTDB taxonomy): domain Bacteria; phylum Myxococcota; class Myxococcia; order Myxococcales; family Myxococcaceae; genus RPRB01. Next base: position 5,061 of record JBKOYI010000169.1, on the reverse strand, counting down.
GGTGTTGCCGGCCAGCTTGAGCAGGTCGATGGTGTTGAAGATGTAGTCGCAGAACTGGATCTCCGCGACCGGACGCTGGCCGGCCAAGGCCAGGCCGATGGCGCAGCCGATGATGCCGCGCTCGTCCAGGGGGCTGTTCCAGGCCGTCTTCAGACCCTGGGTGGCGGTGAAGACTCCGCCCAGCGGCGGCCCCACGTCCTCGCCGAAGACGTCGGTGACTCCGAGGTTTTCCTCCGCATAATGGAGAGCCAGCCGGATGGCCTGGGCCATGGTGGCCATCAGCGGTCCTCCGCGTAGATGTGCTTCCAGATGCTGGAGGGGTCAGGCATTGGCTCGTCACGCACTTGACGGGCCTTGGCGGCAATCTCCTCGGTCCAGTGGGTGCGCACCGCCTCCATCTCCGCCCGGGTGAGGACGCCCTGGGCCTCGAGCTTGGTTTCGAAATCAACGATGCAGTCGCGTTCGGAGGTGACGAAGTTCGCCCCCGAAGCGCTGGAGTGGCCGTAGAGGCGGGAGACGTTCGCTTCCAGGAGGAAGGGGCGCCGCTCCTTGCGCACGTATCCCATGGCCTCCCGGAGCTCCAGATAGCTCTCGACGGGGTCGTTGCCGTTGATGGTCTTCACTCGCATCCCGAAGGCCTTCCCCCGGTCGGCGATGGCCTTGGGGCCTTGCTGGCTGGCCGCGGAGGTGGAGATACCCCACTGGTTGTGGGCGACGACGATGAGGATGGGCAGCTCGTTGTCCGGCCGGGTGCTCCACACCAGACAGGTGGTGAAGTCGCCCTCTGCGGTGCCCGCATCGCCGCCGGTCACGATGGTGATGCCCTGGCCCCCGTGGCGCTTCTGAGCCAGCGCCGTTCCCGGGGCCATGGAGTATTGAACCTCGATGGGGCTGGTGACCGGGAGGATGTTCCACTCCCGCTTGCTGAAGTGGCCGGCGAAGTTCCGCCCGCCCGAGTACGGGTCGGTGGCGGTGTTCTTCATCTGGCGGAGCGCCCCGATGGGATCCTCCCCCAGTGCCAGGAGCGTCGCACTTTGCCGGTAATGGGCGTGCAGGTAGTCGTAGTCCAGCCCCTGGCCCTTCTTCATCAGCAGGCCCAGGGGGACGTTGAAGGCCTCCTCCCCGGGGCCGCCGATCCAGAAGTAGCCATGCCCCTGCCGGTACATCTGGATGAGTCGCTCCTCGAGCACCCGGGCCTCGACCATCAGGTCGTGGAGGCGGAGCAGCAGCTCCCGGTCGAGGGGGAGGGATTCCTTGACGAGCGTGGGGCGCCCGCGTCGGGAAGCGGGGTCGGTCATGGTGCCGCCCCTATCACACCGGCGGCCGACGGTGTGCGTCATCGGGGCGTCCGGCGGGGCGTATGCTCGCCCACCTCGTCATGATTCCGCCACTTCTCGACGCCGTCCGGGCCCGGGTGCGTGACGTCCCGGACTTTCCCAAGCCGGGTATCGTTTTCAAGGACCTCACCCCGGTCCTGGCCGATCCACTCCTGTTCCACGGGGTGGTGTCGGCGCTGGCGGCGCGGGTGGCGGCTCTGGAGATCACCGAGGTGGTGGGCATCGAGGCCCGCGGCTTCATCCTCGGCGGGGCACTGGCGGCCACCCTGCGGCGGGGATTCGTTCCGGTCCGCAAGACGGGAAGGCTGCCACGGAAGTCGCTCCGCGAAACCTACGGGCTGGAGTACGGGACGGACGTCCTGGAGGTTCACGCCGATGCCCTGGTGAAGAATGCCCGGGTGCTCGTCGTGGACGACCTGCTCGCCACCGGAGGAACCGCCGCCGCTACCGAGCGACTGGTCAAGCGCGCCGGAGGGACGGTGGTCGCTTTTGCCTTCTTGATCGAGCTGGCATTCCTCAAGGGAGCCGAGCGGATCGGCGCGGAGCGGGTCGTGTCGTTGCTCCGGTATGAGACTCCGTGAGAAGGGCTACGGCTTCGGCCAGGTGCGGAGAATCGCCGCCCCGCCGTACGTCGCCACCAGCAGCACCGGGTCACCGCTGGTGTCCTGGGTGAGGTTGACCCGGAAAATGTAGTCGTCGGGCACGCCGCCCTGGGCGGCAGCGTAACGGGCCGAGGTCTTCTTGACCGGGTCGTAGAAGGTCAACCCGGTGTTGGGTGCCGAGAAGACCAGTGTCCCGTCGGGCAGGGCGACGACTTCGCGGACGGGCTGCTCGGCCATTCCGAGGTCACGGACCGGATCGAAGGGGGTGAAACGATGGCCGTCCCACTTGGCCACCCCGTAGCTCACGTCCCCCGGAACGTGCCCTTCCGAGGTGAACCAGGCCGAGCCATCGGTGGCGACGGCGACCGAGCTGAGCGCCACGGGGTCGCCTTCCAGCGGCGGCCGGAACACTGGCTCCTCGATGTACCCGGGGGCGTCGGCGTAGCTCTGGTAGACGTAGGGGTCGCCGAAGGCGATCACGTAGGCCGCGGCACCGGGGCGCGAGGACCAATCGGAGAGGACCGGAGTCCATCTGGCCAGGCCCGCTGCCCAGCGCCCGGCAACCCACAGGTTCCCATCCGGGTTGAAGGCCAGGCCGCGCCACTCACCCATCCGCTGCCCGGCCCCTTCGACGTAGTCGATGCAGGCCATGTGGTAGCAGACGCGGGGGTGGATGTGATCGGAGAGGAACTCGGCGTAGACGCTGTTGAAGTATTCGTAGGCCCGGACGTCGCGCACCTTGGCCACCTGGATTCGGTCCACGCCGTGGTTGGTCCCGAGGTACAGCTCGCCGGGGTGATGGACCCGGTCGTAGAGCAGCCTGAGCACGGTCCGGTTGTGCCAGTACTGACCACCGTGCCCGCTTACCGCCAGATCGACCCGTTGGACCGAAAGCGTGCCGGCGTTGGTGTTGGGACGGCCGGGGTCCGGAGTGAAGGTAGCGATGTCCAGCTTGCCCGAGTGACGGTCCGGGTCGTTCCAGTCCACCCCCAGGGCGACCGGGTCCTGCCCGAAGTAGCCGACGAAGACCTGGTTCGCTTCACCCGCTTCGATGTCGGTGATGCCTTGGGGCGTTGCTTGGCCCGGGACAGGACAGGCCGTGGGGTCGGTGATGATCGGCGCAACGTTGCAATAGATGACGGGATTCCCGTTCAGGTGCAGTCCGTCAGTGGTGGTGAAACGGCGGAAACTCCGGGCGCCCGGCTGGCGCATGTAAAGGGCCTGCCGCGTGGCCACCCAGAGCGTTCCGGAAGGATCCTGGCTGAAGCCAACGATGGGTTTCTCGAGCAGCCCGTCGGCGTAACCGAGGAAGGTGTTCTCCTTGGGAGGTGGCGGATTCGGCGGGGTGTATCCGCCATCGGCACCGGACCCGGCGTCCGGCGTTGTGCTGCCGCCGTCCCCGGGGCCGCCCGGATGGATGTCCCCGACCGTGGACGGAGACGTGGACGGTGCTTGCCCGCTGCACGAAAAGGCCAGCATCGCAACGCAAGCGACCGCCCACGTCCCGCCACGCCCCATCGCCGCCTCCGACGCCCTCGCCTCAGCCGTCTTGCGAAGCCCGCGCCAAGTTGGAACCGGACGGCTCGCGAGGGAAGCGCCTGCCAGCGCGACCCCTCGCTTTGCAACATTTTCCGACGGTGCACTGGAGTTTCGTCCAGCCCAGCGGCATCGTCCGCTGCATGGCAGAGACCTTCACGGCCCTCCTTGCTGAGCAAGTAGACGGGCGTACCAAGTTGGAGCGGAAGCAGCTGGACGAGTCGGCGCTTCCCCCCGGCGAGGTCACCATTGACGTGGCCTACAGCTCACTCAACTACAAGGACGGGCTGGCCCTGACCGGTCGCGGCAAGGTCATTCGCAAGTGGCCGATGATTCCCGGCGTGGACCTCGCCGGCAGCGTGCGGGCCAGCACCAGCCCGCGGTTTCGAGTCGGTGATGCGGTCCTGGTCACCGGAAACACGCTGGGGGTCTCCTGGTTCGGTGGCTTCGCGCAACGGGCCCGCGTCAAGGAGTCGATGGCGCTCCCCTTGCCCCCTGGCCTGGACACCCGAACCGCCATGGCGCTGGGAACCGCGGGCCTCACCGCCGCGCTCTGCGTCCAGGCGCTGGAGGAGCACGGAAGTCTGAAGACCGATCGCGAGGTCGTCGTCACCGGAGCCGCAGGCGGAGTCGGCTCGGTCGCCGTTGGGCTGCTGGCGGCGTTGGGGAAGCGGGTGGTGGCCTCCACCGGACGGACCTCCGAGGGCGACTATCTTCGAGCGCTGGGGGCGGCGGAGCTCCTCGACCGCAAAGTGCTCGCCGAGAGGGGGCCGCCGCTTGCCTCGGAGCGCTGGGGCGCCGGGGTGGACACGGTGGGTGGGCAAACGCTGGTGACGCTGCTCAGCCAGACCGCCTACCGGGGGGCGGTGGCCGCTTGTGGGCTGGTCGGCGGCTCGGACCTGCCCGGGACCGTCTTCCCGTTCATCCTGCGCAACGTGGCGCTGCTGGGAGTGGATTCGGACATGACGCCCAACGAGGTCCGGACGAGGGGCTGGGCGCTGCTGGGCAAGCACCTGGCGCGGTTGAACCTGGACCAGCTCACCCAGGTCGTCCCGCTGTCGAAGCTGGTCGACTTTGCCCCCCGAATCCTGGACGGGCAGGTGCGCGGACGCGTGGCCGTCGACGTGAATGGCTGAGCCCGATCGGCCGGCGGTCTTTGTCACCCGACGGTTGCCCGAGGCCGTGGAACGGCGGCTCCAGCGTACTTATCGAGTCGTCCCCAATCCCGAGGACCGACCGCTCGGTCCGGAAGAGCTGGTCGCCCGGAGCCAGGACGCAGACGCGCTGATCTGCACGGTGGCCGACCGATTCAACGCCGAGATCATCTCCCGCCTCGGCCCCCGGGTCCGGGTGCTGGCCGCCTTCTCGGTGGGGACCGACCACATCGATCTGGAGGCCGCGCGGGCGAGGGGAATCGTCGTCACCAACACCCCGGACGTCGTCACCGAGGCCACTGCCGAGATCGCCTTGCTCCTGCTGCTCGGCGCGGCACGGCGAGCGCCCGAGGGGGACCGGCTGGTCCGTTCCGGGCAATGGAGCGGCTGGGCCCCGACGCAGTTGCTGGGCCGCCAGCTCACCGGAAAGCG
>JBKOYI010000012.1:0-7532 GCA_046725335.1 Myxococcota bacterium | reverse complement strand
AGGTGGAGGATGGCCAGGGGGAGCGCCGGCTGCTCCGGCTGGTGGGCGCGGATGAGGCCGATGTCCGGGGTGGGCTGGTGCGCGTCGACTCGCCGATCGGGGCGGCGTTGTTGGGCCACCAGGCCGGGGAGACGGTGACGGTCGAGCGGCCACGAGACACCCTCGAGCTTCGGCTGGTCCGGGTCAGCGCACGCCCGAGCTGAGGGCTCGGGGTCAGAACGCCGGATCGTCGCCGGACGGAGGAGGCTCTTCCTCGCCGCCAGCTGCCTGCCGGGCCTCCTCGGCCTCGATCGCCGCGAGCAGCGTCCGCTCCTTCTCGTGGAACCGGGCCTTGCCTGGATCGGCCAGGGTGCGGCGGGCACCGGTGGCGTAGAACTCGAGGTCCTGGGCGCTGGCGCCGCGGATGGGCAGCCCCTTGCTTCGGCCGTAGGGCGGGAACACCGTGGGAGGCTCGCCCGACGAGGCGGTGGGACGGCGCGCCGGAGCCGCCCCACGCCCCTCCCCTGGGCCACCGATGGTCAACTCGTGAAGGCGGATGCTGAAGCCGTCGCCCTTTCGCACCGCAGTGCCGATCTGGACCTGCTCCACCGAGCCATCGCTTCGCGTCACCGACACCGTCACCGGCAGCTCGCTGTCGCGCATCCTGGCGAGTAGCCATCCCACCGTCGGGAGCGCGCTGTCAACGCGCGAAACGGGCTCCGCTCCCGAAACTGGTGAAGGCCGATGTCGGCGTCGACCGGCTCAAGCGGCGCGGGCGCGAATTGCCTCGGCCAATCGCTCCAGCGCCAGTTCCAGGACGCCCATCGGCGGTCCAAACGAGAAACGTTCGTGACCGCGGAACCGCGAGGCCCGTCCGCGCCGCCGCTTTCCAGGATTGATGTCGAAGAACTCACCCGGAACGGTGATGACCTTGTGTTCCAGCGCCGCCCGGAACAGGCCCATCCCGTCGGTGAGCGGTGGAGGAAGGCCAGACAGGTCGCCCCACACATAGAAGGTGCCTTCGGGCTCACGGTCCACCCGGATGCCCATCTTCTGCAGCCCACGCAGCAGGAACTCCCGCTTGGGCCGGAAGGCATCGTGAATGGCGCGCAACTCCGCTTGCACGAGCCCAGGCTCGAAGAGCGGCAGGGCGGCGCGCTGCAACGGCTTGCTTCCCCCTCCGTCGAGGAAGGAACCAGCGCTGCTCAGCGCATCGATCACCGAGCGCGGACCGAGGGTCCAGGTCACCCGCCAGCCCGGGTAGCGCCAGTTCTTGGTCAAGCCGTCGAAGAGGATCACCGGATCCTTGTTCACCTCTCGCACGTGGGCCGCAGCGCTCACCGGGACGGGAGCGTTGGCCGGTGAGGTCCAGACATAGTGAGCGTAGAACTCGTCGAGCAGCAGGGCGCAATCGAGCGTTCGTGCCAGATCGACCCAGGCCGCTAGCTCGGCGCCCTGAACGACCTTCCCGGTGGGGTTGGAGGGATTGGAAAGCAACACTGCCGACAGGCCAAGTCCCAGGATCTCCTTCTTCAACGCCTCCGGGCCGAAGGCATAGCCGCGCTCGCTGTCGAGCAGGATGGGGATGGCGGTGAAGGCCTTGAAGACGTCGAGCAGCTCCTCGTAGGCGGTGTAGTCGGGCAGGAAGTGGCCAAGGTTGATGAGGCCCAGGCTCGCCGCGGCGCGGGTCAGCGAGGCCCGACCCCCGCCGGAGATGCAGACGTTCTCGGCGCTGTACTGCGAGCCCAGGCCGCGGCGATAGGTCCGGTTGTAGTGGCTGGCGATGGCCTCGCGCAGCTCCCACAGGCCGGCCACCGGCGCGTACTCTTGATCGGCCGGATCGATGTCCACCTCATGGATGCGCGGCGGTGCTCCGGGCAGCTCCCCCGTTTCCGGTTGGCCTTGTCCGAGGTTGCACCAGTTCGGGTCGGTGGCTGTGAAGCCTCGCTTCTGGGCCTCGGCAGTGACGAAGATGACGCCGGTGCGCGGCACCGGCCGGAACGCCTGCGGCGCGCCGTCGCTGGTGGACATTGCCCGGAGTGTACACCTCAGCCGGTGCTGGCCCGCTCTCCGAAGGCCTCGGTCCAGTCGGCGCTGAGGGCCGGATGGGCTGGATCGCCCCCATCCTCGAAGCGCAAACCGGCCAGCGAGTCGCCCGGGTGGGGCAGCTCTCCCCGGGCCAGTCGCTCGACGACTGCCCAGCACAGCCCCTGCGCCTTGGCTTCGGCGGAGGGAGGCACGTGGCGCAGCCGCAGGTCGGGGCGCGCGAACTTGCGAAGGCCTCGCGTCTCCACCTGGCCATTGCTCGAACGGACCGAGACGTGCGCCCGCAGGGCCGGACGAACCGATCCCAGGAGCTCCGCCCGGAAGGTCTTCGACGTCCACCACCGCTGTGCCTCCACGTCCAGAACTGCGGCCGCGCCGGCGTCGAGGAGCGCCGTCAGCACCGACTCCGCATCCCGGAGGTGACCCAGGTCGGGAGGGTCGGCGCGGTGGCCGCGGAGGACGGCAAAGTCCGGGGCGTTGCGGACCACTCGGGCCACGTCGCCGGTGGCGATGAGGGTCTCGACCCACAGCCTGGCCTCGCCCTGCGGGTGTACCCTCAAGGACAGCCCGCTCGGCGTGGGAGGCAGCCGCACCGCGGCCAGCGTTCCGAACGCCAGGTAAAAGAGGAGAGCTTCGCCGCCCCCGGCGACGAAAGCGGGCCTCGACCAGTCTTCGATTGCGACGGCCATCAGGGGTCCGGGAGGGGATTCGTATCTGGTCAACTCGACGGCCCTCGCACGGGCGGGTGAACTCGTCGTGGCCGCTTGGTGTCGACGCACGGCGTCGGCACTGGTTGGCCCTGGGAGGCGGGACGAGCGCGGCGAGGCGACGGAGGAAGGCCACCGGCGGGAGGACGAGGTGCGTCTGTCCCGTCGGTGACGCCGTTTCATCCGGTAGGCGAGCCGTCCGTCGGGCAGCGCCGAGAGCCGCTCGAGCGACAGGGGTCCGCGGGCGCCGTAAGTGCGGAGTCGCTCGAGGCCCGCGACGTCGTTCTCGTGGAGCCAGGTGTCGGCGTGGAGGGAGAAACCCTCGACGAAGGCAGAGCGGCGGCCCGGCCGGCGGGCGGGAGGAGGCGGTCCGCGGCGTGGCACCTGGATGCCCTCGAGCTGGAGGATGTCGAGCGCTCCGTCCGGAGCGACCTCCTCCTCAAGACGGGCTACTGGTGCTGCGATCGCCGCATGAAATGCACCCGCGATCTCGTCGACGCCCTAAGGCTGTAAAGTCAAAGGGTTTGGCACTCTCAAGACGACGCGATCAAAATACCAATCCCGCAACCGTTCAGATGATGACGCGGGTCGACGATCTCTTTGTACTCGGTCGTTCCGCGAATCTCCTTCCAGAACCGGGCGACGCCGTACGAGGGGTGTTCGGGGTTGTCGATGATGTCGTGGAAGATGAGGAGGCCACCCGGCCGAACCAGCGGCGAATACATTTCGTAGTCCCGTTTCACTCCCTCGTAGGAATGGTCCCCGTCGATGAACAGCAAGGAAAGGCGCTGATTCTGTAGGAGCTCGGTGACTTTCTCGCGCGTGGCCGACGCGTGAGAGTCTTCTCTCAAGCAGACGAGCCGTTGGCCCGGCAGCACGAATCGCGAAAACCTATCGAGGAGCATCCGGTCATCAGGTTTAGGCGGAAAATCAACGCTGATGAGCGTTGCATTGTAAGCCGCGAGTCGGGACCACAAGTACAGCGTGCCGCCAGTCCACGTCCCGATCTCCATCACGGCATCGAGCTTGTGTCCCTTCAAGAATCGCAGTAGTCCATAGAGTTCGAGCGGCTTTTGAATCGAGCCATACCGCGTCAGGGCCGTCGAAACAGCGAGGAAACTCCGAGGATCTCGCAAGAACGCCTGAAGCAAGCGGAGAGAGGCTCCCGGCCTCGAGATGGCAGACCACATTCGCGACACGGTCGGGTTCATCTTGGAGTGTATGGCTCGCAAAACGTATGGTTCCCTGAAGCGCCAAGTCAATTCTCACCCGCGCAGCAGAGATTCCAGGTTCGCCTTGGTCACCAGCGCGTTGAACTGGCGGGACCCATTGCCTAGTCCATCCGCCTCAACCCGCGGCAGGCCGCCATCGTCCCGAATTTCGTAGCCTTCCTTCATCAGAAACGTCAGGAGCGTTTCGGCCGACGATCCGAACGTGCGGAGGTACCCGTCCGTCACCTCGACCGATCCAAGGAAGAACAAACCGGGCTTTCGCGCCGGAGGCCGGGTAGGGGCCGCGTCGCTTCAGCCGGCGAGGGGCAGGGTGAGGATGCCAGGAGGCGCTCAGTGGGGGCGCTCACCGTCCGGAGGGTAGAGCAGTCCCGGGCCGGTCGTCAGGCAGGGGAAGTCTCGGGGCTCGGACTGCTGCTGCGCTCACCAGAAGCCGAGCTGGGGCGGGGAGGTGGCGGGGGCGACGGGGAGAGGCCTGGAGGGAAGGCGCAGGTGCTCGAGGCTGGCCTGGGCGGTGGCGGAGCGAAGGACGACGGCGACGACGCGGCGGGGTGCCTCCGCAGCGGGGGCAGGTGAGGACGTCGGTTTGGAAGGTCCGCCGGGGGAGCTCGGCCCAGGGGATTGGACGCCGGGTAGGGCGCGGACGGACGGGCTCGGTTGCCAGCGGGCAAGAGGCTGTCTCGGCCGGTGGCGGAATGACGGCAGGCGCCGGCACGACGCGAGGACGCACCCGGGCATTGCGGGCAAAGACGCCAAAGTAGCGGACGAGGTTGGCCCTGGGAGGCGGGACGAGCGCGGCGAGGCGACGGAGGAAGGCCACCGGCGGGAGGACGAGGTGCGTCTGTCCAGTGGGAGAGGGCCGCTTCATCCGGTAGGCGAGCCGTCCGTCGGGCAGCGCCGAGAGGCGCTCGAGCGACAAGGGCCCGCGGGCGCCGTAAGTGCAGAGTCGCTCGAGGCCCGTGACGTCGTACTCGTGGAGCCAGGTGTCGGCGTGGAGGGAGAAACCCTCGACGAAGGCAGAGCGGCGGCCCGGCCGGCGGGCGGGAGGAGGCGGTCGGCGGCGTGGCACCTGGATGCCCTCGAGCTGGAGGATGTCGAGCGCTCCGTCTGGAGCGACCTCCTCCTCGAGCACGCCGCGCGCACGGAGCAGAAACCCTGCGAGGTCCTCGCCCAGGCGTTGCGATGACCGCTTGAGACCGCCGCGATCTCCAAACCATTTCGAGACGCACGAGCCCCCCACGCCTCCTGGCTCCGGCGACCGTCCCAAATTGGTTCCCACGTGCACGACTCCCGAACCATTTTGAGACGCACGAGCACCCCACTGGTCCTGGCCCCGGTTACCGGCGCCCATCAATCCGACCAGCGTCAGGCTGAGACCGGCCCGCTCAGCTGAAATCTGGGCCTCGAGCGGGGCAGCCGGCGCGGCACAGTGTGCCGGGGACGGCGCTGAAACAGACGTGGGTGGACTCGACATCGGAAACGGCCGGGGTTACTCGCCTGGGCTTCCCGAATGACCTGGCGCGCCCTCAATCCCTGGTCCGATCTCGCCGGCCTCCCGCGCGATAGCTGGATCCTCGCCCTGGCCACCCTGGTCAACCGGGCCGGGACGATGGTCCTGCCCTTTCTGGCCCTCCACTTCACCGGCAACCTGCACCTCTCGGGCGCAGAGGCGGGGGCCGCGCTGGCGATCTACGGGACCGTCTCGCTCATCACCTCCCCGCTGGCGGGTCGCCTCGGCGATCGTGTCGGGAGCCAGCGCATTCTCGCCGCCTCGCTCCTGGCGGGCGGGCTGGCCCTGTGGGTCTTCCCCCTGGTGAAGACGCTGCCCCAGGTCCTGGTGGGCATGGTGGTGCTGTCGGCAGTGACGGAGGCGATGCGACCGGCCACCCTGGCGCTGGTGAGTGAGCTGGCGCCTGCCGAGCTGAGGCGGCCGGCCTTCGCTCTCAACCGGCTGGCCATCAACCTCGGGATGAGCGTGGGCCCGGCAGTGGGCGGTTTTCTCGCCGCCCGCTCCTTCTCCACCCTCTTCTGGGTGGATGGAGCCACCTCCATCGCTGCCGGATTGGTCCTCATCCTCTTCCCGGTGCGGCCAAGAGTTCACCTCGACCACACCGCCACTCCGACACTGGGGGCGTTGCGGGATGGGCGACTTCGCTACGGTCTTCTGGCGGTGCTTCCGGTGCTCCTGGTCTTCTTCCAGCACACCGGCGCGATGCCGGTGTGGATGGTGCACAGCCTGGGAATGTCCACCAGCGACTTCGGGCTCCTCTTCACCGTCAACACGCTGTTGATCGTCTTCCTCGAAGTCCGACTGAACGGCCTCACCCGGCACTGGACGGCGGCGCGGGCCCTGTCGGTGGGAGCGGTGCTGTGTGGCTTGGGGTTCGGGGCGCTGGCGTTCGTCACCAGCTACTTGGCTATCGTGGCTACGGTCGTGGTGTGGACCTTCGGGGAGATGATCCTCTTCCCGGCCAACGCCGCCTACGTAGCCGAGCTGGCTCCGCCGGACCGACGCGGTGAGTACATGGGGTTCTATGCGATGACCTTCGGGTTTGGCGTCACCCTCGGGCCCTGGGCGGGGCTGGTCGCCTACGAGGCGCTGGGAGCGCGAGGACTCTGGCTGGCCTGTCTGGCAGCGGGCGCTATCTCGGCCGTGCTTCTCTCCCGGGTGGCCAAGCCGGCGCGCGCCGCCGGGCCAGCGGTGGTCGCAGCCACGGGCTGATCATGGCCCAGACCGGAGTCTGGGACTTCCGAGCCCGGCGGCGCTGCAGCCTCAAGCTGCGGCTCCGTACCGCGGAGGCGATCCAGCCCCCTGCGCAGTCGCCGAAGCAGGTCGGTGAACCCGGACAGCTCGGCCTCGAACTCGAGCTGGGAGACCGCCGAGCCGTCCAGGAAACGGCGCAAGGTGTACGGGGAATGGCCCGGCGGGTTCAGACCCGCCTCGCCGGTGGTGGCGCTGACGACCCCGGCCTCGGCCAGCCAGGGGAGGTGGGCCGGGCGAGCGTATCCGCTGGGGTAGCAGAAGTGGCGGAGCGGCCGGCCCACCAACGCCTCGAGAACGGCGCGGTTGTCGCGCAGCTCGCGCAGGGCCAGCGCTCGGTCGAGTGGGAATCGGTGCCGATGGGTGTGAAGCTGGAGGTCGAGCCCTTGGCGCGCGACGGAGGCCAGCTCCTCCGGGTCGGCCAGGGACAACCACCGCCCGGCTCGCACCGGCGCCAGGTCGACACCCAGAAGCATCCCCAGTCGATCGGCCAATGCCTGCCGTTCCGGTTCGTCGAGGTGCTGCTCGGCATGACGGATGATGCGCCACATCGCTGCGTCGCAGGCGGCTCCGGGCTCCAGCCGGAGCGTCCCCACCATGCCCAGGCCGAGCGCCGAGAGGTCCAGGAGCGGGGCTCGGGTGCTCCGGAAGACCCACTGAACCAGAAGCCGAAACACCGGCGTCCGCTTCTCAACGTGGTAGCTGGTGACGTAGAGCGTGGCCGGGAAGCCGTGACGCCGTAGCGCCGGCCAGGCGTGCCGGAGCGTGCCGAAGAAGCCGTCATCGAAGGTCAGGACCACGCTCGCCGGA
>JBKOYI010000021.1:0-16636 GCA_046725335.1 Myxococcota bacterium | reverse complement strand
GGCCATCGGCGCCACCGTCCAGACCACCATCACCGACAAGCAGGGCCGGAAGCTCAAGGTCTCCGCCGCAGACCACTTCATCAAGGTCTGCCACGACGAGCTGGAAGCCCTGATGGGCCCGGTCGACACCTCCCTCAAGCTCAAGCCCAAGGGCGGAATCTCACGGATCATGATGGTCGGCCTGCAGGGAAGCGGAAAGACGACCACCGCTGCCAAGCTGGCCAGCTACCTGATCAAGAAGGGCAAGCGCCCCCTGCTGGTCGCCGCCGACCCCTACCGCCCGGCAGCCGTGGAGCAGCTTCAGATTCTGGGCCAGCGGGTCGAGGTCCCGGTCTTCTTTCAGCCGGACACCCTTCCGCCCGACCTGGCGGTGAAGGGGCTCGAGGCGGCGGGAGCCCAGGGTCGCGATGTGGTTCTCATCGACACCGCCGGACGGCTGGCCATCGATGAGCAGCTCATGAACGAGCTGAACCTCATCAAGGCCGCCGTCCACCCGGACGAGATCCTCCTGGTGTGCGATGCGATGATCGGCCAGGACGCCGTTCGAACCGCGGCCGAGTTCGACCGCCGGCTGTCGCTGGACGGCTTCATCCTCACCAAGCTCGACGGCGACGCCCGCGGCGGCGCCGCGCTCTCCATCAAGGAGGTCACTGGCAAGCCCATCAAGTTCCTGGGCATGGGCGAGTCGCTGGAGAAGCTGGAGGAGTTCCGCCCCGACGGGCTGGCCAGCCGCATCCTCGGCTTCGGCGACATCGTCGGCCTGATGCAGGACTTCGAGTCCGTGGTCGACGAGAAGAAGGCCGAGGAGGACGCTCAGAAGCTGCTCTCCGGCAACTTCTCGATGAAGGACTTCGTGGAGCAGATCCGCACCGTGCGGAAGATGGGGCCCCTCAAGGACCTGCTGGAGAAGTTCCCCATCTTCGGGGAGATGACCGAGCAGCTGAATCCGGACGAGAAGGAGCTGGGGAAGATCGAGGCCCTCTACGATTCGATGACCCAGAAGGAGCGCCTGCGCCCGGCGCTCATCGACGATTCACGGATGGCCCGCATCGCCCGCGGCTCGGGCCGGAAGAAGCAGGACGTCCAGGAGCTGCTCGGCAAGTACAAGATGATGCAGCAGGTGATGGGCGCGGTGGGCCAGAATCCCGGGCTGCTTGGCCGAATCCCCGGCTTCAAGCAGTTGGGACAGCTTTCCCGAATGAAGAACATGGATCTGGGCGCAGTCTTCGGGAAAGACGCCAAGATGATGGAGCAGGCGCTTTCCGGCGGCGGAGGGATGCCGATGCAGATCCCCCAGGTCGCTCCCGGCTACTCCGCTCCCATGGGCCAGGCAGCGATGGCCCGAGCCCGCCTCATGGGCTACTCCAGCGCACCGATGGCCAAGCAGGTGGACCGCGATGCGCTGCGGGACAAGCGCAAGCGCGAGCGCCAGGCGCGGAAGAAGAACCGCAAGAAGCGCTGAGCCGGCACCGAAGCCGCGATGACCTGGGACGTCCGGGACAAGACCGTTCTGGTCACCGGGGCGACGGGCGGCATCGGCCTCGAAGCCAGCGTGCAGCTCGCGCGGCTCGGAGCCCACGTCGTACTGGTCGGACGGGATCCGGCCTCGACGAACTCCGTCTACTCCGCGTCGCCGGGCGGCTCGGCCACGCGCGGCACCACCAGCCCCCGCGAGAGGCGGCGGAGCACGCTCAGCTTCTGCCGGTGCTTGTAGCGAGCATGGGCGCTATCCCCCTGCTCGTTGGCCTTGGCGGTCTCGGCATCCACCATCTGGAACTCGACCAGGGTGAAGCCGATGCGCCCCTTCCGCTCGCGCCGATCCAGCTCGGGGGGCGGTAGCCACTCGTCCAGACGGAGCGGCACGTCGACCACGAAATTGAGCATCCGGTATTGGCTTCCGCTGAAGATGTTGTTGCTCACCGCTTCGCGGTCCTCGAAGTCGAGGTCCAGGTGCAGCTCGTGGGCATGGGCCCCGAAGTGCGGAAAGTCTCTCAGCAGCGCCTTGAAGGGAAGCAGCGAATTCTCGGTCTGCCCCGGCACCAGGAAGTTGAAGGGAAAGAGCCGCTGGGTCAGGAAGTACAAGACCGGGAGGATGTCCTCGCGAGTGGGGGTGATGATGCGGAAGCGCGTCTTGTCGTAGACCTGCGCCGCCACGTTTTCCTTCTTGGCCAGCAGCTTGGTGATCAGAGACTCACGGCTCTTGATCGACGGGCTGTACTCGAGGATGGGCAGCCCTTTCCCCCGGGCCTCGGCCAGCACCCCGTTCACCTTGGCGGTCGCCATCTGTGACAGATCGGCCTCGGAGACGGCCAGCCGGAAGAGGAGGTCGCGGCCCTCGATGTGCTGCACCACGTGCATCACCTTGAGCACGATGCAGGCGATGCGCCGGAAGCGGTGCGGCTCCTTGAGCCCGGAGGCGTAGAGCAGCAGATCGTGGATCTCCACCGGGTGGGCCACCGCATCCGCCACCCGGTAGGAAAAGGTCCGGCGCAGGTACTCCACCGCGTCGGAGAGCACCAGCCGAGCCCAGGCCTCGTCATGGGGATTGGTCAGATCCAGGCAGCACAGCCGGAGGAACCGATCCACCTCGTCCCGGTCCCGGAAGTGGAGCCTCCGCCAGTCGACGACCGATCCACCCCGGAGGATGAGGCGGACCCGCTCCAGCTCCTTGAGCCCCATCTCGCGCACCGAGCGCACGGGGAGGTCTGGCAGCTGGGGCTCGAGAGGAAGGCGCATCGGAGGGGCGCCCTTAACAGCCTAGAACGTGAAGGGAAAGTCCACCGGCTCGCCCGGCTGGTACTTGTGCTTCGGGAACGTCCAGCTCTTCACCAGACCGGTCAGACAGGTGGCCATGTAGGAGGACTTGAAGGGATCGGTCATGGGCTGCACGGCGGTGGTCTTCCCCGAGGTCTGGATGATCCAGTGCACCACCAGAGTGCCGTGGAGGTTGGGATCCCGTGACTTCTGCTCATTCACGCAGCGGACGATCGAAGGCTTGTTGGCCAGCACCACCGACATGATGTCTCCCTTGGGCAGCCGGTCGGGTACCTCGGTACTCGAGGAGCCAGGCTCGGGAGGGACGTAGGCGCTGCGCTTGCCTCCCTTCCCGCTGTCGCTGGATTTCTTCTCCCCTCCCCCGCCCCCGCTGCCAAACACCTCATCGAACAGATCGTCTGCTTTGCTGCGGGACCCCGAGGACCGCGGTTGGCTGGGGCTAGGGCTGGGGCTGGCCACTTCTTCGTCGCCGCCGTGTCCCGTTCCGTTGCCGCCTTGCTTGCTGCTGCGTTTGCCACCGCGATGAAGCGAGGTTCCGTTCTCGCCCGAAGGCACCGCTGGAGTCACCTTGGCCAGCGGTGGCACGGCCGGAGTCACCCCCGTCGCTGGAGGAGGCTGGGCCGCCGGGGTGGTGATGGCGGATGGAGGTTTGACCGGTGAGGGGGTGCCCGTCTTGGGCGGCTCCGCCGGGGGAGGCGGCACGACCGCGGCGACCGGCGCTGGCTTTTCGGTGCGCAGCAATAGATACCCCACCGCGCCCACCAATCCGACCAGGACGACGGCGCCCACCCCGAGACCGATGAAGAGGCCCCTCCGGCTCGCCGGGCGGGGACGAGTGACGTAGGGGTAGGCAGCAGCGAAGGAGGGCCTCTCCGCGCCGGTGACCGGCGTCGGGGCCTCGGCGCGGGCCGTGCGCCCATTCACCTGGCCCGCGGGCATCTCCGGGCTGGCCGGCGGCACCTCCAGAAGCCCCCGTGCGGCGGGCGTGGAGTCAGGCGCCGGGGGCGGCGGCTCGGGCTTGCTGAGCGCGTCGATCTCGTCCTTGACCAGGCTGGCCAGCGCTGCCGAGGCGGAGGGCCTCCATCCTCCAGGCTCGGGAACCGGGGTGGGCACCTCGGTGCGGACGGTCCGCGTCACCCCACCGGCACTGAAGGCCGACTCGACCGGAACCGTCACCATGGGGGCGACGCCCGAGCCGGAGGGCGTGAAGACCGGGCGAGCAGGCCGGGGGGCGAGCCAGGAGGCCAGCTCGGAGACTTCCGACAGGGGCACCCAGTCCTCCAGCCCTTGCCGCCAGGTGAGGCTGTCGGGACCGATTTCTCCCTGGTCCCAGTGCTCCTTGATCGCGTCGGGGGTCAGCGGGCCGGTCTGCTTGTCGTCGATGGCCACGTACCAGGCATGGGCGGTGGGCGGGGCCGCATCGGAGGCCGCCGGAACGTTGCCTTCCGAGAGGGCCGCCAGCCGGGCCACCGCATCCCCGTCCATCACCCGGGTGCTATCCAGGTCCTCGGTGGGGGGTGGCGCGTCCCTGCGCTCGCTGAGCGCGCTGTCGAACGCGGCGCCAATCTCTTCGTCATCGACGCCGCTGAAGATCGAACTCTCTCCGGTGGTCGCCTCGGTGGGCAGATTGGACGGGGCGGACATCTCTTGAAGTCCGCGGAGTGCGGCATCGGCCTCGGCCCCGGCGCCACCATCCACCTGGCGGCGAACGATGATCACATGGCCGCATTTCTTGCAGCGGACTTTCACGCCGCTCGCGCCGACCTTGTCGTCGCTGATCATGTACTGGGCGTGGCAGCTATCGCAGACGAAACGCATCGGCCTCGGGGCGGAAATTGATGGGGAACGGCGGGGACTTGCCCAGTCAGTCAGCGTAGAGGTCGCCGGCTCCGGCGGTCAAGGAATGGCCCCCCTCCGCGCAGGGAGACCTACCCCTTCCGCACCGGCACTTCCACGTTGCTTCCAACCGCCTGTCGAAGGACGGCCAGATCCTCCGACACCGCAAAAGTCATCAGCTCGCGGATCTTCACTTTTCCCAGAACCCGGTAGGACGCGCCGGTTTCGCCTTGCACCAGCTTTTTCACTGCCTCCACATCCCCGGCAGCGAAAAGAGCACAGCGGACCCCAGTCAGCTCCACCCCCTCCAGGTATTCGCGGACCGGGTCGGCTCCGGCGCGGCGCAGGACCTCCGGAACCAGTCGTGTCAGCGCGGCCCGGAGCGGCTCGGTGAGCACCGAAGCCAGCGCTTCCCGTTCCCCCTCGATCACCGGCATCGGGGCGGTCCAGCGAGTTTCATATCCGGCCAGAGCCACCGCCGCCTGGTACACCGCCTCCAATCGGTTCGGGGCGAAGCGGCTCCCGAAGATGAGCTCCGGACGGAGCAAGGCCAGGGTTCGACCCAGCTGGGCGTGGGTGTCCTTGGCCTGGGGATCCCCGAAGAACTTCCCACCCACCTTCAGGCACACAGGGTGGGCGTGGATAAGCTCCACCCCCACAAGAGGATCCGGGGCCGGTTCCGTGGAGCGCTTGGCCAGCTTGTCCCGGGTGGCGACGAGGAAGGGCGAGAAGAGCTCCACCGCCTCGAGGCCGAGCAGACGCGCCACCGCCCGGTAGTGGTGGATCTGGTACTCCTGCGCGGTGGAGACGTCGATGCGGTGCTTCTTGGGTACCAGCTGCGCCTGGGCCAAGGGAACCGCCGACAGCTGCCCGGCGGCCTGGAACAGCACCCCCATCAGCTCGGCGAACGGGGTGCGCACCTTGGGGTGCATCAAGTGGGACGTCCACAGCCGGTCGTTCAGGGTCCCTCGCGGCGTCTCACGCTTTTTTGCGTAGGGGCCGAGCTTGCTGAGGATCTCCTTCTCCGCCGGCCCGGCTTCGCCCAGCAGCCCGGAGACGACCTGAGCAGCCATCCAGGCACAGTCGTAGTCCTTCCGCCGCGCCGCCACCTCAGCCAGCTGACTGGCCACCTTTTTCGGGTTCTGGGTGTGGGCCAGGGCCCGGCGCAGAGCCAGCATCACCTTGTCTTCGTTGCCCGGAGCGGCGAGCAACAGCTCGGCATAGGTCTCCTGGACCGCTGAGTCCTCGGGAAGCCCGGCCGCCGCGACCTGGTAGGCCATCAGGGCGCTCTCCGGCTGCTTCAAGACTTGGAGATACAAGTCACCGAGCGTCCTCCACAGCGCCATGCGGGCCGGCTCGGTGTCGTCCGTCTTGGGAAGCCGCTGGATCATCCGGGCGTAGTGCTCCTCCAGCTCCTTCCACTGCTTGGTCGTGCCCAGCATCGCTTCGATGGCGCTGAAGGCCTCGATGAAGCGCGGGTCCAGGTCGAGCGCGGCGTTGAAAGCCTCCACCGCCCGCTCGGGCTCCCGGAGCTCGTCTCGGAGGCTCTCCCCCAGGGCAAACCACACCCGCTTGGCGCGCTGGGGATCGGCCTGGAGCGCCGGCTGGCGCAGCATGGATTCCAGCACCTCGGAAGCCTTCCCTGACTGGCGGGTCTCCCGGTAGAGCACGTACAGCGCGTCCATCACTTCCAGCGAATCGGATCGAATGCGCAGGGCCTGGCCGTAGGCGTCGATGGCCATGTGCAGATCCTTGAGCTTGTCGCGGGCGATCTGTCCCAGCTCCAGAGCGGCCTCGGCTTTGGGTTCGCCCTCCAGGACGTCCACCAGGCTTTGCCGGTACTCCGCGGCGCGGTCCCACCGGCCGGCGGCGTCGGCGAGCTGGATCAGCGCCCGCAGCGAGGGCTCGTGCCCGGGGTCGATGGCCAGCGCTTTTTCGAAGTGATTCTGGGCGCGGTCGAGCTGCTTCAGAGCGACGTGGACCTCGCCGATCTGCCAGTACACCTCGACGATCTCCAGATCGGTCAGATCCTCGCGGTGGTGAATGAGGATGGTCTGGAAGACCTTGAGCGCCTGCTCGTTCCGGCCGCTCTGGACCAGGAGGTTTCCGTAACCCTCGAGCGCCGGGAGGTAGGTCGCATCGAGCTGGTAGGCCTGCTCGTAGGCGGCCAAGGCCCGATCCCGACGCCCCAGCTTCTCCTCCACGTAGCCCAGCCGGTAGACCTGCCGGCAGAGGTCCTTCTCCACGCCCCCCTCGGGGTCAGCGGCGGCCTGAGCCTTGAGCGAGCGGATGACCACCTCGAGCATCTTCTCGGCCAGCTCCCACTTGCCAGCGCCGACGTAGATGTCGGAGAGGGGCAAGGCTGCCTCGGCCAACTCCGGGTCGAGGCGGATCGCCTCCTCGTACCAATGGGTGGCGGCTTCGGCGTCCTCGCGGCGTTCGCTGTGGTGGCGGGCGATGGCCAGGTGGGCGCGGGCCTTCTCGTGGGAGTCCTCGGTGGCCTGGGCCTCGGCCACCAGGAGTTGCTCGTAGGCGTCCCAGTCCTGCGCTGCCTCGTGGATGCCCCGAAGGGCCCGGAGGCTGGGCAGGTACTCGGGGTTGATCCGCAGGGCCTCGGTGTAACAGGCCGTGGCCGAGGCCACGTCCATCAACATGTCCTCGTTGATCTTCCCCATCCGGTGGAGGACCTCCACCGCCGGGGGGCTGCGCCCCAGCGCCTGTGCCTCCTGATGCAGCATCTCCAGGGCGAAGGGCCAGTTTCCGCTGCGCTCGTAGACCATGCCCAAGGCGTGCATGGCCGGCTCGTGGCTGGGATCGATCTGCAGAGCAGCCTGGAAGGCGTTGGCGGCCTTGTCGGTCTGGCGGATGTGCTGCCGAAGCACCTCTCCCATCTCCACGATGAGGTCGGCCTGCTCCCGGGGCTCGGTGGCCAGCTGGATGTGCCGCTCCAGAACGCCGACCAGATCCTCCCAACGTCCCTGCGCCTGGCGGAGCCGCTCCAGGGACTTGATGGCCTGGAGATTGGTGGGGTCGAGGGCCAGGACACCCTCGATGCAGGCGTCGGCGTTCTCCGGATTCTGGTAGCGGTCCTCCCAGATGGCTGCCGAGCGGAAGAGGACCTTCACCTTCTCCCGGTAGTCCTCGGTCAGCTCCAGCTGTCGTTCGTAGATGGCCAGCAGATCGGCCGGCCGGTCGAGCTTGGTGTAGAGCCGCTCCAGGGCCTCCAGGGCCACCGCGTTGCCCGGGTCGAGCGAGAGCGCCTCGCGGTAGGCCTCCACCGCGGCTTCGTCATCTCCGATTTCCCGTTCCTGGACCTCGGCGATCTGAGTCTGGACCTGGGCCCGCTCCTCGGCGTTGGGAAGCAGATCGCGGGTCCGGATCAGCGTTCCCACCAGATCGCCCCACATGTGCTGCTCGCGGTAGAGCTTGGCCAGCTCGCCCAGCGTCTCCACGTCCGGCTCCAGCTCCAGGGCCCGGATCAGTGCGCTGGCGGCCTCCTCCCCGTCGTGGAGTTGTTGCAGCTGCACCCGAGAAATCTCTCTCAGGATTTGCTTCCGAGCCTCGATGGAGGGCGCCGCCTCCAGCTTCTGCTCCAGGGCGGCGATGAACTCACGGTCCCGTCCCCGGCGGGCGAAGATTCCCGCCAGGGCATCGAGGGCCGAGGTGTTGGTGGGGTCGAACTCGAGGATCTTCCGGAGCGCCGCCTCGGCCTCCGCTGCGTCGTCCAGATTCTGGTCCTGGACCCGGGCCAGGACCAGGTAGAGCCGTTCGGCCAGGGGCCCCCGGGGCAGCTCGTCGGCCACCTGCTCGTAAACCGCTGCCAGCTCCTCGTAGGAGCCGCTCTCCTCGGCCAGCCGCTCCACTCCCTCGCGCAGAGAATCGTCGGAGGGGTCCAGCTGCAGCGCTCGGCAGAGCGCCAGAAAGGCCCCGTCCTTCTGTCCCAGCTTCTGCTCCCGGATGCGGGCCAGCTCGCGGAGCGAGCGGATCTTGTCCTCGTCGGTGACCAGGTTGGGAAGGTAGCGGTCCACCGCGCTGGCGTAGGATTTCCAGTCCCCGGCGTCTCCGTAGAGCTTGAGGACCCGCTCGTAGGCGTTGTGATTGGCCGGGTCGAACTCCAGGACCCGTTCCAGGACCGGCGCGGCTTGCTCCGGCTTGTTGGCCTGCGAAATCCAGACCTCGGCAATCTCGAAGAGGGCGGCCACCACGCCGTCCCGCTCCTCCATTTGTTGCCAGACCTCAGCCTTGAGCTCCAGGGTTCGCACCGCGTCGCCAAAGGCCCGCAGCCCCAGGAAGAGCTTTCCGATCCTCTCCAGATCGGCGACGGCGTGCGGCTCGACTTCCAGCGCCCGTCGGGCGGCATCGAGCGCCTCCTCCCGCCGGCCCATTTCCCCCAGCAGCTCGGCCAGGCGCATCCGAAGGGCCTTCACCCCCTCGGCGTTCTCCTGGATGGGGATGAGCCGCCGCAGCACGGCCACCAGCTCCTCGCGCCGGCCCAGCTGCTCGCCGATGTCGCGCAGCGTCTCCAGGGCTCCGCGATTTCGAGCGTCGCGTTCCAGCGCCGCCCGCAACGGGGCAATGGCCTCTTCCGGTCGGTTCAGGTGGCGGTAGAGGACGCGGCCCAGCTTCTCGTTGAGGCGTACCTGCTCGCGGGGATCGACCGTCTGAGGGATCTTCCCCACCACGAGCGTCCGGAGATCTTCCCACCGTCCTGCCTTCTCCAGGGCCTGCTCCAGGGCTCCGAAGGCCTGGTCGGACTTGGGGTTCCGTTGAAGCAACTCGCTGTACAGCTCGATGGAGGCCTCGAGATCGGCCAGCCCCTCGGCGGAAACCTTGACCATCTTGGCCAGGGTCCGCTCCCGCTCGGGTCCGGTGGTCAGATCCCGCTGAATGCGCAGCACTCCGAAGAGCTTGTCGGCGGTCCCGCTCCTCTCGTAAATGGACTCGAGAAGCCGCGCTGCCGGAAGGTGGGTCCGGTCGATGGCCAGGAGTCGCTCGAAGGCGTCGGTGGCCCGGGCCTCGTCTTCCAGTTCGTCCTGAGCCACCTGGCCGAGCCGGAACAGCTGCTGCACCTTCTCGGCCGGGTCGGGGGTGAGCTTCTCCAGCTCGTCCAGGCTCTCGCAAAGCCGGTCGCTCCGACCCGCCTGGCCATAGAGCCGCACCAGGGCAGTGAGCGCCGGTTGCGCCAGCGCCGGATCCAGCGAGCGGGCGCGCTCGTGGGAGTCGATGGACTTGGCCGGCTGGGACAGTTTCTGCTCGTACAGCTCCCCCAGCTTGAGCAAGATCGCCGCGGCATCCTTGGTCTCGGCGACCCGCGGCAGCTCCTCCTCGTAGGCCACGGCCAGCTCTTCGTAGGTCCGGGCGAGGTCGGCCAGGCGCTCCAGCCGCTCGCGGAGGGCGGCGTCGTTGGGGTCCTCCTTGAACGCCCGCCCCAGGGCCTGGAACGTTCCCCCGGGGTCGCGGGCTGCTTCACGGAGGGTGGAGAGCTCCACCAGCAGCTGCTTCCGCTCGAAAGGATCGGGCGAGGCACCGACCCGCAGGTCGAGGAGACCGACCAGCTTCTCGGTGTCGCCCGCGGTGCGGTAGGCCGCCAGGAGCACGTCCACCGGAGCCTTGTTCTGCGGTTCGCGCAGCACCCAGGCCTCGAGGCGGGCCAGGGTCTCGGCGTGGCGGGGCTGGGCGGCCAGAATCTGGGCGTACAGCTCCAGCGCTCCGTACTTGTCGAGCAGCCGCGTCTCCCGAACCACCGCCAGCCGGAAGCGCAGGTCGAGATCGAGGTCTCCGCCGGGGAGAGCCAGCCGGCGGGTGATGACGTCAGCCAGCTCGGGCCAGCGCTCCTGTTTCTCGCACAGCGCATCCAGCCGCTCGAGCGCCGGGGCGTCATCGGGCTTCAGCTCCAGCAGCCGGCGCAGGGTGGCCATCGCGCCCACGGTGTCGTGGAGCGAGCCGTCTTGAAGCGCCGCGATCTGGAAGAGCAGCGCCGCCCGGACCGCCGGGTCCTCGGAGAGGGACACCTGTTTACGGTAGATCTCCAGCAGCTCCGGAGCCCGGCCTGCCTTCTGGTAGAGCCGGACCAGGAAGGTCAACGCCTCGGCGTCGGAGGGAACGTGCTCCAGCAGCTGACGCCAGGCGTCGATGGCCGCCGGGGAATGGCCCAGCGTCTCTTGGGTCTTCCCCAGCGCCCGGAGGATGGCCACGCGGGCGGCGTCCTCCGAAGCCCGGGGGAGAATCTCCTCCAGAAGAGCGGCCAGCTCCTCCCCACGCTGGGCCCGTTCGGCCAGGCTCACCGCCAGCGAGAGCGAGGCCTCCTCGTCGGGCAGCTCCCGGAGCGCCCGGATGGCGGAGAGGAAAGCCTGCTCCGGTTCCTGCATCGGGCCGGCGTAGAGCTTGGCCACCTTGCGCAGCAGAGCGGCCCGTTCCTGGGCCACCGGCTCGGTGGAGGCCCGGGACTCGAGCATCTGGACCAGTCGGAGATGATCTCCCCCGGAGGTGAAGATGGGTTCCAGCGCCTCCGCGGCCTCGCCCCGGAGCGGGTTGTCGCTCCGGGCCATCTCCTCCAGCGCGCCGATGGCGCCGGCGTGGCCCTGCTTCCGCCGCAGCACCTCCTCGAACATGTCCAGGGCCCCGCGCGGATCGCGCAGTCGGGCGAGCCGCAGACGCCCCAGGCGGACCATCAGGTCATACATCTCCTCCTGACGGCCAACCGATTCGGCCAGCTGAATCTCCCGGACGATGAGCGAAGCCAGCTCCGGCCAGCGCTCGCTGTCGGTGAGGACCTTGCCCAGGAACTTGACGGCGTTCTCGTCGTCGGGCTTGCGGGCCAACACTTCGCCGTAGCATTGGGCGGCGAGCTGCTTGTCGGAGAGGGTCTCCTCGGCCAGCGCGCCCAGGCGAAACAGGAGATCGATCTGCTGGTCCAGCGCCGGCTCGGCCAGCACCATCCGCTTCATGACCGAGGCCAGCTCCCGAGCATCCCCGGCCCGGGAGTGGATACGGGCCAGCGCCTCGAGAACTTCCATGTTCTTCGGCTCGCGCCGAGCCAGCTCCTCGTACGCACGGGTCGCCAGATCGGGCCGCTCCAGCCGCTCGCTCCACAGCAGCCCTAGCCGACGCCACAGCTCGGTGGAGGTGGCGTTGGTGACGCCGCGGTCCAGCTGGTCCTGGTAAGCGGCAGCCAGCTCCTCGAAGGAGCCGGTCTCGGCAGCCAGACGCTCCAGCTGCTCGCGGGCCTGAGGGTTCTCGGGCATTTCCCCGAAGGCCCGGACCCGGGCGGCGAAGGCGAGGTCGTTCTGCCCCAGCGATTCGCGCAGATTAGCGATTTCCTCGAGCAGCGGAAGCCGATCGGAAGGCGTCGCCCCGACCAGTCGAATCTCCAGCACCTCCACCAGGTGCCGGACGTCGTTGAGGCTGCGGTAAACCGGCTCCAGCAGCCGGGCCGCGTCGGGTCGAACGGCCGGGGACTCGAGGAGCCGTTCCAGCCCGGCGACGGCGTTGGGGTCGGTGGCGGCGACGGCGAGGAGGCGGGCGTAACCGTCGACCGCCGCGGGTAGCTCCTTCTCCCGCTCCAACAGCTGAGCCCGGCGGAGCAGGTGCGACTTCTGCACCTCGTCAGTGGTGAGAGCGGCCAGCTGGGCCAACACGTCGGCCTGTTCCTCGAAGCGGCGGGCCTTGGCGTAGAGCCCGTCCAGCGCCTCGAGTCCGTCGGTTCCCCGGCGCAGGGCCAGCGCTTCCTTGTAGGCGTCGATGGCGTGGGCCTCGTCGCCGGCGGCCTGCAGCGCTTCGCCGGCCTTGAGGAGCAGCGCTCGGCGCTCGACCGGATCGGCGGCCAGCTGGGCCTTGCGGAGGGTGATCTCGGAGAGCTGCTTGGCGTTCTTGCTCCGTTCGAAGAGCTTGCCGAGGGCGTCCAGGGCCTGGCGGTCCTGGGGGGCCTCGGTCAGAAGCGCCTGCCAGTCCCGGATGGCCTCCTCGCTCTGGGCCAGGTGCTCGCGCAGCTCGGCGGCGCGGCGGAGCCAGGCGGTCTTCTCCGGTTCGCCGGACCGGGCCTCGGTACCGACGTTCTCGTAGACTTCGGCCAGGTCCTCGTAGCTGCCGGAGACGCGGGCCAGGCGCTCCAGATCGGCCCGGGCGGCGGCGCGGTCGATGTTGTGGGCGAAGGCGTGGGCGGCGGAAAGAAAGGCCCGCTCCGGCTGCCCCATGTCGCGCTCCTGGATGGAGCGAATCTCCTGGGCCAGGCGGATCTTCTCGTCGGAAAGGGCGTCGGCGGTGCGGGCTTCGCGGATGGCGACCCGGCGGGCGTGTTCGCCAGCCCGGGCCAGGATGGGGTCCAGCGTCTCCAGGGCGCTGCGGCTATCCGGGGCCTGCGCGCGGGCCCAGGACTCGAGCAGCTCCAGCGTGGCGGCGTGGCCGGGATCTTCGGCCAGCACCTGAGCCAGGAGCTGGAGCGCTCCCCCGGTATCGCCGAGCTTGTCCCGACGAAGTTGCGCCAGCCGAAAGGTAGCCTCCCGGCCCTGGGGGCTCTGCCCCTCCTGCGCGCGACGGAGTTCCAGAGCGAAGGCCAGATTCTGGTACTTGCCGAGCGCGGCGTAGAGCCGGTCCAGGGCAGCCACCGCCTCGCGGTTCAGCGGGTCGGCCTCGGAGACTCGGCGCCAGGACTGGGCGGCGGCGTCCTTGTCCTCCAGCTTTCCTTCCTGGAGGAGCGCCATTTCTCGCCAGAGGGCCATCCGCTCGGCGGGGTCGGGGACCGCGGAAGCCAAGGTGTCCAGGGTGGGGACCAGCCGCTTCCAGTCCTCGGTGGCCCGGAGCAGGCGCTGGAGCGCCCGGAGCGCATCGACGTTGCCCGGCTCGAGGGCCAGGACGGCCTGAAGCTGGGCGATGGCGCCTTCGCGGTCGCCGAGCCTCTTCTCCTGAACATCGGCCAGCTCGCGGTGAAGAGCCACCCGCGCCGGCCCCAGGTCCTCGCGGGAGACCAGCTCCTTGAGGACGCTGGCGAAGCTGTCCATGGCGTCGGCGTCCTCGGCAGCGCGGCGGGCGGCGGTGCGGAGGTTCGGGTCGGCGGGGGACAGGCGCAGGGCACGGGAGAGCGCGGCGAAGGCCAGCTCCGGCTGCCGGAGATGGTGGAGGTGGACGTGGGCCGCCTGTTGCAGGGCCAGCACCCGTTCCAGCTGGTCCTGCGTCATCTCGGCCACGAGGTCGAGGGCGGCGACGAGCTTGCGATGCTCTTTGACCGCCTCGTAGGCCGGAATCAGGGCCCGGGCAGCCTCGGCCCGGACCGACTCGTCATTGAGCAGCGCTTCGAGGGCCGCCAGGGCCTCGGGATCGCTCGGCTTCTTGTGCAGGACGGCGGAGTACGTCTTGACGGATTCGGCACCGGTCCCCAAACGCGCGGCCTCCCTGGAGATTCACGTCCTGCAGATGCCGCGAAGCCTACCAAATCCGGGGGGTTCCGCCCGGTTCGCCCTGAGGCTCGTCCGGTGCGGAGATGTACGCCGTCACTCCAGGCGGGCCGACAGCGCCGTGCGCTCGTTCCCGCGGTCGTGCGCGAGGTCGCTCCCGCTTCCGTTCGGCCTGGCAACGACCCCGTGATTTTAGTGATGGCTTGACCAGTGACTTTAGTGATAGCTTGACTTACACCAAATGGGTCACTAGATCCGCCCCACCATGGCGGGCTCACGCACCGGGACGGCCCCCAAGCGACGGAGGCGACGCCCCTACCGCATGCGCTCACGCGCCACGGCCGCGGCCGCAACCGGCGACCGCATTCGCGAGGCGGCCACGGCGCTCTTCATCGAGCAGCCCTACGACCATGTGAGCCTCGACGACGTTGCCGAGCGCGCCGGGGTTTCTCTCCCAACCGTTCTGCGCAAGTTCCGCTCCAAGGATGCGCTGTTCATGGAATGTGCACGCGCGGTGAGCGATCGGGAGCGGGAAGCTCGCTCGATGCCACCGGGGGACGTTGGTGGCGCGGCGCGCGTGCTGGCTCAGCGCTACGAGCAGCTCATCCCTCTCTGGAAGCGCAACCTCGACCTGGAGGGGCGCTTCCCCGAGGTCGCTCGAGCACTGGATGAGGCGCGACAAGCTCACCTGGCCTGGCTGGCAGAGGTGTTCGACCCCTTCCTGGCCAAGGCCCCGGGCCAGGTGCGCACTCGCCAGCTGGCCGCGCTCTTCGGCGCCACCGAGATCTACCTGTGGTGGACCTGGAGAACGCATCTTGGCCTGGACGCCGCCGAGGCCGAGCGGGTCATGGCCGAGATCCTGGAGACGCTCGTCCGGGAGTGGCGGCCGAAGAGCAAGACGGAGCCGTCGGAATGAGCACGCCCAGGCGCTTCCTCTTTGCGATCTGGGACGGCGGCGGAAACATCCCTCCGGCGTTCGGGCTCGTCCGCCGTCTCGTCGAGCGCGGCCATCGGATTCGGATTCTGGGCGACCCAACGCTCGCCGACGATGCCCGCCTCGCCGGGGCCGAGCACGTTTCCTGGAAGGTGGCCCCTCACCGCAGGAGCCGGCGTCCCGAGGACGACGTCTTTCGGGACTACGAGATCCGCAATCCACTGGCGCTGGTCCGGGAGTACCTCGAGTCGTTCGCCGGTCGACCGGCGGCCGCCTGGGCGGGCGAGACGATGGCCGCGCTCGAGTCCTGGCCCGCCGACGTCCTCGTCTCCGATCTCTACCTCCCGGCGACGCTCATCGCTGGCGAGAAGCTGGGAATCCCGACGGCAGTCTACTGCCCCAACATCTGGATCCTCCCCACCGCTGGAATTCCACCCTTCGGGCCCGGTTGGCTGCCGGCGCGTGGCCCGCTTGGTCGCGGACGGGACATGCTCTTGCGAGCGCTCTCGCGGCGTGAGTTCGCCCGCGCGACCCCCTACCTGAATGCGGTTCGCCGTCACTACGGTTTGCCCGGGCTCGCGCACTTCCACGAGCAGGCACTTGCGGCCGACGAAATCTACGTCTTGACCAGCCCGCGTTTTGACTTCACCTCGCCGGCCATGCCCGGCAATGTGTTTTACGGGGGGCCGATTCTCGACGATCCTTCCTGGTGCGAATCTTGGCGGCCCCCGTGGAACGCGCACGACCCCCGCCCGCTGGTCCTGGTCGGCTTCTCCTCCACCTACCAGAAGCAAGTGGCGACGCTCCGTCGCATAGTGGAGGCGCTCTCGGGCCTGCCGGTGCGGGGCGCGCTCACGCTCGGTCCGGCGCTGGATCCCGATGCGGTGTCTGGCTCGGCGAACGTGGTGGTGGTCGGCTCGGCTTCGCACCAAGCGTTGCTGGGTGAGGCCTCCCTGCTCGTCACGCACGGTGGCCACGGAACGACCATGCGCGGGCTCGTGGCAGGCGTCCCGCTGGTCTGCCTCCCCATGGGACGGGATCAGAACGACATCGCCGCTCGAGTCGTGTACCACGGTGCGGGAGCGCGTCTTTCGCCGGAGGCCCGCGCCGCGAAGATCCGACGGACGATCCGGAGCGTCCTCGAAGAGCCTTCCTACCGAGGCAAAGCCCAACGCCTGGGTGAAGCGATCACGTCGCGGGAGGGATGCGTCGACGTGGTCGAGCGTCTGGAGCGGCTGGCGCGCCCAGGCGCCCCGAGACCGGCCTCAGGCGATGACACTCCTCACGCTACTTCCACTGAGCGAGCCATCGACGATTTGACCGAAGCCCGGCTTCGCTGAAGCCACTCTCACCTTCCGACGGAGTCTAGAGCTCATGCCAAGAAGCCTCGCGCTTCGCCTGGCAGCGCTGGTGATCTGTCTTTTGCTGCCCCTCGGACTCACCGGCTGCGTGGCGAGGTTGATCCGGCCGACCACGGAGCGACGCATTGAAGCGACGCCGGCGCTCGTTCAGCGCGGGTCCTATCTGGTCAATCAGGTCTCCGCCTGCGGCCTCTGCCACACACCGCGGGTCGGATCCAACTGGCTGGGGGCCGAGCGTGCTGACGGATTTCTCGCCGGCGGGCCCGTCTTCGACATCCCCGACGAAGGCTTTCGCGTCGTCGTCCCGAACATCACCCAGGACCTGTCTCTTATACACATCT
>JBKOYI010000048.1:0-15870 GCA_046725335.1 Myxococcota bacterium | reverse complement strand
TCGGATCTGGAATCGGCACTGGAGGCCGAGGTGCGCGGGCAGGTGAAGCTGCTGGGCTCGAGCGATTTCCAGGAAGGAGTGGCCGCCTTCCTGGAAAAGCGTGCACCGGCGTTCCGGGGCGAGTGAGACGTACATCGCTCTCGCGTTGACCGTCCGCTCGGCCGGTCGCTAGGCTCCCGGAGGCTGCGATCCCAACCACGGACCGCTCTCCTTGACCCTCCCCACGCCGAAGAAACAGCCGATCCCCTTCGGGCGCTACCTCTTGCTCGACCGCGTCAACATCGGCGGCATGGCCGAGGTGTGGCGTGGAAAGGTGTTCGGAGCCGGGGCCTTCGAGCGCCTGGTGGCCATCAAGCGCATCCTCCCCAACATCGCCGAGGACGAAGAGTTCATCTCCATGTTCCAGGATGAGGCGAAGATCAGCGTTCAGCTGACCCACGCCAACATCTGTCAGATCTACGAGCTGAATCGGATCGGCTCGAGCCTGTACATCGCCATGGAGTACGTGCCCGGGAAGGACCTCCGGTCCATCTTCGAGCGGGCGCGTAAGAAAGGCGAGCCTCCTCCGGTTCCGCTGGTCTGCTACGTCATCGGCAAACTCTGTGAAGGGCTGGATTATGCCCATCGGAAGAAGGACAGCTACGGACGCGAGCTGAACGTCGTGCACCGGGATGTCTCGCCCCAGAACGTCCTCATCTCCTTCGAGGGGGAGGTCAAGGTCATCGACTTCGGCATCGCCAAGGCGGCCGGGAAGGTGACCAAGACTCAGGCCGGCATCCTCAAGGGCAAGTTCGGCTACATGAGTCCAGAGCAGATTCGGGGGCTCCCGCTCGACCGGCGTAGCGACGTTTTCGCCATCGGGGTGTGCCTCTACGAGGTGCTCACCGGGGAGCGTCTGTTCGTCGGGGAGAGTGACTTTCAGGTGCTGGAGAAGGTGCGCAAGGCGGAAGTACTGCCCCCCTCGACCTACAACCGAAAGATTCCCGAGGCCCTGGAGCGCATCGTGCTCAAGGCCCTGGCCAAGGATCCGGAGGACCGTTTCCAGTACGCCAGCGACCTGGCCGACGAGCTGCAGCGCTTCCTCATCACCTCGGACAGCATCTTCAGCCGAAAGGACCTGATGCAGTTCATGAAGTCCACCTTCGCCGAGGAGGTGGAGCGCGAGCGGGCCCGGCTGGCGGAGTACGCGGAGATCAAGGCTCCGGAGGGGATGCTCACCTCCATCGAGGGTGGAGCGATCTCTGTCCCGGTGGTGACTCGCCCCACCGGGCCCATCCTGGCTGCGGTTCCCTCGTCGCCAGCCACCCCAGCGGTGGTGGTGAGGGGAACGAGCCTGCCCAAGCTCACCGCCGCTGCTCCGCAGTCCCTCCGCCGCGAGGACGAAAGCTCGACGATGATTGTCGAGACAGGGGAAGCTCTCGCTCAGAGCGAGGCCTCGTCGGGGCCGGTTTCGGTTCAGCCCATCGCCGGTGATGAGCCGTCCACCGACCCCGAGCGTCTAGCCACCGAGCCCCCGGGCTCCGAGGCGGTTCCGGAGGATGCGGTGCCGGACCGACCGGGCTCGCCCATCGACGAGACAATCGTTCGGGTGCGCCATGAGCCGATGCTCGGTTGGACGGCACCGCCTCCACTCGCTGCTTCCGGCGCGACCTCGGCTTCGGACGGCGGTTCGGCGCTCGCTTCGGGTTCGGCTCCCGCTGGTCCGGCGCTCGGTGGGGTCTCGGCTTCAGGCGGTGGGTCGGCGCTCGGTGCGGACTCGGCTCCGGGCGGCGCCTCCGCGCTCGGTGGCGGCGCCGTGGATCCCGCCCTCGGTCCTGCGACGGAGTGGGGTGCCATCGCGCTTGGTCCCGAGCCTGGCGATGCGTTCGGCGGGCATGCCCAGGCTGCAGATCAGCCGGCCCATGCCATCGAGGTGCCGCCTGCCCCCCAGCCGTCCCCCCGCCAACCCCTCTCGGTTCCGGAGGAAATTGGGCAGGTCGCCGGGCTCGACTCCGGATTACAGGCCACGGCGGGGAAAGGACCGTCCTGGCGGCGCTGGCCGTGGATTGCGGTCGGCCTTGTCCCATTGCTCGCTGCAGGGGCGACGCTGGTCCTCCGCCCGCCCGCAGCGGGCCGCCTGGTCATCGACGTCAACCCGGCGGAGGCGAGGTCCCGCGTTCATCTCTCCGTTGGCGGGCAGGAGGCGGCCTCCCCCAGCCGCTGGCCCCTCGTCCAGAGCGTCTCGCCGGGCAAAGTGGAGGTGCTCGCCTCCGCAGAGGGGTACAAGCCAGCGCTGGTCGAAGCCACGGTCAAGGCTGGAGCGGCGACGCCGCTTCTGCTCAGCCTGCAGCGAGGGAGCGTGGCCAACCGCCTGGTCGTGGTCACCGAACCGGACGATGCCGAGGTTCGTCTGGACGGGGCGGTGGTGAAGAAGTTCGGAACGCGCGGCTTTTACGTCGGGGAGGTGCAGGGCGGCGGCGACCACTCCATCCAGATTCGACGGGCGGGCTATCGACCCTATGAGACCCGGGTGAGCGCTCGAACCACGGATGAGCCGCTGGAGGTGCGAACCGCTCTGGAGCCGGTGGATTACGCTGTCCTGGTCACCTCCACTCCCCCGGGGGCGGTGGTGTTCAGCGGCGAGCGACAGCTCGGTCTCACCCCCGTCTCCGCCCGGATTCCCGGCACCAGCACCGCTCTCACCTTGCGGAAGCGGTGTTTCGAGACCGCGCAGATCCCGCTCAAGCTGCCCGAGCAACCCGGTCCGCGCATCTCCTTGCGAGCGACGCTGCGGAAGGTGCCTGGCTGCCGTTAAGCTGGCCGGCCTCATGGCCTCCCGCGCACGCAAGGCCAGCGATCCGCTGGCCGACCTCCCACCCTGGGCCCAGAAGCTCGCCCAGGCCTACTACACCAAGACGGTCAGCACCTTCCTGCTCCATGGCGCGGTGCGAGACCTGCAGCCGCTGGGTCCGGACGACTCGCGGAGCTACGGACCGCTGAAAGCTTTCCTGACCGACGAGCTCTTCGGCGGTCGCGACCACGTCCTGTACTACGACCGATCGAGCGGAATTCGGGCCGCCACCCCGGAGACGCAGAAGGATTTCTCCCGGGCCCTGGGCGCCTATGACACGCTCTACGGAACCGACTACGCCAAGGTGCAGCCGCGCGATCCGGGGCGGGCGCTCCAGATCCTGGAGAACTACCTGCGCATGCGGTTGGCCGATGGGCAGTCGCTGGCCCTGATCATCGATTTCGCGGAGACGCTCGCTCCCGGCGGGGAGATGGGCTCGATGTCCTCGGAGGATCGGTTCGCCCTGGCCACGCTGGTGAAATGGGCCAGCGATCCCCAGTTCCTGGCCAGTGACCTGTCCATCGTCCTGCTGGTGGAAAACCTGGCCGAGTTCTCTGCTCGACTGTCCCGAAACCCTTACGTGGCGGTCATCGAGCTCCCACTTCCGACGGAGGAGGAACGGCTCGACTACGTGAAGAACAAGCTGGACGGGAAGAAGCTTGCCTCCATCTCGGAGATCCCCGCCTCCGGCCTGGCCAAGATGAGTGCCGGGCTGTCGCGCATCAACCTCGATCGGATCCTCACCGAGGCGGTGGAGCGCGACGTCCGCATCACCACCGAGCTGCTCAAGGAGAAGAAGAAGGACATCATCCAGGCCGAGTGTCACGGGCTGCTGGAATTCATCGAGCCCGCCCACACCCTGGAGGCGGTGGCCGGTCACGCCCGTGCCAAGGAGATGCTCCGCCAGGCGGCGGCTGCCCTGAAAAAGGGCCGCATCGAAGTGCTCCCGATGGGTTACCTGATCTCCGGCCCGGTGGGGACGGGGAAGACGTTCATGGCCACCTGCTTCGCCGGGGAGATCGGCATCCCCTGCGTGAAGTTCCTCAACTTCCGCAGTCAGTGGCAGGGCGTCACCGAAGCCAATCTGGAGAAGATCTTCAATCTCTTGAAGGCGCTCTGGCCGGTGGCGGTGATGGTGGACGAGGCCGATGCCTTCCTCGGGAACCGCGAAGCCACGGGCGATTCGGGAACCTCGAGTCGCGTCTTCGCCTCCATCGCCTCGTTCATGGGCAACACCGAATATCGAGGGAAGATCGTCTGGTTCCTGCTCACCGCCCGGCCGGACCTGCTTCCGGTGGACCTCAAGCGCCAGGGCCGGGCCGAGGAGCATCTGGCCCTCTTCTACCCTCAGAGTGACGCCGAGCGGGACGAGCTGGCCCGAGTGGTGGGACGAAAGGTCAAGCTCAAGACCGAGCTGCCCTCGTTTGCCGCGCTCCTCCCCAAGGGCGCACAGATGTCGGGGGCCGACATCGAGGCGGTGCTGGTGCGGGCAAAGTTCCGGGCCCTGGCCCAGGGCCGCGAAGAGCCGACCGAGGACGACGTGCGGGCGGTGGTGGCCGACTTCGTTCCGCCCTCCTACCCTCTGGAGATCGAGCTGCAAAACCTTGCCGCGGTGCAGGAGTGCACCAGCCGGGAGCTGCTCCCCGAGGTCTACCGGACGATGGAGCGGGACACCATCACCCGCCGGATCCGGGAGCTGAAGCTCTTGCTCGAGGAGCGCTGATCAGGAAGCGCTCCAGCTCCGGTCCCTGGCGAGTCCTTTCGGCGGTGCAGAGATCGAGCTTTTCCATGGCCTGAGCCAGTGCCCGGGGCCCTCCCAGGACGGATTGGGCCCGGTTGCGGAACACCCCGTCGGTGGCTGTCCGCTCCTCGGGGCTGCAGGACTGGGCGGCCACCTGAAAGAGCCGGGCCACCCCCCCTCGGGGGAGCGCAGCCACCAAACCATCCCAGTGGGCGTCCAGACCCTGGAGGATGCGCGCCCGGGTGGAGGTCACTTCAAGCGGGCCTCCGGGAGGGCCGCGTCGTGCTCCGGCCATCAGGCGTTGGCGCTCCCGTGCGTCCAGCTTCCCGGACAGGGCCAGTGCCACGTTGTCGTCGAGCAGAGCCGGGTCTCGGGTCCCGGAGATGGCGTCGAGCAGCCATTCGCGGTCGCGCCGGTCGGAAGTGCGTCCCAGCTTCTCCACCAGCGCTTGATGGAAGTCGGCGCTGCCGAACCGGCCGGCAGTGCGCATGACCGCTCCGAGCGTCTCGGCATCGACCGACCCCGGGCGGGACAGCCAGCGCTCGGCGAGCTGCCGAGCTTGGGGGATGAGGACCGGATCCTCCCCGCGCTCGGCCACGAACTCGACCAGCACTGGGCGAAGGAGCTTGGTCTCGTCGTCCTCGGCTGGATGTTCCGAGAAGCTCAGCGTCCGCGCACGTGCCCCGAACACCTTGCGGACCCAGCCCGCATAGCCCGGTCGAAGCCGCCCGGGGAGGAAGTCCTCACGGACCTTGGCCAGGCTGACGGTCTGCGCCACCACGTGGTGTTCGTGGGCGCGGGCAAACCGGGCCGCCAGCTTCAGCCCCTCCTCGACCGATTGAGCTCCGCCGTGGACCAGCGCCTCGGTGTCGCCGAGCAGCCCGGTCACCTCGGCATCGCCGAGGGCCCGAGCCCGGAGCAACCGGTCGCGCAGATCGCCTTCCAGCTGGAGCCGGTAATAGCCGGCGTAGCCCGGATTGGGCAGGACCCAGCGCGGGCAGGCGTTGCGCTCGAGCAGCAGGTCTGCCGCCGGCCGGTCCAGCATGGTGCAGGTCGAGCGCCGGGCGCTGCCCGTGGCCCAGGCGACGCACACCGGGACCTGCCAGGTGGCCGCGCGATCGCCGGTGGATCCCTGCGGAAGCCATCGGTCCTGCTCCAGATGCAGCACCGCCCGGCCTCCTGGCGCGCAGGAGAGCGCGGCGCGGATGCGGGGAATGCCGGGCCGATCGAGGAAGGAGCCGAAGGCCGGAGCGATGTCGCGCCCAGCGCTGGCGGAAATGGCAGCCAGAAAGTCTTCCGAGGTCGCGGTCCCGTCGGCATGGGCCCGGAGGTAGTTCTGAACCCCGCGGCGGAAGGCCTCCTCACCTACCCAGGCCTCGAACATGCGCAGCACCGAGGCGCCCTTCTGGTAGGTGATGGAGTCGAAGGCGTTCTTCACGTCGTTGTAGCTATTCACCGGCTGCCGGATGACCCGGGCATTGACCAGGGTGTCGGCTTCGGCTGCCTCGTGGCGTTCCTTCACCCGCTCGGCGCGCATCCCCCAGGCCGGGGCCCAGCGCTCGATGGCCTTGGTCTGCATCCAGGTGGCGAAGGCTTCGTTGAGCCAGATGTCGTTCCACCAGGCGGTGGTGACCAGGTCTCCGAACCACTGATGGGCGAACTCGTGGGCGGCTACCAAGGCGTAGTTGCGGCGCCGGCTCACCCCGTCCTGGTCGGGGCGGGCCAGGACCAGCCCCTGCTGAAACGTCACCAGCCCCACGTTCTCCATGGCCCCGAACTGAACGGTGAACGGGATGGCCAGAACATCGAGCTTGTCGTACGGGTAGGGGATGTCGAAATAGTCTTCCAGCGCTTCGAGGATCTCCGGCGAGACCCGGGCCGCCCAGGTGCCGTGCGAAGCGCGCCCTCGTGGGGTGATGACCCGGACCGGCACCCGCTTTCGTCCAGCCGGGCGGGCTTCCAGCACGTCGAAGGGCCCTACGCCGAACGCCACCAGATAGGAGGGCAGCGGTCGGGTCTGGGCGAAGTGGACCGCCTTCATCCCCTGCGGCTCGGGCGTCTGGCCCAGGGGCTGGGTGTTGGACACCGCCATCTGATCCACCGGCACGTGCAAGGTCAGGGTCCAGGGGATCTTCGCCGAGGGCTCGTCGACGCAAGGAAAGGCCCGGCGGGCATCGGTCTGCTCGAACTGGGTGAAGGCGTACCACTGCCCATCGCTCTGCTGGCGAAAGATGCCCGAGTCCTCGTGGGTGAAGAGGGTGCCCTTGAAGTCGAGGACCAGCGTCACCGGGCCGGCCGGCAGCGACCGTGCGAAGCGGAGGGCCACTCGCTGATCGTCCCGAACCAGCGGCTCAGCAGCGACTTCGGCCCCCGAAGCGCGGGCTCGGGCCGAAATGACTTTCAGGGCGTCGGCGTTGAGCCAGACCACCTCGGTGGCGGTGTTCAGAGTTCCGTCGATCTCCGTCCGGCCAGCGAAGTGGTCCGCCGATGGGACGACCTCCAGGTCCACCCGCTGGGCCGTCGGCCGGAAGGTGTCGGGCAGGCGGATTCCCGGCGGGGAGAGCGACGGCATCTGGCCTGGCGCCGGGGCGACAGAAGCGGTGGCCGGGGTGGGCCGAGGGCTGGCGCAGGCCCCCAGGACGAGCAGCGCCATTGCGGGAGTAATCGATGGGCGAACCATGAAGTCAGCCACTGTCCCACGCCACGGCTGGGCCCTCGGCGGGAAAGATGCGGCCGGGACAGCTCGAACGAGGTGTTTGCCACCTTTCTAACCACCACACCGGTGTGGGCGGTTAAGGCGGCGACTGTGCAGCCGGAATGAAGCGTCCGCTGTCCTGGCGCGGGGCGTCTTCCCGGTGCATCGTTTCCTCCTCCCAGGAGGGCTGGGATGGGCTCGGCGAAGGAGCAGACGACCGCGGCGGTGCGGCCGGTGATGGCCGGCGACGAGGAGCAGCTCGGCCGCATCCGTGCCCTGTTCCGGGAATACGCCTCTACCATCGAGAAGCCAGGGTGCTTCCAGGATTTCGAGTCCGAGCTGGAGGTTCTGCCACGCATCTACGCCTCGCCGGGCGGGCTGTGGCTGGCCCATGATCGGTCGGGCCAGGCGGTCGGCTGCGTGGGATTGCGGCTGCTGGATGGCACGCGGGGGGAGTTGAAGCGGCTCTACGTCCGTCCCTCCGGCCGCGGCCAGGGGTTGGGCCAAGCGCTTCTGGGCCAGGCCCTATCGGCGGCCCGGGCCGAGGGTTTGACTCAGGTCGTGCTGGACACGCTTCCGGAGATGCAGGCCGCGCGAGCGCTCTATCTCGCCGCCGGGTTCGTGCCCATTCCGCCCTACGGGTGGCATCCGCCGGCGGCCGAGTGCTTCGGGCTCAGTCTCGGGCCGTCGGCCCGCCCAGGTGGAGGTTGATGCCCGGCCGCAAGGCCCGGGCATGGCGGATGCGGTTCCACCGCATCAGATCGTCCACGCTCACGCCGTAGCGCTGGGCCACGCTCCACAGGGTTTCGCCGGCGGCGACCTGGTGGACGCTGGGGCGTGGGCCGGTGAAAGCCGGCGCGGCCGGGAGGGCCGAGGACGGTGTGGCAGGGGAGGCCGTTGAGGTGATCGCCGGCGAGGGGGAGGCGGCCGACAGGCCGACCGGGGCAGGAGCCGACGGCATCGAGGGGTGGGCCGTCGCGCTGCTCATGCGCGCCTCGGGGGCTGGGAGCGGAAGGAGGCTCGCCGAGGCGCTGGCGACGGATCGACCCGGCTCACCCTGAGCCAGGACCGGGGTGGGCGCCACCGCGACCGCGGCTGCCCCCGGGCCCGGCCACACCTCCAGCACGGTTCCGACCTGTAGCCCCTTGCGCGCCCGGCGATCCAGGTGGTTCCAACGCTGCAGATCCTCCACCGAGACCGAGAAACGCTGGGCGATGGTCCACATCGAGTCGCCGCTCTGGACTCCGTATTCCACCCGCGTCTTCCCGTTGACGACCTCGCTCTTGATGGGCCCCTGGGCCATGGCGGCGGCCCGGCCCGTCCGGGTCCCAGCCGGGACCTCCTCTTCCGGCACCGGAGCGACGTAGCCCTGGGCGCGGGCCCGGGCCACCTGGCGCTCCAACCCGACGCTCCCGTCAGCCACCGCGCGGGACGAGGCCACCGGGACGACCAGCTCGGTGTTGACCCGCAAGGAGCGGGCACTGCGCAGGCGATTGAACTGGAGGATGGCCTCGGCGGCGGAGTGGTACTGCACCGCGATGCGGGACAGGGTGTCGCCCCTGCGGACCCGATGGATGCGGTAAGTCAGCCGCTCGCGTGGCGTCACCCGGGCGATGTTGGCCAGGAACGTCTCGCCGGTCCCCTTGGGGATTCGGAGCATGTAGGGCCGGGCGGCAGTGGCCGGCGGTGTGCACCAGCGGCGCAGCTCGGGATTGCGCTCCCGGATCTCCTCCGTGGTCACCCCTGCGGCGCGGGCCAGGACCTCCAGATCGGTCGGTTCGACGACCGGAACCTCCTCCGACTCGAACGGCTTCTGGAAATCGAACTCCTCCTCGCTGAACCCGAAGGACCGGGGATGCTTGGCCACCAGCGCACAGGCAATCAGCTTGGGGACGTAGTGCTTGGTCTCCTTGGCCAGTCCCTTGCCGTCAGTGAGTTGCCAGAAATCGGTCGTGCCGCGCTTGACCACCATCCGGCGGAGCTTCTCGCCGCCGGCGTTGTAGCCGGCCCAGGCCAGATACCAGTGCCCCAGCTCCTGGTGCAGCTCGGTGAGGTACTTGCTGGCAGCGAGGGTCGCCTTGAGGGGGTCACGCCGCTCATCGATCCAGAAGTCCTGTCGCAAGCCGAAGCGCCGGGCGGTGCCGGAGATGAACTGCCACGGGCCAGCGGCTCGGGCCCAGGACGTCGCCCCGGGCGAGAACCCGCTCTCGATCATCGCCAGATAGACGGTGTCCCGGGGAAGCCCAGCCTGCTCCAGCAGCGGGGCCATCATCGGGATGTAGCGGGTGGAGCGCGACATCCAGCGCCGGAACCACTTCCGGCCGGGCCCCTGGAAGAACTGGATGTACTGGGCCACGGTGGGCTGCATCTCCACCGGGATGTCGTACTCACCGGCGACCGCGCCGATGTCGAAGCTGGAGAGATCGGTGATCAGGCCGAGGGTGACAGCCGGCTCCTCCCCCGACAGTGCGTCTGCCCCGTCCTCCAACCGCGCCCTCAGAGGGCTGGCCGTCCCCAGCGAGCGCACCGAGCGCAGCACCTCTGGGCTCGGTCGGGCCGCGGGATCGAGCACTGCGTTTTCCAGGGCCCGCATCTCCTCCAGCTCCTCGGAGGGGGGCTCGTCGTCGCCATCGTCAACCGCTGGAGTGCCGACCATCGGTTCGCCGCCGCGAGCGCGGGGCGGAGCGGTGGGAGAGGCGGCCGCCGGAGAACTGGCCAGCGCGAGAAGGGCGGTAAGGGTCAGCAGCGTCATCGTTCTCGCGCGGTGGCGTAGAGTTCGGCCTGAACTGTCGATGGTAAGCGGGCCTCGGTAGAGGGTCAATCGGCGCGCGCGCCGTGCCCCGCCCCGAGCACCCGGGGCAAATATTTCGCGAAGTCGAAGTGGATGCTGTTCTCGGATGTGTGACATCCGAGGCAGGTGGAGACCGTCGGCTTCCGACGTGGGATGGAGTCGGCGGTTCCGGCCTTCACGTGGACCGAGCCCGGGCCGTGGCAGTTCTCGCAGCCGACGTTCTTCCGCTGGTCCACCTGGTCCACCCGACAGACCCCGCCCGGCTGCTGGAAGCCCACCACGTGGCAGGGGATGCAGTCGAGCCGGTACTGCTTGTGGGCCGTCTCCAGGGTGGCGTAGGCGTGGGCGTGTCCGGTCCGCTCGTAGACGGCGAGGGTGGCCGGATGGCAGGCCCGGCAGGCCTGGTTGCCGACGTAAGCCGCCTGTCCCGCGGCGGGGGGAGGGCACGGTTCGCCATGCTCTCGAGCCCAGGCGAGGTTCAGCTGGGCCACCTCTCTGTCATAGGCGGCGACCACCGCATCGACACTGGGGTCGCTGGGCAAGGCTGCTTCCAGGGGGATGAAGCGCACCGTGAAGGAGCCGGGCGACAGCGCGGTGGACTGCGCCGCTGCGGCCAGGGCTTCCCTTCGGAGCGCCAGCGTCTGCACCCGGGTCTCGAGCAGCTGCTTCCGGTCCGCCGAAAGCCCGGGTTGCCCCAGCTCGGCCTTGAGCAGCTTCAGGCGCTCCCCCTGGGCCTTGAACTCGCGCTCGATGTCCCCCTGCCCGAGTGCCAGGGTCGGTGGGCTGCCCGACGGGGCCAGGGCGACGTCGAGGCGTACCAGAGAGCGACCCCGGGACTGGACCTGGGCCACCGGCACCGAACCGCGGAGCAGCCGGCCGTCATCCCATTCCGCCCCCACCGTCTCGGGGGCCTGGCCGGCCAGGACAAGGTCGACTCCTGCTGCCTCACCCGCGGCCGCCGGCGGGCCGCCGAAGAGTCCCACCACGAACTGGGCACCCGACCCTCGGAGCTTTCGCGCCCCGGCCGTCAGCGCCGAGGGATCGCGGCCGGCAGCAACGCCCACCTTCGCCCCGCCCACCTCCAGGAGCCGAATCTGGCCTGGGGCTAATTCGGGAAGGCCCAGTGAAGTGCGGAACTGAGCTCCCAGGGCGTCGTCCAGCGGGCCGGGTGCGTATGCCGACAGCTGCATCAGGCGCAGGGCATCGGCCAGCGCCCGGGCCTTGCGCTTCTCCCCGACCGCTTCGTCCGCCCCCAGCCCGGTGCGCTCGAACAAGGTGTTCCCGCCGTCGAGGTAAAGCGTGGGCAGCCCCTCGCGCCGGGCTTGGGCCAGCTGCGCAGCCGCTTTGCCGATGCCCCCCCGCATGGCCTCACTGCAACCGCAGGGGGCGAGCTGCCCGCGGATGTCCGCACTGGCGAAGATGGCGAAGCGGCGTTCGGTTTCACGGACAGCGGCCGGCGCTTGCACCGGTGCGGGGGGACGGACACAGGCCAGGAGCAGTGCGACTGGAAGGACGCTGCGGAGCTGCAAAGTTCCGTCCACGGAAGGACGCGTCTCTGTACCATCCTCGCTCGTGGCAACGCGAGTCGTTGACAGCACGTCGACGGGCTTGGTTTGAGGCGAGGCTTCCGTCGACTCTGGACCGGGGGCGCGCCGTGGCAGACCCGATGAAGTTGCCGCTCGAGGAGCTCCTCTACCTCCGTCTGGGAGACTTTCTCGACCAGCTGCACGGGCGCAAAGTCCCGGAGCTGTACCGAGTCCTCCTCGACCAGGTGGATCGGGCGGTCCTACGCCAGGCACTGGAGCGGAGCGACGGCCAGCTTTCCACGGCAGCGGCCTTCCTCGGGGTGGACCGGAACACCCTGGCCCGGAAGGTCAAACGTCTGAAGGTGAAGAACCGAGCCCCGGGGCAGTCGCGCTGACCACGATGCTGGCGCCCGGTCGCCGGGAATGCACAGATTGGCTGACCGAGCCATGACTCGCACCCTCGGACTCGCTCTTGCCGTTTGCCTGCTCGTCGGAGCTCCAGCGCGCGGGCTCGATGACGGCCTGGGGAAACCTCCCAGCGATCTGGACCGCAGCACTCCGCTGGCCACGGTCCAGGGCTTCCTGAACGCCACCCACAGCGGGGACTACGCCCAGGGCGCGTTCTACCTGTGGCTGGATCACATTCGCGACGCCGACCAACCGAAGGAAGGGGCGCGGCTGGCCAGACGGCTGCGCTTCGTCCTCGACCGCGAGCTGTGGGTCGACCTGGGCGCCCTCAGTCGCGAGCCAGAGGGGGACCCGGGCAGGCCGGGCTATGAGCAGCTGGGGACCCTTCCCCTCAACAAGACCCACGTTCCGATCCGGCTGACCCGGTACCGCGTCGACAACGAGCCGGTGTGGTTGTTCGGCCGGGAGACCGTCAAGGCCATCGACCGGCTCTACGACGTGTACGGGCCGCCGCTGGGCGACGTGCTCCCGGAGGTCTTCTTCACCAAGCCGCTCCAGGGGTTGGAAGTCTGGCAATGGATGGGGCTGCTCCTCAGCGCGGGGGCAGCCCTGCTCGTCGGCTGGCTGCTGGAGAAGGTTCTGCTGCTGGTGCTGGCGCGGCTGTCGCGGATGACCCGGCTGGGCTGGGACGACAAGCTGGTGGAGTCTGCCCGCGGACCGCTCCGTCTTCCGCTCTGGGCGATGGTCCTCGGAATCGCTACCCCCCCGCTGCTGCTCCCCCCGGCCTGGAGCCACGGGCTCAGCGTTCTCAATCGCTCGCTGCTGGTCATCGCCGCCTCCTGGTTCGCCCTCCGCTTCCTGGACTTCATCTCGGGGGTGATGGAGAGCCGGGTGGCCAAGGCGGGCGACAACGTGGCCATGGCCCGGGCGGTGCGGACCCAGATGGCCGTGCTCCGCCGGGTGGTGGTGGTGGTGGTGTGGATCCTGGCCACCGCCGCGCTGCTGATGCAGTTCACGGTGGTGCGGACGGTGGGGGTCTCGCTGCTCGCTTCGGCCGGAGTGGCCGGGGTGGTGCTCGGTCTGGCCGCCCAGAAGTCCATCGGCGCGCTGCTGGCTGGAATCCAGCTCTCCATCACCCAGCCCATCCGCATCGGCGATTCGGTGGTGGTGGAAGGCGAATCGGGGACGGTGGAGGAGATCAGCCTCACCTACGTGGTGGTCCGGATCTGGGATCTGCGGAGGCTAATCATCCCGGTGACGCAGTTTCTGGAGAAGCCCTTCCAGAATTGGAGCAAGGGCGGCACGGACATGCTGGGGACGGTGTTCCTCCAGGTCGACTGGACCACCGACGTGGATGCCCTGCGCAAGGAGCTGGCGAGGGTGCTGGCCACCGAGGGGGCAGGGAAGTGGGACGGGAAGACCGCCAGCATTCAGGTGGTGGACTCGAGCGAGCGGACCATGCAGGTGCGGGTGCTCCTGGGGAGCACCGTGGATGCGCTGTTCGATCTGCGCTGCCTGGTCCGGGAGCGGCTCATCGCCTTCGTGCGCAACCGGCCGGAATGGTTGCCGCAGGAGCGGGTGGCGGGCGACGGGGTGCAGATCCGCGAGCCGGAGGGTGCCCGAACGGCAGGCTCTCCGGCCCAGCGGTGACGCCCGCTCCCGCGGGCCGGTCGCGCCCCTCGGTGGCCTCTGACCCAGGTCGAGGACCCTCCTCGGAGGGAGTTGACCCACCCCCCTCGCCGGGCGATCACGCCGAGCAGTTCTCCTCTCCCGAGGGACGGTTCGAGCGTGCCGCTCTGCGGCGTGGGCGCCCGGGCGTTGGCCCGGGACGTGAATAGGGACTGGGGACATGAACAGCGCCCTGCGTTCGAATGCGGTGGTCCAGGCCCTGGTCGCCTGTCGGGTTCGGCGTCAGCTCCGGGGAACCTCCAACGACACCCCGGACGCGCGTCAGCTCGCCAAGGATGCGCTGTGGAGCCTGCTTGAATCGCGCTTCAGCACCTGGGACCCCAGTGCCCGAACCATGGCCCAGTGGGCTGTCGACATCATCAGCCAACCCGCCGGCCAGGGACGGCAGCACGCCGCCTAGGGCAACCCTGGAACGACCCACCCGGAAACCCTCCCGTCATGACTCCGGGAGCGGATGGGGCGCTGGCAGGGCGACTTCAGGAGACTCGGCCGGCCGATCCAGCCACCGCGTCCACTGCTGGTACATCACCGGGAGCAAGAGGAGCGTCAGTGCACAGGCCGACAGCGTCCCGGCGACGATGACCACCGCCAGAGGGCGCTGAGTCTCGCTGCCGATGGCCCGCGACAAGGCCGCCGGGACCAGCCCCAGGGCCGCCAGGCAGGCCGTCATCAAGACTGGGCGCAGCCGTTCGCGCGACCCCTCCAGGATGGCCACATCGAGGGGGTCGCCACGCCGATGTCGATCGGCGATGGCCGACATCACCAGGACACCGTTGAGAGAAGCCTGGCCAATGAGGGCGATGAACCCCACCGCCGCGGCCACGCTCAGCGGGAACTGCGCCAGGGCCAGCCCGAAGACTCCCCCCACGAGCGCGAACGGCACGTTGAGCATGGTGAGGATGGCCAGGGTCATCGAGTCGAACGCCTTGAAGAGGAGCAGGAGCGTGATGAGCAGGGCCACCGGCACGACCATGGTGAGCCGGGCCATGGCGCGCTCCTTGTTCTCGAACTCGCCCCCCCACTCGATGCTCATCCCCTTGCGCAAGGGAGCTTCCTGTTCGACCCGGGCCCGCGCCTCGTTGACGAAGCCACCCAGGTCCCGCCCGCGGACGTTCATCCGAATGCCGATGTAACGCCGGCCGTTCTCGCGGTTGATGCTGGCCCGCCCCACCCCGGTGCTGACCTGGGCGAGGGCCGAGAGCGCCACCGTGACGCCGCCCTCGACCGGGACGCGAAGCGTTCGGATCTTCTCGACGTCGTCCCGGGCCGAGAGGGGAAGCCGGAGCACGACGTCGAAGCGACGTTCCCCCTCCCAGAAGTCCGCCACCGGCCGCCCTCCCACTGCGGTCTGAAAGACCCTCTGGAAATCCCCCAGCTTCATCCCGTACCGGGCCAGGGCCTTCCGGTCGGGCGCGACCTGGATCTGGGGCACTTCTCCGCTCTTGACGATGCCCAGGTCGGCCACTCCTTTCACCTTGGCGATGGCGGCCTTGGCCTTCTCTGCTTGCGCCTGGAGCGCGACCAGGTCATCGCCATAGAGCTTGACGGCAATCTGCCCGAACTGCCCGCTGATGTTCTCGTTGACGTTGTCGCGGATCGGCTGACTGAAGTTCACCTCCAGGCCGGGGATGGCATCCACATCGGCGCTCAACGCGGCGATGACGTCGGAGAGTTCATTCACCCCAGCTGGCCAGGCCTGGGGCGGCTTGAGCCGAACGAAGAACTCGAGATTGTTGGTGAGC
The DNA here is from genome assembly GCA_046725335.1 of Myxococcota bacterium. Taxonomy (GTDB): domain Bacteria; phylum Myxococcota; class Myxococcia; order Myxococcales; family Myxococcaceae; genus RPRB01. The sequence goes on along the minus strand of JBKOYI010000048.1, from coordinate 448 downwards.
GTGGCATCGGTGCCATCCTCTGGGCGTCCGAGCTGGGAGAGGATGCTCTCCACCTCTGGCTTTCCGGCGATGAGCTCGGTGATCCGGGGAACCAGCTTCCTCCCCTCGGTCAGCGAGATGTTGGAGGGCAGGGTGAAGGTCATGTAGAGCGCGCCCTCGTTGAGCTCGGGCAGAAACTCACTGCCCAGGCGGGGCAGCATCCACAGGGCCGCTCCGAGGAGAAACGAGGCCGCCCCCAACACCTGCCACGGGCGTGCGAGGCAGAAACGCAACGCTCGATCGTATCCGCGCGCCGCGACCCGGAGCACGGGCGACTGCCGGTGGGGGACCGGCCGGCGGTAGACGATCGCCGCCAGCACCGGGACCAGGGTCACCGAAAAGAACAGGGCGCCAGAGAGGGCCGAGACGACGGTGTTGGCCATGGGCGCGAAGATGCGGCCCTCCACCC
>JBKOYI010000113.1:0-13184 GCA_046725335.1 Myxococcota bacterium | reverse complement strand
GACCCCGGGCGTCGTGCGCCATCCGCATGTAAACCATAGAGTTAGCAGCGACCCCCGATCCGTTTCAAGCGGAGGAGTCCGTTCGAAACGCAAACGTCACATCGGCTTGCGGGCGACCGAACAGCTCCCGATGGCCTAGTTCGGGGGCCCGCTCGAACCTTTCGGCCCGAATCACGTCGCGCATCAAGACGGTCCCCTCCGGCACGTCGCGAACCGCCACCAGTCCTCGCTCCAGGCGCAGCGCCTCCTGCACTGGGACCTGCGCTCCAACCACCACTGCGTCGTGGAGCGCCGGTCCGGTGCAGGCCAGGACCCGAACCTCGTCTTCGTGGCCAGGAGCGATCTCCTGCACGGCCAGGCTCACGTCATGACCCTCGGGCGGGGCGAAGATGCTGGCCAGCTCCACCTGCCCGGCCAGCAGCGCGTCCAGAGCGGCCCGGTAACTTCCCACGAAGGCCTGGTGGCCGAAGAGGCGCGCGGCTTCGAGGCCGCGCTCCCGGAGCCACCCCACGGCAAGGAGGTGGCCCCCCATCGAGGCCCGATCCACCCAGGCCACCCGACACCCGCCCAGTGTTTCCAGCTGTACCGGGGAATCCATTCGCGCCACCAGCGCCGCCCTGGAGCGAATGGAGCCGTGGCGAACGGCCCGCACCACCACCCGGGCGCCCAGAGCTTCGGCACGGGCGGTGACCAGCGGCGGAGCCCAGGCCCCGTCCAGCTCGCCGCGGCGCAGGGACTCACCGAGCGCTTCGTAGTCCGGGCAGCCCACCAGGCGCACACTGCGACCCAGGATGCCGGAGAGCACCCGGACCAATCGCCCCTGCGCACCCGGAGCCGGAGAGACCGGTAACGCCGGCGGCAGGCCCAGCCGAAAGACGCCACCACCACTGGCCATCGGCCTCCCCTCCTCTCAGGCTCAAGCTGTTTCCGTGCGGAGTCGATCGACCTCGTCGTCGGCCAGCCCGAAGGTGGCCTGGAGCATGTCCAGCACCCGGCCCTCGGCGGCAGAGGGCCTCCCCGACGACTGGGCGATGCGCATGGCCAAGCGGAAGGCGCGCAGCCGCTGGGCGTGGGTGTTCAAGCCGTGGGCCAGGACGCGCAGGCGCTCGGAAAGGCCCTGCCGAGCCAGGGCCTCCACCGACTCGGTGAGAAAGGTCTGGGCTCGTGCGGCACTGACCTCGTGGAAGAGCGGGTCCGAGGCCAGGGATTCCAGAAGTGCCCGCGCCTCCGAGGGCTTCACCTTCCCATCGGCAGCGGTGACCAGCACCATCACCTCGGCGTAGAGCCGCTCCAGCGGCTCACCGAGCACCTCGTTGAGCGAGCGCCCCGTCTCCAGCACGTCGATGACGTTGGCCACCTCGTCCTCGGAGATACCCAGGGCAGCTTGGAAGGTCTTGAGCAACCCCAGCTCGGCGCGGGTGGCTCGCTGATCGTCCAGGGCCACCGAGGCCGCCAGTCCGAAGGCCAGCAACCGGTTCTGGTGGGTGGGGAGCCGATCGCGCAGTCGCTGGAGAATCTTCTCCAGATTGGGCGCCGAGGCCAGCCGCTTCACGCTCTGCTCGACCAGCGCGCTCAGGTCCCCTGGGTGCGTCCCGTCGAATTCGGGCCGTTCCAGCACCCGGCGAAGCAGCGCCTGGATGGAAGACTCGGTGAGCTGGCCGTCGGCCATGGCGGCGAGGAGCATCACCTCCACCAGCGCGGCGTTGCGATCGGCACGGGTGGTTTCTTCCAGCTCGGGCTTCATGCTGCGTCTCTCTCCGTGGAACCGGGGTGGGGCGCTCCAAAGCCGTACAGCGATCGGTCGATGAGATGCGAGGGCCGGACGTTCCCCATCGCTGCCAGCAGGCTGCTTCGGACGTGGGGAATGTCCTGCTCCAGCTCGTCGAGGAGACGTTTCATCCGCTTGCGCTGGAGGTTCTCCTGGCTCCCGCACAGGTCGCAGGGGATGATGGGAAACGCTTTCAAGGCGGCGAAGGCAGCGATCTCCGCCTCGGGTGCGTAGATGAGCGGGCGGATGACGGTGTTGCGCCGGTCATCGCTGTGAAGGATGGGGGGCATCGCCTTGATCGCCCCGGCAAAGAAGAGGTTGAGCAGCAGGGTCTCAGCCGCGTCCTCCCGGTGGTGCCCCAGGGCAATCTTGTTGCAGCCAAGCTCCACCGCCGCGTTGTAGAGGATGCCTCGCCGGAGTCTGGAGCAGACCGCGCACTGAGTTTTCCCGGGCGGCGTCTTCTCCAGCACGATGGAGTAGGTGTCCTCGCGCAGAAGGCGGTAGGGCACTCTTTGGCGGGCGAAGTACTCGGTGAGAAGGTGACCGGGAAACCCCGGGTGCCCCTGGTCCAGGGTCACCGCCAGCAGGTCGAAACGGACTGGTGAGCGGATCTGCAGCAGCCGCAGCAGATGCAGCAGGGTGTGCGAGTCCTTCCCTCCGGAGATGCCCACCAGCAGGCGATCCCCCTCGGCGATCAGGCCAAAGTCGGCGATGGCCCGACCCACGTGGCCCAGCAGGCTCTTCTCCAGGCGTGTTTCCTCGTTCACGGCGGGCGGCATCCTAAGAGATGTGGGACCGAAAAAACGACCCGTGGGGCATCGGCGATGTGCTTAGTCCTGGTTCCGAACGGGATGGCCACTCTTGCGCAGCCCGCACATGACGTCGTGGATGCCGCGGGGCTGGGGGCCGCCCTCCGGGCGGTCGAACACGAGCTCATGCTGGCGGTGGACCTGGAAGCAGACTCGATGCACGCCTTCCGGGCCCGGCTGTGCTTCCTGCAGCTGGGGACCGACAGCGACATCTGGCTGCTGGACACGCTTGCCCCGGGCGTGGAGGTCTCGGCGATGGCCGCCCTCTTCGGCGACACCCAGCACACCAAAGTGTTTCACGCCGCCCAGGGGGATCTCCAGTTCCTCGCCGAGTCGGGGGTCCGGGTCCGCAACCTCTTCGACACCCACCGGGCGGCGACGCTCCTGGGTTGGCCCAAGGTTGGACTGGCCGATCTCGTCGCCGAGCGGCTGGGGGTGACGCTGGCCAAGGAACACCAGCAGGCGGATTTCTCCATCCGCCCACTCCCGCCGGCGATGCGAACCTACATCGCTGACGATGTCCGCTACCTGACTGAGCTGGGGCGTCAAGTCAAGGCTGCGGTCGAGGCGGCGGACATCGCCGAGGAAGTCCGGCTCGACTGCGAACGGCTGACCGACGAAGCAGTTGCCCGGCCGACCGTGGCCAGCTTCACTCCCAAGATTCCGCGGAACCTGCCACCCGCAGAGCAGGCCTTTCAGCTCGCGGCGGGAGCGCGCCTTCATGCCCTGCGCTTGGTCTGGGCCGAGGCAGCCGATCTCCCCATGGGACGCATGCTCTCCAATGCCGCCATCCAGGAGCTCATCTCGAGGCCCCCGCGCGACTTGCGGGCGCTCTCCCGAACGCCGGGCGTCCGGGGGCAAGTGGTTCGCGAGCACGGGGAGGAGGTGCTGGCACTGCTCACCCAGCTGAAGGCCGCTGCCGAGCGCAGTGAGCTGCCTCTCCCGGAAGCGGCGGTGCGGGACCCCGGCCGGCGCCGTCGCGAGGACGCGCTCAAGGCGTTCCGCGCCCAGGGGGCCGCGGAGCGTGGAGTGACACCCAGTGTCGTGCTCACCAACCCGCTCGTCGATCAGCTCGCCGCCGCTCCGCCGAGCAGTCTGGAGGAACTGGCCGTCGTCCCCTACCTCGGAGAGAAACGACTCCGGCTCTATGGCGAAGCCCTCCTGGAGGTGCTGCGCAAGAGCTGAGCCGACTCGCGAATGCCCGATGCTCCGGGCTGGGCCCAGGAGCGCTGGGGTCACCTTCCTGCTTTGGCGTCTTCCTTGCTTTCTCCGGCCCGGAAGGGGGACGGCAGATGCGGCGCTGGGCGGGGATGCTCTTGGTGGGTTGTGTTGGATGCGCCGGTTGCCTTGGCGCGGGCGAGACTCCTCCGTCTCCGGACGGGGACGCTCAGGCCGTCACACGCGACGGTGGTATCTGGCAGCCCATCGGGGAGCCGGGGGTCCAGACCCTCTCCCGAGGAATGGAGTTGCCGGCAGCTCATTCCGGCGAGGATCCGGCAGCGTTCGGCCCCGATGCCGGCCCCGGGCCTTACAGCGACATGCGTGTTCGCCTGGCGCTCGCAGCCCAGGTGCGGACTCGACCTTGTCCCTTGCCCAGCGGCAGTTACTGCGATGGGTTCGTCGCCGTGGACGAGGCGGGACATGCGGTGGTCGTCGACACCTACGCCTACCTCGGGCCGAAGCCACGCTGTCGCAGCGCCTGGGCAGATGGTGCGAGCGTTCTCTCGCTGACTGGGATCTGGCAGCAACGGCGCACCGGGACGACCGAGCAGTCGGTGCTGGCGCTGGCCTCCTGCGACGGTCTCAATGGTCAGGAGACTGGCTCGGGGGCACCCGCCCCGCCCTCCGAGGACATCCGGACACTGCAGGGCTCCTGGGCGGCTGGGCTCCGGGTGACGGTCATTGGCCTGGTGGTGGCCCGCTGGAGCAGCAGCTCGGGAGCCTTTGGCTTCACGCTTCAAGATCCGGGCGGAGTGCCCCGCAGTGGAGTGCGCGTCTTTCGCAGCAAGTCATCGACGATGCCAGGACCAGCTCCCGAGGTCGGCGACCGCGTGCGTGTGACGGCTCGGACCGGAAGCACGCGGCAGCTCGAGCTCTAGCCCTTCGCTGGAGGGAGCCTGGGGAGGTTCCTCTGGCCGACGTCCTAGAGCCGCCCGGGAACGTTCGCCGGAGGCGCGGCGGCTGAAAACACCCGGCCGGCGAGCGGGCCGTATTTTGTACGCAAGTACTCGAGGAAGTCGGCGTCGGTCAGGCCACGACCGGTGATGGAGCGGACCCGCTCCTCGGCCGAGCTCCGGAAGCCCTGGTGATGCACCTCCCTCCGTAGCCACTCGCGCAAGGTGCCGAGCTGCCCGCGCTCCACCTCGCTCCAGAGATCGGGGAGTGCGCGCTCGGCTGCCCGCAGCAGGGACGCGGCGTAGAGGTTTCCCAGCGAATAGGTGGGGAAGTAGCCCAGCTCGCCCCAGGCCCAGTGGATGTCCTGGAGCACGCCCTCCAGGTCGTCCCGAGGGCGAATGCCCAGCGTCCCACTCATTTCCTCGTTCCAGGCCTCCGCCACCTCGGCCACTGCCAGCTCACCGCGGAGAAGTCGCAGCTCGAGCCTGGTTCGCAGAGCGATGTGAAGGTTGTAGGTGACCTCATCCGCCTCGACGCGGATGGGCGAGCGGCGCACCCGGTTGATCGCTCGGTGGAACGTCTCCAGAGATACCTCCCCGAGCGCGCCGGGGAAGGCCGCCTGCAGCCTTGGGTAGAGGAAGCGCCAGAATGGCAGGCTCCGACCAATCAGGTTCTCCCAGAGTCGCGACTGTGACTCGTGCAGCCCCATCGACGGAGCCGCCGCCAGCGGCGTCCGGTGGTGCTCGGGGAGAAAGCCCTGCTCGTACAGGCCATGGCCGCACTCGTGCAGCGTCCCGAAGACCGCTGGGCAGGGGTTCGCCGGATCGATGCGAGTGGTGAGCCGCACGTCGGTGGGGTGGGTGCCTCCGGTGAACGGGTGGATGCTCCGGTCCTGCCGTCCTGCCTCGAGGTCGAACCCAAGCAGTCCCAGCAGCTCCACGGTGAAACGCCACTGGGCCTGGGGATCGAAGCTCCGTCCAGCGAACGGGTCCGGCCCGTCGACTGCTCCATCGAGCGCGTCCACCAGCGGGACCAGCTGCGCCCGCAGCCGCTCCAGAACTGGCAGAAGGCGCTCGGTGGTCATCCCCGGCTCGTAGTGATCGAGCAGCGCGTCGTACCGCTCGCCGCCGTGGCCGATGGCGTCGGCCTGCTCGCGGCGAAGCGCCAGAAGTCGTTCCAGGGCCGGCTGGAATGGGGCAAAGCGGCGGGCGGCGCGGGCCTCCTTCCATCCGGCCAGACCTTCCGACTGCGCCTCGGCCAGCGCCCGGACCAGCCTCTCCGGGACCTTCACCGCCCGGTCACGCTCGTGTCGAAAGACGCGCAACATCGCCCGGAGGTCGGAGGAAAGGGCCTCCCCCTCGGCCTCGGCACGCTCCAGCCACTCACCCACCTCGGGGGCAACCAGGCGCTGATGGTAGAGCCCCTGGAGCGTGGAGAGCTGAGCCGCGCGTGCGGGACCGGCCCTGGGCGGCAGGTAGGTTTCCTGATCCCAGCTGAGGAGGCCGATGATGCCTCCGAGGTCCTTCAGCTCATGGATGCGGGCCTGCAGCGCGACGAGGTGGGAAGGCGTCTGCACGCCGTCGAGCTTCCACCGCCGGCGAGGGCAGAGCAACGTCTGCCGCCGCACCCGAGAACCCAGTCCCCGAACGCCCGGGGGACGCTGAGGATAGTGCCTACGGCACGTCGGTCGGGCGCAGGGCACGCTGAGGAATCGCCTTCGGCGGTCGATCGGGCTCAGCCCACACTTGCCTGGCGATGGGGTGGTCCGGCAACGTCCTCCGCCCCGATGGCGAACGTCCTGCGGCTGTTGCTCGATGCGGAGGACGAGCGAGCTTTTCTGCGTTTCCTCTCCCAGACTCGGTACGAGGTCTATCCCCGTCGCGTCCCCCCCGACTGGAAACCCTTCCTGGCCCGTCCCGAGATGCAAGAGCGATTGCCAGCGGAGCTGTACCTGGCCGCCTCCGATCTGGGAACGGTCATGGTGGACAAGGTCAAGCGGGGGCCGGACAAGGGGCACTGGCGCGTCGACGAGGTCCGTTCCCCAGTGGTGTTCTGGGAACGATCGACCACCGATGAGGCCGGTGCGTTGGTGGCCGGTGAGCTGTGGGCAGAGCTGGAGGTGACTCCGCAGACCGGTCGCCGAGATGCTGCGCCGGAGAGGTTTCGGCGGCGCTTCCTGGAGCTGGAAGGATGGCTGAAGAAGACCTGTCGCCGAAGCGAGCCGGTGGGCTGGCTCATCGGACCTTCCGCAGCTCGGCGGGCACGGGAGGGGTTGTTCCTCCGAGCTGCCGGCCACAATGGCGAGGTCTTGCGCCCTTACCGCTGATGGGCGGGGCAGGGATGGTGCTCACGCGGGAGCGCAGCGCCGATCAGCGACGCGGGCGGCGCCGGGCCAGGACGGCGGCCGGACGACCCCACAACCTCAGCAGGACCAGCGCCGCCAGGGCGGCAATCGGTGCGAGGAGCTCGGAAGACAGCGAGGGGAGGTTGGGCGTGGCTGCGGAGAACACCAGAGGACGTCCTTTCGGCGAGCTGCACCCCTGATTTCAGACGATTTTCCACCCTGGCGTCCAGCGCACCCCCATCCTCGCGAAACGTCGATGGAACCCTTTCTCCACCGACACGTTGCCGGTCCGCCCTCGATCCGTTCCATCGCCCCTGCAGACTGCACTTCCGACCTCGACGTAGTGCACCCCGGAGCCGCGGCCCGCCTCACCGGCGCGGGAGGCCCCGGCGCCTGCTGGAGATCGGACGATCGGAATGGCGCAGCTCGGACTCCTCCTCCTCGCCGCCGCGGTGGTGGGCGTGGCCGTGGTGGCGGTCATGCTCGGGTTGACCCTCTGGCACGTGCGCAGGCCTGGGCTCGTGCCCAGCGCCTGGCCGGGCATCTCGGTGCTCAAGCCGCTGTGCGGGGCCGATGATGATCTGGCCGAGAACATCGCCTCCTTCGCCGACCTGCCCTATGCCGGCGACTACGAGGTCGTCCTGGGCGTCCGCTCCCCCGAGGACGCTGCCTGGGCCATCGCCGAGTCGGCCGTGCGTCGCTGGCCGCACCGCATGCGCCTGGTGGCCCAGGAGGGCGAGTTCGGTCTCAATCCCAAGGTGAACCAGCTGGTGGGGATGGCCCGTTCCGCCCGACATGAGCTGCTGGTGATCAGCGATTCCAACGTGCGCGTCCCGGACGGTTACCTGGCCGACATCGCCGCCCACCTGGCGCATCCCAACGTGGCCTGCATCACCCACCCCGTCGGCGGCCGCGGCCAGAGGAGCTTCGGGGCGCTCCTGGACAACGTTCACCTCTCCGCGACCGTGGCCACCGGGATGGTTGCCGCCCAGCGAGTGATGGGGAAGGACCTGGTGGTGGGTAAGTCGATGGCGCTGTGGCGCCGGGACCTCGAGCTGCTCGGTGGCTTCGAGTCGGTGGCCAATGTACTGGCCGAAGATCACGAGATCGGAAATCGGATCCGGCGCGAGCTGGGGCGACGGGTGGCGGTCTCCAACTTGCCGGTGTGGAACATCGCGGTGGAAAAGAGCGTGGGGCACTTCTTCCGCCGCTACCTGCGCTGGAGCGTCATCCACCGGACCGCGATGAGCTTCCCGGCCTATCTGGCCGAGTCGCTGCTCAATCCCATCCCCCTGGCGGTGATCGGCTTCGCGCTCCGGCCCACCCAGGGCGCGGCCACCACCCTGGCCGTCTGCGCGGTGGTGAAGCCGACCCTGGATGCGGTGGCCTTCAGCCGACTCCGGCGCGAGCTGTTCAGCTGGTCGGCCCTGGGGGTGGGGTGGGTCAAGGACCTGCTCCTTTTCATCACCTGGACCCACGGGCTCTTTGCACGGACGGTGGTCTGGCGCGGAAACCGGCTGCGGGTCCATTCCGGAAGCCGACTGATCCCGCTCGGGAAGTCGACTCCTGCCGGAGAACCCGTTGTCACCGGTTTCGCCGAGAGTTTGCGCCCACTCCACAGCGGCGCCTCGGGGCTGGTGTCAGATCTGAGGGCATGAGTTTGCGCTCTCTCGCCCACCTGTCGGATCTGCACTTCGGCCAAGGTGCGGAGCGCGAGGGGACCGCCCTGGCCCTGTGCCGGGCGCTGGTGGAGTCCGCAGTGGACCATGTCGTCGTCACCGGCGACATGACCAACAAGGGGCGCGACCAGGAGATGGCGCGCTTCCTGGACGTGTTCTCCCCCTTGCTCACCCAGGGGCGCCTGACGGTCGTCCCAGGCAATCACGATCGGATCGGCGAGGACGCGGGGCGAGCGCTGATGAAGGGGCGGCGGGTGGCGGTGGAAGAACACCCGGGGCTCTACCTGGTCCTGGTCGACTCCACCGCCGAGCACAACCGCAGTTACTGGGCCTGCCACGGCGAGCTGACTTGCCGGATGCTGGACGAGGTGGATGCAGCCCTGGACGCTGCCCCCGAGAAATCACTGGTGGCGGTCCTGATGCACCACCACCTGGTCGCCCTTCCGGTGGAGAGCTTGCTGGAGCGGGTCAGCGAGCGGCTCCGGCTTCCCTATTCCAACGAGCTGCAGCTCGGCCGCGAGCTGCTGGAGCGGGTCAAGGGGCGGTGCGACCTGGTGCTGCACGGCCACCGCCACCTCCCCCGCGAGCTGCACCTCTTCACCGACAGCCGCCGCCCGCTGGCGCTCTACAACGCCGGTAGCTCGACCGAGCTGGGGCGTGTCCGGGTCTTCAACCACCAGGGAGGCCAGATGCCGCTGCCTCCACGCTGGCTGTGGGCCGACCCGGCCAGGGCCTGGGGGCCGCAGCGCATGCCGGTCATGGTGCCGGCGGCGCTGGTGGCCCGCGAGCGCAGCATCGCCTGATTCCCCGGTGGATCAGCCGGCGGCGAGCTCGCCCTGCTCGTGGAGCTGGGGGGCCTCGGCCAGGAATTTCAGCTCCGGGTGCTTCTCCTGGGCATGCTCCAGGGCCCAGTCGTCGCGGAAGAGCACCAGGGGGAGCCCGTCCCGATCCTGCACCGTCTGTCGATTTCCCTCCCAGTCGAAGGACTTGGGGTCGAACCCGTTACCCACCACCCAGCGGGCGTGGCTGAAGGGAAGCCGGTCGAGGACGATGCTCGCCCCGTATTCGTGCTCGATGCGGTACTGCAAGACCTCGAACTGCAGCGCCCCGACCACACCCACCACCGGGTCACGCATCCCCATCTGGAGCTGCTGGAAGATTTGAATCGTCCCTTCCTCGCTCAGCTGCTCCAGGCCCTTCTCCACCTGCTTCCGACGCAATGGATCCTTGCTCCGAACCACGGCGAAGTACTCCGGCGAGAAGCGCGGCACGCTGTCGAAGCGGAAGTCGTCGCCCTCCACCAGGGTGTCGCCAATGCGGTACAGGCCTGGGTCGAACAGGCCGATGACATCGCCCGGCCAGGCTTCCTCGATGGCGGTTCGCTCCGCGGCCATGAACTGGCTGGGATTGGCCAGGCGCACCTGCTTGCCCAGCCGGGCGTGGAAGACGTTCAGTCCCTTGACGTAGCGGCCGGAGACGACGCGGACGAAGGCCATCCGGTCCCGGTGGGCCGGGTCCATGTTCGCCTGAATCTTGAAAACGAAGCCGCTGAACTTCGGCGTGGTCGGCAGTTGAGGGCCGCGGTCGGTGTTCCGAGGGGTGGGCGCTGGAGCCAGGTCGAGGAAGGCGTCGATGAAGGGCCGCACTCCGAAGTTGGTCATCGCCGAGCCGAAGAACATCGGGGTGATCAGCCCCCGGTCGCTCCGCTCTCGGCTGAACTCCTCCCCCCCGACGTCGAGCAGCTCCGCGTCCTCCCGAAGCTGAGCCAGCTCGGCCGGCGAAAGAACCTCGCTGATCTGCGGGGAGTCGAGTGGAACCACCCGCTCGGTCACCTCCGACTCGCCGTGCGTTCCGGTGGATGAGAAGACGTGCACTTCGCGCGCGGCCCTGTCGTAGACACCGCGAAACTCGGGTCCCATGCCGATGGGCCAGTTCATGGGGTAGGCGTGGATGCCCAGGACCTGTTCCAGCTCGTGCATCAAATCGAGCGGGGCACGCCCGTAGCGGTCGAGCTTGTTGACGAAGGTGAAAATCGGAATCGCTCGCATCCGGCAGACCTGGAACAGCTTCTTGGTCTGGGGCTCGACCCCCTTGGCGGCGTCGATGAGCATCACCGCGCTGTCGGCGGCGGAGAGGGTCCGGTAGGTGTCTTCGGAGAAGTCCTGGTGTCCCGGGGTGTCCAGGAGATTGACCGCGTGATCGCGGTAGGTGAACTGGAGGACCGAGGAGGTGACGGAGATTCCGCGCTCCTTTTCCAGCTCCATCCAATCGGAGGTGGCGTGGCGGCGAGCCCGCCGGGCCTTCACGCTTCCGGCCAGGTGGATGGCCCCACCGTAGAGCAGGAGCTTCTCGGTGAGCGTGGTCTTGCCGGCGTCGGGGTGGCTGATGATGGCGAAAGTGCGCCGGCGGGCGACTTCGCGTTCGATCTCGGTGGACATCGGAATGGGCCGGCTCCTCTAACACGAGAAAGCCCCGGCCGCTCCGTCAGGGGGAGCGACCGGGGCCCAGTCCCCGAGAACCCGGGGGACGCTGAGGAATCGCCTTCGGCGTCCGATCGGGCGCAGAGCCGCCCGACCGAAGCGCCAGCTCTGCCGCTCAGATCTCGTTCGGCATGCTGCCGGGCACCGCCGGAAGGTCGGTGGCCGGAGCGTCCGGCTCGAGGGTCATCTTGTTCTGGTCGGCCGGGGTCACGACCTCGGACTCACCGTCGATGAGCTTCACCGCGCAGGCCGACTCATTCCCGGTGGCGGTCCAGGTGCAGGAGCCCGAGCCCGGAATCTCGCCCGGAGAGCAGACCGCGGTGGCCTTGAAGACCAGGTTCTCGGCCTTGTCCCAGCACTCGATGCCGAAGAAGACGCTGCCATCCAGGTCCCCCCCGGTCACGGCGACCTCGGCCCGCCCACCGACTCCGGGGTTGTACCGGGCCCGGCCAATCAACAGCTCCTTGGCCGGCGTGTCATTGGGGATGCCGGGGATGTCCGCGAAGCTGACCACCCGGACGGTGGTGACGCCAGTGATGCCGTTCTTGTGGGCGTAGAAGACTGCGTCCACGGCCTGCCACTTGGTCAGATCGGCAGAGAAGTTCTTCAGCACGTAGACCAGCGTTCGGCTGCGGTTGGCCGAGCTACCGCCATCGGCCGCCGAGGCGGGACCGTGGTGGCTGAAGGCGACGAACAGCTTGCCCTGGCCCGGGAAGCCGGTGTTGACCGTCTTGTAGGCATCGAGGTCCACGCCGATGGTGCCGCGGCCGCGATGGGGAAGGTCGCTGGCCGCCCGAAAGGTCGTGCCCGCGGCGAACGTCACGAAGCCAGCGGTGCTTCCGACGTCTGGGGTGGACCCGGGGGGCCCGACCTGCAGCTTCCAGGCGAAGTGCGTTTCCGAGAGACGGGCGACGGTCAGGAGGTACTGGAACCCGTCGCTGCCAGTGAAGGGACCATAGACCTTGACCTCACCGTTGGCCTGGGTCCTGCCCTCGGTGACCACCGCCTTCTCCACCGGACCGAAGGCATCCTTCATCCCCTGGTTGAGCCCAGCGATGGCGTTCCGGATCGCGGGGAGGAACTCCAGCCCGCTTCCGCCCAGGGCGTCGGTTTGAACCTGCACGCCGGCGCTGTCGCTGGTCGCGTTCTCCGAGCCAGCTCCGGAGACCTCCATGGTCAGCGCCTCCGAGGTGGGAACCGCCGACTGGAACGCATCCGGAGCCGACGTGGAATTGCCGCAGGCCGCCGCGAACAGTGCGCCCGTCAGCAGACAAACCAAACGCTTCATGACGTTCACTCCTTGATGGCCGCACCTGTGAACGGTGCAGCGCCCGCGGTCCTCGAACCCAGGCAGTGAACGGAAGTTGCGGGATGGTGGTTTCAGCGACTGGACGCGTTTCAGCTACTCGCCGAGGTGTAGCGAGCGATGCTCCCCAGCCACACCCGACGGGCCAGCCAGGCAAAAGCGCTGGCTCCCATGACCGACCACGCCAGCGCGCGCCAGGACAGGCGCCCCAGCATGGCCTCCGCGGGGAACGTCGTCATCAGCGCCAAAGGCACGATGAAGGTGAAGATCCAGCGCAGCGCTCCACGGAACACCTGAACCGGCCAGCGCGCCGCGTCGAAGATGGAGTTGAAGAGGTTGGTCAAATTGTCGATTTTCACGACGTAGAAAGCCGCGCTCACGGTCAGGATCCACAGCGAGTAGAGAAGCGCGGTGGCGTTCACCAGCAGCAAGAGCGCCATCGCTGAGCCGAACACCGACGGCGGATGACCGAGTCGAACGAACCCCACCACCCACAACACCACCGCGGTGATGACGTTGGTGCTGCGCCAGGGCTCGAAGCGGGCAGTGGAGACCAGGAACTGCGCATCGGCCGGTTTGAGGAGCACGAAGTCCAGCGTGCCCTTGCGAATGTGCTCCACCACCGCAGTCAAGCTGGGGTTGATGGCCCCCTCCAGAATCGCCTCCAGCAGGGTGAACCAGCC
>JBKOYI010000125.1:0-9586 GCA_046725335.1 Myxococcota bacterium | reverse complement strand
CGGGAGAGGGGAGCGGGATACACCGGCGTACACTCCCATTCTCTGGCTGGCGCGAATTGGTCTCATCGGAGAGCGCCTCTTCATCTCCATCCTTCCATATCGCCGATGGATGTACGGGGCGGCAGTCGCGGCTTTTCTGTTCTTCCACAACCTTCACGCCGCGCTCGTCTACGCCCGCGCTCTGTCACCGGGGCAAGAGCTTATGCACGAATTCCGTGCTGGACCTATCCGGGAGAGCGTTCTAGCCGTAGGCGAACTGCTGGCTCCGCATGAACCGCCTGGCCTCCGCCCGCTACCAGCACTCGTACTGGGCCTTCGAGAGGCATGAATCGGGGTGAACCTGTGAGGTCGCTCCGCTTCGCTCTCCCGCGGAGGAGGCGAACGGCGTACCAGCCGGCGGCGCAGACGGGCCCAACTCCCGGAGCCGGACTGAGGTCTACCGATATGCCGATGACTTCTTGGTGGTCTGAACGTTGAAGTGGCTGATGACCCGTTCGACGTCTGTGGTGCTCTTGCACTCCGGACATTCCGTCAGCTGGCTGTCATGCTCCTTGATGCTCATGTGAGCCGTGAACTGCTTGCCGCAGCTTCTGCAAAGGAACTCGTAGTCGGGCATGGCGATGGACCTCCTCAGACCCCGCCGACGCGAAGGAAGGCGAGGAAGAACAAACCGGCGAACCAGTCCGAGGGCCGGGTATAGCCAGGCCCAGGGAGCGAGGGGAAGCCTCGACGGAGGTGGCTGAGGGACGTTGCGGGAGCAAGGTGGCGGGACCCTGGGGCAGACGGGCTCAACCCCCGGGCGACGGGAGAGGGAAGCAACCAGCGAGAGCTCGAGGCCTTACACCGCCAGCGAAAGCTGGGGCGGGCCTGGGCCAGAGGGCGGAAGGGCCCCGCATCGTGGTCTGGGGAAAGCTCGGCGAGCTCTGCGGCGAGTACCTGGCCAAGGGCCGGCAGTGCTTCGTCGAGGGTCGGCTCCAGACCCGCGAGTGGACGGACAAGGAAAACAAGAAGAACTACACGACGGAAATCGTCGCCAACAACGTCGTCTTCCTCGGCGGTCGTGGCGAGGGCGCCGGCACCGGCCGCCCACGGGCGAATGGCGCGAGCGACTTCGGTCCGCCGCCGCCCCAGATGGACGAGCTGAATCAGGCCGCCGGCGCGGCCGAAGACGACATCCCGTTCTGATCCATGTCCAGGACCTACCCCGGGCCGGCGGTCAGCATCCGCCGGCTCGGGCCGGGTGATGCGCACGTTCTCGAGCTGCTCGCGCGGGACGATGCCGACTTCGAGCTGAACGGGCCGGGCAGGGGGCACTCGCCTCTCACCCAAGAGGCGGCCGCCGCGTACCTGTCCGGTTCAGACGTACTGCACTGGGTCGCCTTGGCAGGCGAGACAGTCGTCGGGTCCCTATTCTGCCACGTGCTCCCCATGCGGAAGGAGCCGGCTCGCGAGCTCCTGCTCTACGAGATCGGCGTCCGGAGCGCCTGGCGCCGGCGCGGTGTCGGACGGCAGCTCATGTCGGCGATGGTCGACTGGATGCGGGCCAATGCCGTCTCGACGGCCTGGGTGCTGGCCGACAACCCGGGCGCCGAGCGCTTCTACGAGGCTTGTGGCTTCGGCCCCGGCTCGGGTCCGGCGGTCTACCTCGAGCTCCGGGTTTCCGGGAGCGCGCCTCGACGCTGAACCCCCGAGGTCGGGAGCAAGTCAGCGCTGGCCTCACCGCCTCGAGCAGCGGACCGAGGTGTGACCTCCGGGGTCAGCGCTGCGGCCAGATCTCCACGAGGCCGCGAACGTGCTCGGCCAGCTCGCTGTCTGGGAGGTGTCCCCAGTCCTTGTGTGTGCTCGCCCGGAGCCGCTGGGCGAGCGCGTGGGTCAGACCGCCGCGGAGCATGCCGAGGAGCTTTGGGGGCGCCACGACGACGAGGTGGTGGAAGTGCGTGTCGGCGAGGCCGTGCTCGAGCACGTCCACCAGCTCGTGCGCGAAACGGTGCTCCTCGGCCTCTCCTGGTGTGTAGTCGCCCGTCGTCCAGCCGTGCTCCGGCCCGCCGGTCTTGGCGCCATGGCCGGCCGCCTCGTTCGGGAGCCCGCCCTCGATCGCCGCCGACCCGTCGGGGCGGGCGTGCAGCGTCATCCGGAGGCGCGGCCCGAGGCCTGCGTCCTCGACGTCGAAGATGCGTGCGTGGTGCGCGTCCGCCACCAGCACCCACGTGTTGCCCTGACCGGTCGCCATCGCTGCCTCCGAAACGAGGGCGCCACCGAGCCCCTCACGCGCCAGGACGTAGCAAGTCCGAGACACTCGGATCTACCGGGTCTCGGTCTCGGCTCTCCATCGGTCGAAAGGCGGTGGTCGCACGTGGGGGCGAGCTCCGCCCACTCGGCCTGCCCAGGAAGGGCTGTCTCTTCACCATCGACTTGCCGGCGGATTCCGGGCGGCGCAGTCGAGTCAGGTTCCGTCTGACTCCTTCGAGCCGGCCTGTGCCAGCGCCCGTTCAACTCCGACCGTTACAGTGCAGTGGTATCTTGCCTTTGGCAGCGGTCGGGCGCACTGTCTCGCGTGCTCGCCGAGCTCCTCCTCGGAGCGCGGGCGAGAGTGGCGAACGTTTCTGCGGCGCTGGGGACAGTGCGTTCCGTCTTCTTTCCTTGCGAGGTGAGCGTCATGCGATTCACTCGAAGCGACCTCCACCGTCTCATTGGCATGATGGTCCTCGCGTCCGTCGGCCTGCTCGCCTTCAGCCAAGCGAGGTGCGCAAACGCGCCGAAGCAGACGATGGAGTCGAGCGTCGAGAATACCTCCGGTGAGGGGACGGTCGAGGCCAAGGCCGGCCCCAACGACAACACCCAGATCGAGGTCCGAGTGAAGCACCTGTCCCCCCCCGCGAGGGTTGCTTCGGACGCCTCCGTCTATGTCGTCTGGATCCAGCCACGCCATGCCGAGATCCAGAATGTGGGCGCGCTCAAAATCGACACAGATCTCGTCGGGAAGTTGGACACAACGACGCCGCATCGAACCTTCACGCTCACCGTCACCCCCGAGCCCAGCGCACGCATGGCCGCGCCAACGCAAGGGGCCGTGTTCACGGCCGAGGTCAACCGCGCCGACTAGAAGGACCGGCCGCGACGGGCAGTTCATCGTTTCTGCCAATGCCCACGGTTCCTGAACGCGGCGCTCGGGTGCTGGGGGTCGTCCTCGCCGCAGCATACCCGCGGACGGCGAGCTCACCCCGGCTGGCGGAGCACGGCCGGGCACCCGTCGAAGAGTGAGGCCCGGGGCGCGCGGACGCCGCCTCCGCGTCGGTGGTGCGGGGTGGCGACGAGCCCGGTTCGCGGCGCGTGCATGGTTCGCTGCCGGGCGAGTGAAAATTTTGCGCGTTTCCGCGATGCCTCGCGCTGGCTTCGAGAGCGATTCCAGCCATCTCCTGTCCGTCGGCCTGCAGGCACGCTCGATGCAGCCGCGACCACTGAGAGTCGATGGAACGGGGAGATCTTCAAGGCCGGCGTGGAGCAGCCCTGGACAGACGTCGAAGCGTGGTTCAAGAACGTGGCGCATTGAGACCGAGAAAGGGTTGACCGATGGGGAATCTCTTGTGGGTTCTGGCGATCGTGTTTGTCGTCCTGTGGGCGCTCGGACTGGCGACCAATGTCACGGTGGGCGGTCTCATCCACGTGCTTCTGGTCCTGGCCGTCGTGGCTGTCCTCATCCGGATCATCACCGGCCGCCGAATCGCCTGAACGACGCCGGCTGAGGGCGACCGAGGACCCCCGGGTCAAGACGTCTTTCGTCTTCGCCCGGAGGAAGGGTCGTGTCCTCCGCGGTCCGCCGGCGTGGCGAGCCCGGCACGAATGGCCGCCTCCTCTCGACTCCGAGTTCCTCGCGAGGTCGAAGCCCTGCGTGGCCTCGTCTGGAGCCCCCGACCTTGCCGGTCCTGGCACCAGCGCCGGTTGTGCTCCTCGTCTTGCAGGGGCCGCTCGGCTCGAGCCGCCTCGGCCGACGGCACGGGCGCCAGGCCCGTGCTACGAAGCAAGTACTCGCCCCGCGCGTCAGACCCGCTCGAAGTCTCCGGTTCTCGTGATGAAGGTGGATGAATGTCGGGAACGACCCAGCGACGCGGGCGCCGGCATGACCAGGCTACCGCGATCGCCAGTTCCCGATGCCTCGAGCTCGCGTTCCTGGCAGTGCTCCTGGTGCCGGTGACGGCATCGGCGTTCGATCCGGCGGGTCACGACGTCATCGAGGCGCTTGCCTACCGAAGCCTCGTCGAGGGCCGGGACGGTCATCCCGTTCGGCCCGAGGTGCTCCGGGACTTGATCAACGACGGGGCGCTCGTCCCGCCCATCTGCTTCGGGAAGGGTGAGGACCGCGAGCGGCTGTGCCGGGACGCGAGCGACGAGAATCCGCTCCTCCTCTGGCCGCAACCACTGTCCGATCGGCCGGACCAGGACTTCCGCCGGCAGTTCACCGATGCCGGGCAGTGCTTCCACTACATGGGCTTGCTCGGCGACGAGGATTCGCCCTTGCTGAAGGGGCGCCACATCCCGCGGGCGCTGGCGACGTCTGCCGTGGTGCGGTGCAACGACCTGCTCGACCATCTGCTCCGTCAGGTGGTCATCGTGGGAGGGGTCTCCACCCGCGACAGCGGACAGGGCCTCTACCAGCTGATGCACGCGGTGACGGACTCGTTCTCCTATGCCCACACCCAGCGCGAGTCGGGCTCGCATGCCATCGACTTCTTGCGGGTCTGGGAGTCGACCGGCGCGATGGCCGCCAACCGACTGGGCGCCTACTACTCCCAGTCTCCCGTGCGGCACGACGCCAACGACCCGCGGGATCGCGCTTACATCCAGAGCTTTGTCGAGGTCGCGGGGAGGGCGTGCCGGGATCTGACCGACGTTCCGTACACCATACCCTTCGCCTGCCTCTCGGAGGAGGGAGACCTGGCCCGGCGAGCGCTGGTGGACTTGCTGGTGGTGGTGCGCGGGCTGCGGCAGGCCCAGCTCAACCACCTCGACGATGGTGTCGGAGGCGTCCCGGAGCGCTCCCCGGCCTGGCTGGCCTTCAAGACCCAGTGGTTTCGCCCGGCGCACGCCTGCGAGGGTGCGGAATGTCAGACGCAGCAGCCAGGGGAAGTGGTTCCAGCCAGCGACCTTCAGTTCGGTGTGCTCTCCACGTTCAATCCCACGCGGGGCGCGGTGGACGTCGAGGCCCGGGTGGCGCTGCTCCGATCCTCGCCCGAGCTGAGCCCGTTCATCTACGCCTTCGAGGCGGAGGCGGGCTACCGACGCCTGTACAAGGCGAGCTCCAACCTCGGCCTCGTGGGGGTGCGGCTCACGCTGGAGTTGCCCTTCGGTCCTCGCTCTGCCCTCGGCATCACGCCCATCGGCTGGCGCCTTGCGTTCGGGGGGGACAACGGCGGCTCGGACGTCTTCACCCAGCTCGTCCGGTACGACTTCCTCTTCACCGATTCCCTGTCCGTCTCGGTGTTCGGGCCGGTGGAGGTGGACTGGCGGCGGGGCGCGCTGGACTGGTCCTTCGGCCTGGCCCTCGGCTACCAGCCAGCCCGCACCC
Organism: Myxococcota bacterium; assembly: GCA_046725335.1. Classification (GTDB taxonomy): domain Bacteria; phylum Myxococcota; class Myxococcia; order Myxococcales; family Myxococcaceae; genus RPRB01. Next base: position 4,023 of record JBKOYI010000125.1, on the reverse strand, counting down.
GGATCCCCGGAGGACCGCTGATCCGCCCCCGGGAGGAACGTTCGGAGCGGCACGACGACACCTGGGCGCCGGAGCCGCTCTGGTATGGCCGGCTCAAGGGCCGTGAATGGTCCTGGTACGCCTTTGCCGACACGACGCTGACCAACCCCCCCGAAGGCGACACGGGAGGAGACACCGGACTGGGCGCGCTCGGCGCCTCGGTGATGTGGGACCGCGATCCCTGGGGAGTCCGCCTCGGGACGGGCTACGGGATGTCGTTCGAGGCCGGCCTGCGAAGCACGAGCACGAGCACTCGATACGTCACCGGCGCGCTCTCCTTCGAGGGGCGCTGGTACGTGTTGCCCTGGCTGGGGCTGTCCTTCGTCCTCGCCCGGGTGGAGGGTGGTTTTCGGGTCGGAAACCAGCAGGTCTTAGACGACGCGCCGGGGGTCCACGGCTCACAGGGGTCGCAGTACTTCTTCCAGGCCGGCTCGCGGCTGGGAGTGGCTGTGAGCGCGGGCTGCTCGATCTGTTGATCCAGGCGCCGACGCTGGCCTGGCAGGAGCAGCCTTTCTCCACCAGGGAGATCCTCAGCGGTCGGCTCGCGCCTGCGCTTCTACTGAAGCCTCCCAGGGGGCGGACGCCGAACCATCCTCCGTCGAGGGGTGCTCAGATGACCGCGCCGAACAACCGGCCGATGCCCGCGGTCACGCCCATCGCCAGGGCGCCCAGGACAGCCACCCGGATCGAGGCCCGGAGGACAGGCGCTCGTCCGACGCGTGCCGCCAGGGCTCCCAGCGCGGCGAGCAGCAGCAGCGACGCACCGGCCACGAGCGGGAGCACCAGCGAGGCAGGGACGGCCACCGCCGTCAACAATGGAAAGGCAGAGCCAGCGGCAAAGCTGGCGGCGGAGGTCACCGAGGCCTGCACCGGGCGCGCGGTGCCTCCCGGGGAGATTCCGAGCTCGTCGCGTGCGTGCGCGCCCAGCGCATCATGGGCCATCAGCTGTTCCGCCACCCGTGCGGCGAGTTCCGGCGCTAGGCCTCGCGCTACGTAGATGGACGCCAGCTCCCGCTTCTCGAGGACCGGCTCGGCGGCCAGCTCGGCGCGCTCGCGCCCCACGTCCGCGTGCTCGGTATCGGACTGGGAGCGCACCGAGACGTATTCGCCCGCCGCCATCGACATGGCGCCCGCCACCAGGCCGGCGACGCCCGTCACCAGCAGCTCGGCCCGCCCGGTGCCGGCCGCTGCGACGCCCACCATCAGGCTGGCGGTGGAGACGATGCCGTCGTTCGCTCCCAGGACGGCGGCACGAAGCCAGCCGATCCGCTCGGTGCGGTGCAGCTCGGGGTGGGTGGTCCGCGGCATCGTCGTTCGTCTTGGCCAGCCAATCGTGCCACGAAGTGGGGCAACCGGCAGCGCTCGGCCCGCGCCGCGAAGGATGTCCTGCGTTTGCTGGCGCCTCCTCGAAACATGGTTACTGTAAGAGGTGCGGGTGGGCGTTCCAGCTCTCCGCTCGAGTCGTCTGCACTAGGTCAGAGTTTCTCGATTCGTAAACGCGTAGTCAGAACGAATCTGAGGTCTCGCCATGTTTGCTCGCAACGTGCATCTGCATCTGAAGCCCAATACCGCCACACAGTTCACCAAGACGCTTGAGAACGACGTCCTTCCCCTTCTGCGCAAGCAGCCAGGTTTCCAGGAGGAAGTTGCTTTCATCGCCTCCAGCGGTAACGAGGCGTATGCGATCAGCTTCTGGGAGTCGAAGGAGAAGGCCGAGCAGTACAGCCGCGCCGCGTATCCGGAAGTGCTGAAGACCATGGGCAACGTCGTCCAAGGGACTCCGGAGGTTCTGAGCTATGAGGTGTGCAGCTCGACCATTCCGAAGATCACCGTTCGCGCCTGAGGGCACGGATTGAAAGTTTGTCGAGGGGCGGCGTAGGCCGCCCTTTTTTTTACGCCGGTCACGCGGAGACCCGGGACGAGCCCCGCGGGGTCGTCGAGCTGGAGCCCTCGGTCAGTGTGAGCAGGATGTCGGCGTACCAGGCACAGTTGAGCCCCAGCGCCTCGTCTGCGTTCGGGTCGCGCGTGCCTACATCGAAGACTGCCGAGTGCACGCCGAGGAGGATCCAAGGCAGGTCGCTGTGCATCGGTTCTCGTTCTGAAGCGCGCATCACAACCGGCGCGCCACTGGTGCCACGGTGGGTGCGCGCATCGGTGAGGAAGTAGCCCTGGCCCTGGAAGCGCAGCCCGAACGAAGACGCAACGATCGCGTGGCGCACCACGGGCATATGGTGGAGCGTGTCGTGGAAGCCGAGCGGAAAACCCACGATCAGCAGCGAGTTGCCAACCGCAACTTGGTCGAGCGGGCCGTACAGGTGCTCAGGGGTGAAGGCGCGGTAGACGGTCGTCTCGGGTAGCGCAACGCGTTCGATCTCGATCACGGCCACGTCGATCGCTCCGGCTGTGTCGAGGCCCTGGCGCCAGACACTCTTGCCGTCGCGGTACAGGGGAATCGAGAACCCCGTGGAGCTGGCCATGTTGTCCGGGTCGATGTGCAGCTCGATCTCGATACGGTCCGGAAAGTGCTTGCTCGGTTCGTCGATCACGACGTGACGGCTCGTCACGAGGAACAGCCGTCCATTGCGTTCGAAGAAAAAGCCGCTCGCGTTGGTCAACGGCTTCTGCTGTTCAAAGGTCAAGACGCGTGTCGCGGTGAGCAAGAGCGATTCGATCATCGGCGTGTCAGTACAAGCCGGCTCCGCACAGTCAGCGGGTGCCCACGGTGAGAATCGCCTCGGCCGCGAGATCGGCGCCCGGCTCGGGGATGCGGCGGCGCACAGCGTCGAGAAGTCGCGCTTCGGCTTGCGCCCATGCTTCGGCGCCGAGCTTTTTCTTGAGCGCCAGGAAGGGCCCACCCGCTCCCTCCATCACGCGAAGATAATGTTCGGCCGAATCGACGTGCATCGAAGTCGTGAACATCTGTGCGGTGACGTCGCGAAAACCTCCGCCGCTCATTTCCTGGACGCACTCATCGCACTGCTGGAGATCGCCTTTGGTCATCGGGGGAAGCCCCGGCAATGCCTCGGCCAGCGACTCGAAGCCGACCTTCATCAGCGGCCGGCGCTCAAGGGGCGCCCACGTTGCAACCAGCGCTCGCCCCCCTGGACGAAGCACCCGGCAGAGCTCGCGAAAGGCCCGCGCGCGGTCCGGAAAGAACATGAAGCCAAACATGCAAAATGCCGCGGCGAAGCTCCCTTCTGGGAAATCGAGCGATTGTGCGTCCATGATCATAGCCTCGACGTTGCTTACGCCATCATGCTTGGCGCGAATGCGAATCTGCTCGACTATCGCATCGGCAAAGTCGATGGCAACGACGCGCGCCACGCGGGGAGCCGCGACAAACACCAGCGATCCCGGCCCCGCCGCGACATCGAGGACGCTGTCGGTCGGGCGAAGCGACACGATCTCGAGCGCGCGCTTCGCGTACATCGCGGCATGCGTGACAATGTATTCAGCGTAGCCCGCCGCGCTCGCATTCCACGTAGCGGGGAGTTGCATGGGGCCGGAGGGTGCCGGATTGGGCATGGAGAGATGATGCACGATTGGAAAAGGCGAGGAAGAACAAACCGGCGAACCAGTCCGAGGGCCGGGTATAGTCAGGCCCGGGGAGCGAGGGGAAGCATCGACGGAGGTGGCCGAGGGACGTTGCGGGAGCAAGGTGGCGGGACCCTGGGGCAGACGGGCTCAACCCCCGGGCGAGGGGAGAGGGGAGCAACCAGCGAGAAGCTCGAGGCCTTACACTGCCAGCGAAAGCTGGGGCGGGCCCGGGCCAGAGGGCCGAAGGGCCCGTGGCCCGAGCAGGCCCATGTTCCGCAGGACTTCCTCGGCGACGCGGGGCGAAGTAACGACGGCCAGCACGGTGCGCGTTCCGCCGCAGAGGCACCTCCAGACGTCCACCCCGAACGTCCGCCTCTGCAGCGTGGCCCAGTCCAGCCGGGGCCGGCGAGGGGAAACAGCAGCAGTGGCCCTCCAAGGGGGCGAGGT
>JBKOYI010000165.1:0-8662 GCA_046725335.1 Myxococcota bacterium | reverse complement strand
CTCGTTTCCAGCGGCCTTGTAGAGGCTCCGCACCAGCTCGGCCACGCTCGGCTCGCAGGCGGCGCTGGGGGGGCGGCTGACCGGCGGCTCCCGTGGAACTTCCCGCCGCAGCAAGCGCACATAGTGGCCCGACTGGGGCTTCGCCTGGACCAGGTCCCAGGCCTCGAGCTGCTGGTAGGCCTGGAGTACGGTGGAGATGCTCACCCTCTCCTGCTGACTCAGCTCACGCACCGAGGGCAGCCGATCGCCCGGGGCAAGGATGCCGGCGTGGATCGCCTCGCGCATTCGAGCGGCCACCTGCTCGAACAGCAGCGGGCGATGGGCGCGAGCGAAAGCCATGGGAGTCCTCCGGGTGGAGATCGGTCAGGCGTCTGTACTGCCGAGCCTCCACCGAAACCAGTACAGTTGATCCCTAGTGACCCAGGGACAGCACGGAGCTGTGCCGGTCGCAGCCGCCAGCGGCCCGCTGGCTGCAGGCACCGGCCAATGACGCAGCCCGGCTACGGCAGCCCGGCTACGGAGCTCAGCCCCGCCTCCCCTCAGCCCCCCGCCAGGGAGACGCCGCCAGCCGGGTTCGTCCCCTGAGGTCATCGAGGGGCAAATTCGCAGACGCTGCGTTGCCCCGCTCCACTGGGCTGGACTAGGAGGTGCGGACCCGAATGCTCCGGCCAAGCCCAGCTCGCAGCGGCGTGCAGCGCTGGCTGGTGCTGACCGCGATCTCCGTGGTCGCGATGCAGTGCTTGGGCGTCGCTCACCTGGCACTGGCGCCCCACGGGTTCTGCTGGGAACACGGCCTGGTCACCGAGCTGGAGCAGTTGCCCGGAGCCCAGGCTCAGCCTCCCGCTCCGCGCCCGGGGCTCGATTCGGGTGGGGCATTCGTCCGCTCCGACGAGCATCCCCACTGTGCGGCCGCCAACCTCCGGCGAGCTGCTCCACGGCCGGCTCCGGCACCGGTTGGTCTGCTCACCCAGATCTGGGAGGAGCAGCCTCGTCCGCCTGGTGTTCCGGCCAATCCCTCACGGCGGGCATCGATCCAGCGAGCTCCGAAGCAGTCACCACCGAGCTGACGGCCCACTTCCGGCCGTGGTCGTCCGCCGGCGCACGCACGCGCTGAGCGGGCTGGTGCCTCCCTTCGTGATCTTAGGAATCGAGCCTTGCGTCCAACCCTCATCCGCTATTCGCACGCCTGTTGTCTCCTACTGTTGCTCTTCTCCGCCCCCACGCTGGCCGCCAACCTCGGCATCCTCCATGGGACGGTGCACGACGAGCAGGGCAAACCCATTCCCGGCGTCCAGGTGCAGCTGTTCGCACGCCAGAACGTGCGCGTCGACGTTCACACCACCGACGCCTCCGGGCACTTCGAGTTCGAGCAGGTTCCCTTCGGGCGTTACCGGCTGCTGTTCAGCGCTCCCGACGGCCGAATCGACGACCGGGAGGTGCAGATTGCTTCGGGCGACGTCCTTGAGTTGGACGTCCCGCTGCCCACACTCGAAGAAACGGTCACCGTGGTTGCGCCTCAGCGGGAGGCCCCACGTCCCGCCACCACTCCCAGCTCGGCGGCGCACCTGGAACGCGATGACATTCGTGCTTTGCCCCGGGGGGACACCGCCAGCGTCAACGAGATCCTCGGCACCCAGCCTGGCTTCGTCTACGACGCGATGGGGCAGATCTACGTCCGCGGCAACCACGCCAACATCCAGTACCAGCTGGATGGGGTGCCCCTGCCCGACTCGGTCTCCGGCCTCTTCGGGCAATTCCTCTCGCCGAAGCTGGTGGAGAACATGGAGATCATCACCGGCGGGCTCCCGGCTGAGTATGGCCAGCGTCTCTCCGCGGTGGTGAACCTCAACTCGCGACGCCCCTCTCCCGATGGGGAGGGCCAGGCCGAGTTGACTTACGGCAGCTTTCACACCTGGACCCCGACGCTCTTTTACGGGCGAAAGATCGACGGCATCTCCTTCCTCACCGGCGGAAGCTTCACCTGGACGGACCGGGGGCTGGACCCCCCCAACCCCACCACGCTGGTCCACGACCGTTCACAGCAAGGGCGCGCCTTCCTCAAGGTGGACGGAGACCTGGGCGAGAAGGACCACCTCTCCGGCCTGGTCAGCTACTCCCACAACCATTTCGAGATTCCGATTGATCCCACCTTGCAGCCTTGCCCGGATCCCTCGAAGCCCGGCTGCGGCCGGCCGCCCGACCAGTACGGGAACCCAGCTCCGCCCTACTTCCCCCCCGATACTCAGCAGACGCAAGACGAGGGAGACCTGTTCGGCATCGGTTCTTATCGTCACGATTTCAACCAGGAGGCCTCGGTCCGAGTTGCTGGATACGTGAGGCACTCGACCGCCCGATTCTTCGCCGATCCGCAGCACGCGCTTGGCCCGTCGCAGGACCCTTGCCCGCCAGACGCGACCAGCGCGACGGACTGTCCCGGGGCCAGCAATGTCGACCGGCGCGGCGACCACATCGGCCTGGTGGCCGAGTATCTCCAGCGGGTGGGCGACCGGCATGTCTTCAAGTTCGGCGCCAGCGTGGACCAGCTGTGGGGGCACACTGCCTTCGACGCTTACGCGAGGACGTTCCCCCAGCCTCCACCCGACTTCGAGCGCATCGGACAGGGGGCCGACGATGCGACGGCCACCAGCGGTGGCGCCTACGCCCAGGACCGGGTGACGCTCGGAAAGTTCACCATCACTGCTGGGCTACGCTTCGACTTCCAGACCGTGTCCTTCAGCGGGGACCCCAACCGGACCACCGACGTCGGGGTGAGCCCACGGCTCGGCCTCTCCTATGCCTTCACCCAGAATCTGGTGGCCCACGCCTTCTTCGGTCTGTTGTGGACGCCACCTGCGGTGCTGGACACCCCGGCGGCCGCCCGACAGCTCAATGCTGTTCCGCCGGACCAGCCGATCCCCTACGACCTGCGGCCGGAGCAGGACCGTTACGCGGAGGTCGGGCTACAGGCCCGGTTGTCGAAGGCTATCTCGGTGGGCCTCAACGTCTGGGGAAAGCTGGCCACCGACCAGCTGGACGAGGTGGAGATCGGGAACACCAGTGTCACCACGCCCTACAACTTTGCGCACGGTCGCGCCGGCGGCATCGAGGCCACCCTGGACGCGGTGCTGACCCAGAACCTCTCTGGCTTCGCCAACGTGACCTTCGGAACTGCCCAGGGAAAGGAAATCGCCACCGCCAAGTACCTCTTCACCGAGGATGACCTGGCCAACAAGGAGTGGCAGACGCTGGATCACTCGCAGACCTGGACTGCCAACGCTGGCGCCAGTTACCGCGACGGCCCGACGCAGCTCTCGAGCCTGGTGGCCTACGGGAGCGGGTTGCGAACCGGGGCCAACAACGCCTCCCATGTCCCCGGCTGGGTGCGGGTGGATCTGACGCTCTCCCACGACTTTCTCACCGTGCCGCTCCGGCCCACTGTGGCCATCGACATCGTGAACCTCTTCGACAACATCTACGCTTACCGCATCTACAACGGCTTCAACGGGAGCCACTGGGCACCTGGGCGGAGCGTGTACCTGCGCGTCGCAGTGAACTTCTGAGGAGGCCTCTGTCGCGGGCGGTCATGCCGCAAGCTGGAGACGAGTGCGCCAGCCGTAGGGCGCGCGCTCACGCTTGTTGGGCGAGGGACCACGCACTGAGCGTCGGGTGCGAGTCGCGCCGTGAAGGTGCGCCTACCCGCGGAAAATTCAACTCTTCGGAGTTGGTGTCGGAGCGCATAACGTTCCGGTCGCACGAAATGCGCGCACTCGAAATCTTCGATGTCGACGAGCAAGGGAAACTCACCGGAACACTGCACGAAGTCCTCTCGCTGACCGACCCCCCCGCCTCAGGGCTGTGGTGGACGCTCCGCTACATCGAGGCCAGAGGGGACATCGCCCCGGCGTGGCCGGCGGGCCTCAAGGACCTCGAGTCGGCTGCCTCCTCGCGGAGGCCCGGCCTCCAGCTGCCCTGGGAGCAGCTGCTGGGAATCGCCGCCTTGCTCAGGGAAGTGGTGGATATCCGCCTGGACGGGTGGGAGCGATTGCCACGTCCAGGAGACGGGCCCGAGCCGCTGCATCTCCGGGTGGAGGTGCTCGACTCGTCGCTTTTCCGAGTGGCGGCCCGCGATCGGACCGTCTTCGCGCGCCTGGAGCAGCGCTTTCATGACACCCGGGCGGTCGAGCTCAGCGTGAAGAGCGAGATGTTCTAGGACGGACGGGGCCTCACCAGCTCCACCGTGTCGATGGTGGCGCCCACCCGGCCCAGCAGCTCCCAAGCCCAGCCCACGGCCTCGTCGAGAAGGTCCTCCGTCTCGCTGCTGCCCCACACCAGGGTGAGGGTGGTGGTGGTGGCATCGGAGGTCTTGGTCCGGTGGGCGTCCTTCACCGCGTTGGCGCAGGGGCCCTCGGCGTCGAAAAGGCAGGGCAGGCCGGTGAGAACGATGTCCTGCCCGGCGGCATTGAAGACGTAGCGAGCCCCGGGGGGCGCCACGTCCACCTTGAGGGGAGCGCGCAGTCGATCGACGTCCACCACGCTGATGGGGAGCCCGGAGTGGAGTGAGACCGCGTTGCCGACATCCACCGCAGCATTGATGGGAGTGAGCTTGCCCTCGGCGGCAACCCGCTGAAGGTACTCGGAGGCGGGCTTGCCTCGACCGGTGGGCTTGTAGCCGCCGTGACGCAGGACGTCCCGCACGGCCGCGCGCACCACCTCGCTCCCTTGTACGGGCGCCTGCGCCCCCGGGGCCAGCAGCGGGGAAAAGACATCCCGCGGCAGGGTGCCGAGGGGCGCCGGGAATTGCGTCAAGAACGCGCGCAGGGCGAGTCGCGGATGCGGAACCACGGCCAGCGAGTCCACCGCCGTACAGAGTACGCCAGCGGAGCCCCGACTGCGTCATCAGAGCGGAACGTTCCGGAGCCGGAGCGAGTTACCGACCACCGAAACCGAGCTGATGGACATGGCCGCACTGGCCAGCATGGGGCTGAGGAGCAATCCAAAAAAGGGGTAGAGCACCCCGGCCGCCAGGGGGACCCCCAGCAGGTTGTAGACGAAGGCGAAGAAGAGGTTCTGCCGAATGTTCCGCCGGACTGCCCGGCTGAGCCGCCGTGCCCTCACCACCCCCCGCAGGTCGCCCTGCACCAGCGTGATTCCCGCGGTCTGCATGGCCACGTCCGTTCCGGTGCCCATGGCGATGCCCACGTCCGCCGAAGCCAGCGCCGGAGCGTCGTTGATCCCGTCGCCGGCCATCGCCACCACCCGTCCTTGACCCCGAAGGCGCCTCACCGCGGCCGCCTTGTCCGCCGGGAGGACCTCGGCCACGACCTCCGAGATGCCCAGCTGTGCCGCGATGGCCTCCGCCGTGGTCCAGCGATCCCCGGTGACCATCACCACCTGGACTCCTTCTGACTTCAAGGCCTCCAGCGCCTCCCGTGCCGAGGGACGGACCGGGTCTGCCACCGACAGCGTTCCGGCGAATTTGCCGTCGATGGACACGAAGACGAAGCCCTTGGCGCCGAGCTCCGGGTTGAGCGTCGTTCGCTGCTCGGTCACACCCAGGCTGCGGAGATGGGCATCCGTCCCCACCAGGACAGTGCTTCCCTCGACCCGGCCCCGAACGCCCCGCCCGGTCTGGGAGGCGAAGTCGGCCACCGGAGGAAGCACCAGCCCGCGGGTCCGTGCCGCATCGACGATGGCGCGGGCCAGCGGATGCTCGCTGCGGGCCTCGACGGCGGCGGCGGCTCGGAGCACCGCCGCTTCCTCGAAGCCCGGCGCGGGGTGGATGGCGGCCAAGGTTGGGCGACCCTCGGTGAGGGTTCCGGTCTTGTCGACCAGGAGGGTGTCCACCCGAGCCAGAGTCTCCAGCGCCTCGGCGCTCTTGACCAGGACCCCGGCGCGGGCGCCGTGGCCGGTGCCGACCATCACCGCCATGGGAGTGGCCAGCCCCAGCGCGCAGGGGCAGGCGATGATCAGGACGGCCACGGCGTTGATCAGGGCATGGGCCAGCCGAGGCTCGGGTCCCCACAGGCCCCAGACCACCGCTGTGACCACGGCCATCACGATGACCGCCGGGACGAAGACAGCCGAGACGGCGTCGGCCAGGCGCTGGACGGGGGCGCGGCTCCGCTGGGCCTCGTTCACGGTGCGGACGATCTGGCCGAGCAGGGTGTCCGAGCCCACGCGCTCGGCGCGCAGGGTCAGGGCACCGGTGCCGTTCACCGTGCCGGCCCGGACTGGCTCGCCGGCCTGCTTGGAGACAGGCATCGGCTCCCCGGTGAGCATCGATTCGTCGACCGTGCTCTCGCCCTCGATGACCGTCCCATCGACCGGAACGGCCTCGCCGGGGCGAACCCGGAGGATGTCACCGGGATGAACGTCGGCCAGGGGCACGTCCCGCTCCCCCTCCGCCTCTTGCCGGTGGGCGATGGGTGGGGCCAGCCGCAACAGGGCTCGGATGGCGCTGCCGGTCCGACTCCGAGCTCGCAGCTCCAGCACCTGTCCCAGGAGCACCAGGCAGACAATGACCGCCGCCGGCTCGAAATAGACCGGAAGTCGCCCGTGCTGCCGGAAGCTCTCCGGAAACAGCCCTGGCGCCAGCGTCACCAAGACGCTGAAGCCGTAGGCGACGGCCACTCCCAGTCCGATGAGCGTCCACATGTTGAGGTGGCCGGTGCGGACCGAAGCGACTGCGCGCTCGAAAAAGGGCCAGCCGCCCCAGAGGACCACCGGGGTGGCCAGCAGCAGCTCGACCCAGGCCGGCCACTCGTGCAGGGCACGCCCCAGGGCGGGGATCATCGGCCCCATGCCGAGAACCAGGAGGAGCGCGGTCGGCCCGATGCTGATCCACAGCCGGCGCCACATGTCCTCCAGCTCGGGATTGGGCGTCTCTTCGAGTGCCTCGGTGATTTCGAGAGGCTCGAGCGCCATGCCGCAGATGGGGCAGTTGCCCGGCCCGATCTGACGGATCTCCGGATGCATCGGGCAGGTGTAGACCCGGCCCGTTGCCTCCCTGCTGGGCTGCTTGGCCCGGTGCTCCGGAGGCATTGCCGGTGCCGGCTGGCCGCTGGGGTTCAGGAACCCGCCGGGGTTGGCCCGGAAACGTTCGGCGCAGCGGGTGCTGCAGAAATGGTAGGTCCGCCCGGCGTGCTCGAGGTGCGAAGCGGCGCTCTCGGGTTGAACCCGCATACCGCACACCGGGTCAGTCGTCGGAGCAGCTCCCGTTGGGGCGTCCATCGCCATTCACTCACATGTTCTCGTGCTCTGCGCCACCCTGCATCGAATGGCCCGGGGAAGTGCTGGCGAATGGCCGCATAGCGTAAATGCGGCCGGCGCAGCCGCCCGCGCTGGGCCTATGCTCCCCTGCCGTCGTGCCTCCTGAGCTGCAACGTCACTTGGATGATTCCGGTGGAGAAGGGAAGCCACTGGCTTCGGGCGCAGTCGCTGGACTGCTCTCGGCGCTGTTCTTTGGTGCCGGCGTGCCCATCACCAAGCGGCTCCTCCCGGAGTTTCCGCCCCTGCTTCTGGCCGGGGTGCTCTACCTCGGTGGAGGTCTGGCCGTGACGGCCGGCCGCTGGATCGGCGGCACTCGCATCCAGGAGGCACCGCTGGCCCGCTCGGACCTTCCACGGCTGCTGGCCATCGTGGTGCTGGGTGGGGTGGTCGGGCCGCTGGCGCTGGTCAACGGGCTGCGCTCGATCTCCGGCGTCAGCGGCGCGCTGCTCCTCAACCTCGAGGGCCCCTTGACGGTGCTGGTCGCGCTCACCTTCTTCGGCGAGCACCTGGGCCTGCGGGAGGTGCTCGCGGCAGGCCTGGTCTTCTCCGGTGCCATCCTGCTCGGCGGGCCGGGCGGGGATCGGGACGGGACGGTCCCGACGGGTGCACTCCTGGTCGCGCTGGCCTGCGCCGCCTGGGCGGTGGACAACAACCTCACGCAAGGTCTGGCCTCGAAGGACCCCTGGCGTCTGGTGATGATCAAGACGCTCGGGGCCGGTGGCTGCATGGTGCTCCTGGCAGTGGTGCAGGGGGTTGCCCGGCCCGGCCCGGGAATTCTGGCGAGTGCCCTGGCGCTCGGGGGACTGAGCTACGGGGTGAGCGTGCTGCTCGATGCATTCGCGCTCAGACTTCTCGGAGCCGCTCGGGAAGCGGCCTTCTTCGCCACCGCGCCCTTCGTCGGTGCGCTGCTCTCCGTTCCCTTGCTCGGGGAGCGGTTCGGAGCCTGGCAGGCCCTCGCCGGACTGCTGATGGCCGGAGGAGTGGTGCTTCTTCTTCGGGAGAGGCATGGCCATGCGCACACCCACGAGGCTCTCGAGCACTCTCACCGGCACGTGCACGACGCACATCACCAGCACGCACACCCCGCCGGCCTGGACCCTTCCGAGCCCCACGCCCACCAGCATCGGCACGCCCCTCTCACCCACACCCATGCGCACGTCTCGGACGCGCACCACCGTCACTCGCATCGAGGACATTGAGTGGCCCTGATCATGAGGCCCACGGACGTCCGCGAAGCAACGGGTCACCGCTTGGGAATGGCGCGCAGGGGGCCTCCTCCGGCAGACTGCCCGGCCACCGTGGCGAGTGATCTCGAAACTGGCGTGGCCCGAATGCAGCGTGCCTTGGCGGTCGAGGAGGACCGCCGGGCCGGTCGTCGAGCCCGCCGGCAGGA
>JBKOYI010000159.1:0-6226 GCA_046725335.1 Myxococcota bacterium | reverse complement strand
ACCGGCTCGGCTCTCTCCGCCGAGCCGTTGCTGCGCGCCGCGGAGGATGCGCTCCGGGCAGAGGAGGGTTTCGCGGGGGTTGCCCCACGCTGACCGGTGGTGAACCGTAGGATTGGCCGATTCCGAGGTACACCATCACGGTTCGTGTACAGCCTGGAGGACCGATGGGTGAAGCCCCAGCGCGGGTGGGAAGCATCGTCATCGAGGCGGTGACGCCCGTCCTGGACGGGGGCCGCTATCCGGTGAAGCGGATCGCCGGCGAGCCGCTCCACGTCGAGGCGGACATCTTCAAGGAAGGCCACGACGTCCTGGCCGCGGTGGTGTGGTGGCGCCAGGTCAGCCCGTCGAGCGAGGCCGGACCGTGGCGCGTCCTCCCCATGCACTCCATCGGAAACGACCGGTGGGCGGCCGACGTTCTGCTCCGTGCTCCAGGCCGAGTGGTCTTCACCGTGGAAGGATGGCCGGACGCCTACCGCTCCTGGGTCGCCGAGCTGGAGCGCAAGGTGCACGCCGGCCGGGACGTTCGCAGCGAGCTGCTGGAAGGGGCCGCCCTGTTGAAATCCTGTGCCGAGCGGGCCCGGGCCGCAGGGGCGACGCACGATGCGGGACTGTTGGAGAGCTCAGCCAAGGCGCTCCAGGGCCCTCCGGCCGACGCCGTGGTGGTCGCCATCGGCTCGCAGCTGGTGGAGACCGCCGCACGTTACCCGGACCGGAGTCTGGGCCAGCGGGACGCCCTGGAGCGGCCGGTCCTGGTGGAGCGAGAGCGGGCCCGGACCGGCGCCTGGTACGAGTTCTTTCCGCGGAGCGCCGCCCATGCCGAACGCCACGGGACGTTCCGCGACGCCGAGGGGTTGCTCCCGGGCATCGAGGAAATGGGGTTCGATGTCGTCTACTTGCCGCCCATCCACCCCATTGGCCGCACCGCCCGGAAGGGCAAGAACAACACACCCGTATCCGAGCCGACCGACGTGGGAAGCCCCTGGGCCATCGGCGCCCGCGAAGGCGGCCACACCGCGGTCCATGCCCAGCTGGGGACCCTGGAGGATTTCCGTCGCTTCGTCGGGCGCGCCTCCGAGCATGGTCTGGAGGTGGCGCTGGATCTGGCCTACCAGTGTGCACCCGACCACCCCTGGGTCACCGAGCATCCGGAGTGGTTTCACCACCGGCCCGACGGAACCATCAAGACCGCCGAGAACCCCCCCAAGCGCTACGACGACATCGTCAACTTCGATTTCCTGGGGCCGGGCCGGCAAACGCTCTGGCCTGCCTTGCGAGACGTGGTCCTGTTCTGGGTCGAGCAGGGGGTGCGCATCTTCCGGGTCGACAACCCCCACACCAAGCCTCTGCCCTTCTGGGAATGGATGCTGGCCGACGTGCGTGAGCGCGACCCTCGGGTGATCTTCCTCTCCGAGGCCTTCACCCGCCCCAAGCTGATGCGTGCCCTGGCCAAGCTCGGCTTCAGCCAGAGCTACACCTATTTCAGCTGGCGCAACCACAAGCAGGAGCTGACCGACTACTTCCGGGAGTTGCGGCAGCCGGAGTGGGCGGATGCCCTTCGGCCCAACCTGTGGCCCAACACTCCCGACATCCTCCACGAGGTGCTCCAGAATGGAGGACCTCCGGCCTTCCGGCTCCGGGTAGCGCTGGCAGCGACGCTCGGGGCCTCCTACGGCATCTACTCGGGGTATGAGTTCTGTGATGCGGGAGTGCTGCAAGGAGAGGAATACCGCGACTCGGAGAAGTACCAGCTGGTGGATTGGCGCAACCGGCGCGCGGGCGACATCGGTGATTTCATCACCCGGCTGAACGCGGTTCGACACGCCGAAGCGGCGCTCCAGCGCGACGATGGGCTCGAGTTCTTCGAGTGCGACGATCCTCAAGTCCTCTTCTACGGAAAGCGCACCCCGGAGGGGACCAGCCAGGTCCTGGTGGCGGTGAGTCTCGATCCCTATCGGCCCCACACCACCACCCTCTCGCTACCGGTCGAGCGCTACGGGTTGGCCGGACGCGAGGCGGTGGAGGTGGAGGAGCATCTCAGCGGAGAGCGACAACTCTGGCGTGGCGACCGGGCCCAGGTGACGCTCACCCCCGAAGCCCCGGCACGGGTCTGGACCGTCCGCGCCCCACCCCGCACCGAAAAGGCATTCGATTACTTCTTCTGAGAACCGAATGAAGCCGGAAGATCCGCTTTGGTTCAAATCGGCCATCATCTACGAGCTGCACATCCGCGCCTTCGTGGACAGCAACGGCGACGGAATCGGCGACATCCCCGGGCTGATCACCAAGTTGCCCTACCTTCAAGATTTGGGGGTCGACTGCCTGTGGCTCCTGCCGATGTACCCCAGCCCGCTTCGCGATGACGGCTACGACATCGCCGACTACTACGCCATTCATCCCGATTACGGGACCTTGGAGGACTTCCAGAAGCTGATCGACGCCGCCCACGCCCGGGGGATTCGGATCATCACCGAGCTGGTGGTGAACCACACCAGCGATCAGCACGCCTGGTTTCAGGAGGCGCGCCGCAGCCCGGACAGTCCCAAGCGAAACTGGTACGTCTGGAGCGACACCGACCAGAAGTACAAGGGAGCGCGGATCATCTTCCTTGACACCGAGCGCTCCAACTGGACCTGGGACCCGGTGGCCAAGCAGTACTACTGGCACCGCTTCTTCAGCCACCAACCGGACCTCAATTACGACAATCCCGAGGTCCAGGAGGAGATGCTCAACATCATGCGCTTCTGGCTGCGCATGGGCGTGGACGGCTTTCGCTGCGACGCGGTGCCCTACCTCTTCGAGCGGGAAGGGACCAACTGCGAAAACCTCCCCGAGACCCACGCCTTCCTGAAGCGGCTCCGGGCCACCATCGACACTGAGTTCAAGGGACGGATGCTCCTGGCCGAGGCCAACCAGTGGCCATCGGATGTCCGGTTCTATTTCGGCGACGGCGACGAATTCCACATGGGGTTCCACTTCCCGGTCATGCCGCGCATCTTCATGGCCGTCCGGCGCGAGGAGCGGACCCCGATCGTGGAGATCATCCAGCAGACCCCGGAAGTCCCCGAGACCTGCCAATGGGCCATCTTCCTGCGCAACCATGACGAGCTGACACTGGAGATGGTCACCGACGAGGACCGCGATTACATGTACCGCGAGTACGCCAAGGACCCGAGGATGAAGCTCAACCTCGGCATCCGTCGCCGGCTGGCCCCGCTGATGGACAGCGGCCGGCGGCGCCTGGAGATGGTGCACTCGCTCCTCTTCAGCCTCCTTGGCACCCCAGTCATGTATTACGGCGACGAGATTGGAATGGGTGACAACATCTTCCTCGGCGATCGGCACGGGGTGAGGACCCCCATGCAATGGACGCCGGACCGGAATGCCGGTTTCAGCCGGGCAGACTACGCTCGGCTCTATGCCCCGGTCATCGCCGACACGGTGTACGGCTACCAGGCGCTCAACGTGGAAGCGCAGGAGGCATCGCCCTATTCGCTGCTCAACTGGATCCGGGAGGTGCTCCGGGTGCGGAAGCAGCACCCTGCCTTCTGGATGGGCAAATTGAGGTTCGTGAATCCGCCCAACCGCAAAGTCATGGCCTTCGTCCGGGACACCCCGGAGGAAACCATCCTCTGTTTGAACAACCTGGCCCGGGGCGCCCAGCCGGCCGAGGTGGACCTGTCGGAGTGGGTCGGCTGTACCCCCATCGACCTGTTCGCCGACACGCCTTTCCCTCCTGTCGCCGATCGGCCATACCAGCTTTCGCTCGGTCCCTACGGTTTCTACTGGTTCCGGCTACAGCGGCCGACATCGGGAGGTCCGGCATGAATTTCAGTGTCGAGGAGTTGACCGCCTGGCTCCAGCATCAGCGCTGGTTCGGCGGCAAAGGCGTCCCCATCTCCCGGGTGGAGGTGATGGAGCGGTTGACCCTCCCCGTCTCGGAGGGGACGAACGCCGAGGCCAGCGTCGTGCAGGTAACCTACGTGCTGGGCTCGCCCGAGCGTTACCTGGTCTTCCTGGGGCGTGGGGAAGACGGGGCGCTGCGCGACGCGCTGGAGGACCCCTCGGTGGCTCGGGCGGTGCTCGACTTTGCCCGTGAGGGTCGCCAGCTCAGCGTGGGGGCGGAGAGCATCCGCGCGGAGGTCATCGCCGATGCCCCGGCGATCCTGTCGGCGCTCCCGCGCCACCCCGAGGTGCGCGCGCTGGGGGTCGAGCAGAGCAACACCAGCCTGGTCTTCGCTGAGCGGGTGCTGCTGAAGATCGTCCGCAAGCTGGAGATCGGCGTGAACCCGGAAACAGAGATGGGTCGCTTCCTGGCCACCCATCAGTTCCGGGCCACCCCGCAGCTGCTGGCCACGCTATCTCTGGAGGGGCCCAGTGCCAGCACCATTGCCCTGGCCTACCCCTTCCTCCGCAACCAGGGCGACGGCTGGGAGCACGTCACCTCCGCCCTCCGCGAGAGCCCCAAGCCCAGCCGGGAGCTTCTCCGGGAACTGGAGGAGCTGGGGACCCGCGTCGGGGAGATGCACCGGGCCCTGGCCTCCGACCCCAACGATCCGGCCTTCAGCCCCGAACCCATCCTCCAGGAGGACCTGCAGCGCTGGAGCAGCTCCATCGTCGGAGAGCTGGGCGTCACCCTGGCCCTTTCCGACGATCGCTTCCCAGCCCTGGCCGAGCGACAGGACGCCCTCACCGAACGGGCCAAGTCCCTCGCCTCCCTGACTCCCTCGGGACAGAAGGTTCGCCAGCACGGGGACCTGCACCTGGGCCAGGCCCTTCGCACCGGGAGCGATTGGATGATCATCGACTTCGAGGGCGAGCCGGCCCGGCCCTACTCCGCCCGCCGGGAGAAGCACACCCCCTTGCGCGACGTGGCCGGAATGCTGCGTTCCTTCTCCTACGCCGTGGCCGCCGTGTCGCTGCCTCCGGCGCGGTGGCGCAACGCCGTGGAGAGCACCCGCGGGGCCTTCCTCCGGGGCTGGCGTCGGGCGGTGGATGGCACCGGTCTGCTTCCGGCGCGTGAAGAGGACACCCGCGTCATCCTCGACGTGCTGGAGCTGGAGAAGACGCTCTACGAGCTGCGTTACGAGCTGCAGATGCGACCGGACTGGGCCCACATCCCAGCCGAGGCACTGGCATGACCGCCGCCCGCCCGGTCGAGGGTGGGCTGCGTCCAATGCTCGACGCGGTGGTGGCGCTGCAGCATCCCGAGCCCCACCAGGTCCTGGGCGCTCACGCCGACGGTGGAGGAACCGTGGTCCGGGCCTTCCGACCCGACGCCGAGGCCATCACCGTGCTGGGCGACGATGGCAGCGAGTGGCCGATGCAGCCGCTCGGACAGGGGCTCTTCGAGGTCCGGGTGCCACGCCAGCTCGGGCCCTACCACCTCCAGGTCCGCTACCCTGGACCGCAGAGCTTCATCCTGGGAGATCCCTACCGGTTCTGGCCCACGCTCGGCGAGCTGGACCTTTACTACCTCAATGAGGGCCGACATGAGCGGCCCTGGGAACGGCTGGGGGCCCACCCCATGCTCCATGGGGGCACCGCGGGCACGGCCTTCGCGGTCTGGGCACCCACCGCCAGGGGGGTCTCGGTGGTGGGGGACTTCAACGGCTGGGACGGGCGACTGGACCCGATGCGCCGGATGGGCAGCTCGGGCATCTGGGAGCTGTTCATCCCCGAGGTGGGGGACGGAGCGCGATACAAGTTCGAGATCCGGCCGGCGGGGGGCGGTCCGCCTTTCCTCAAAGTCGACCCCTACGCCTTCCGAACCGAGGTTCCCCCGGCCAACGCCTCGGTGGTTCACGCCCTCGACCGCTACCGCTGGCACGACTCGGGATGGATGGAGCGGCGCGCCCTTAGCAATCCCTGGACTCAGCCAATGAGCATCTACGAGGTCCATCTGGGTTCCTGGCGCGGCGTTCCCGAGGAGGGCGGACGTATGCTCACCTACCGCGAGGCAGCCGAACAGCTGGCTGCCTACGCCCAACAGATGGGCGTCACCCACGTCGAGCTGCTGCCGGTGGCGGAGCACCCCTTCGGCGGTTCCTGGGGGTACCAGGTCGGCAATTACTTTGCCCCCAGCGCTCGGTACGGCCACCCCGATGATTTCCGCTTCTTCGTGGACCACCTGCACCGCTCGGGCATCGGGGTCATCATCGATTGGGTCCCGGGCCATTTCCCCCGCGATGCCTGGGGGCTGGGGCGCTTCGACGGCTCGGCCGTCTTC
>JBKOYI010000055.1:0-20975 GCA_046725335.1 Myxococcota bacterium | reverse complement strand
GGCATAGGTGACTCCCAGCGCGAAGCGGAACGACGTCAGGCGAAGCCCGTCGCGAAACGGCTCCGAGCCCATGCCGAACACCATCTGGAAGTTGCTCTTTCCGAAGGCTGCGGCGGTCCGAACGCCCAGCTCCGCGGAGAGCCTGGGGTTGCATGGGTGTAGACCACACGCCCCTCGACCTGGTCGGTGGCGTAGCGCGAGCGGTAGGTGTCCGGCGTCCCGAGCCGATCCCGAAGTAGACCTGGTCGGGACGGCGCTGCCATTCGACCTGGAAGGCGATGTCGTCGGCCCGCGAGAACCGGTAGCGGTCACCGATTGCGGTGTGGATCCAGTTCGACCCACCCCACGCCGCGTCGGCACTGATGGTGTTGCCGGCCACGAAGGTGTCGTCCCACCAGAAGTGGAAGCCGTTGCTGGGCCGGAACCCGGTGTTGAACGAGAAGGTCGGGAGGATGCCTCCCTTGTGATCGGGAGCGAAGGCGAAGAAGTCGTAGACCGCGCCGGGCCAGTTGCTTCTCTCGGCTTCCGTGGCAGCCGCCCCGACCGGAACGCGCAGCGTGTACTCCGTGACGAGGTAGGCCGGGAGGAGAATCACGCGCGGAACCCAGATCAGGACGTCACCCGCCGTCGTCGGCTCGGGCTCGAGCTGCCGGTAGTCGGGGACCTCGCGGCGCGCGGTGGGTTGTGCAGGCGCTGAGCCCGGAGCCTGTGCCGGTGCAGGCTGGACTGCTGCCGCACCTGGTGTGCCGGGTTCGGCTGCAGCTGGCGAGTTCGTGCTCGACAACTCGGTGGACTGCTGCGTGGAGGATGCGGTCTCCGGGGAGGAGCTGGTTCTCGTCGCACCCAGCGCGGCGGGTCCGCAGACGAAGGCGACCAGTCGCAGGAAGGCCCACGCGTTTCGGGAAGCGGCAGCGCGACTGGGTCTCATGCGGGGCGTCACAACGCGGTCCTCTTCGGTGTCGAGCCGACGTTCACGACGACGATCGCGGCTCCCAAATCGTCCTCGGTGTGTCGCCGGGATTGAGGCGGGTGTTTCCGCGAGTCCCGTGCCGCAGCACGTCGCAGCTCGAGGAGAGAGCTTAGCGTCCGCGGCAGCCAGGAGAGCCACAGCGCCCGGCACACGCGAGAGGACTGAGGTCGCCCGGGGAGCACCTCGAAAGGCACTCCCTCAGATGGAGCTCACCGCACCGCCACGCACGCCGGCGCGACGGCGGGCACTCTGCGCTCGACCGACGATGCGGCCTCGCCACTCCGGGACCGGTGCAACGCGCGCACCCGCAGGGCGACCGTGAACCAGACGAGGGAGAGCAGGACGTTCAGCGCGGCGAAGCCCCGGACGTGAAACCCGTGATGAACCCCGATCCAGATCGCCGCCGCGGCACACACGTCTCCGCCGCGGACGACGAACGTGTCGATGACTGCCTTCGCCTTGTACTTCGCGTCGCGGGAGACCACGAGGTAGAGGGCGTTCAGTCCCGTGGTCTGGACCGAGTACTCCGTACCCTTCTCGACGACCTTGGCGACGCGAATGAGCCCGAGCGCCGGGAGGAGCAGCATCGCCGAGGCTCCGAGCAGCGAGACCACCGGAAGAAGGAGCAGCGCCCCGCCGACGCCGAGGTGCTTCAGAACCCGTGAGACGATGAAGAGCTGACCGACGAGCCCCACCAGGTTCACCCACCAGAAGTACGTCGCCTTGAACTGACCCACGAAGCGCATGGGGTCGCCCACGCCGTGCGCCGCGGAGGAGGCGAAATCGAGAAGCGTCTTGTCGAGGACGTACTCGCCGGAGTTCACCACCCAGTTCGTCAAGAGCGTCAGCAGAGCGACCAGCAGCAGGTAGCGGTCCTGCAGCAGCGCCTGAAAACCGCCCGGCCCGGTGAGGGGCTCGGAAGGCTCGGACTTCTGTTGCTGTCTTTGTGGTCGTCGGCGATTCCAATGATCGAGCCAGGCGAACGGGACCACGGCGGCTGCGAGGATTCCGGCCGCGATGAGCATCAGCGCGAGCGGAGAGAGACGCTTCAGGAGGCAGCCGGCGAGGGCTGCACCTGCCAGCGCGCCGATCGAGCTCCCGATACCGACGATCGCGAAGAGCCGCTTGCCTTGCTCGGGCGTGTAGACGTCGTTGGCGAAGCTCCAGAACGTCGCGACGAGGAGGAAGTTGAACGTTCCCACCCACAGATAGAAGGCGATCCCGATGGACACCCTGGCCCAGAAGAGCCCCGCGAATGCGAGGAGGTTCGTGGCCACGAAGAGCAGGACGGTCCCGATCAGCGCGAGACGTCCCACTCGCCGAGCGACGGCTCCGTGGAGCCTCAGGACGGGGAGCAGCAGCAACGCCTGCCCTGCCGCGGCGTATGCCTTCACCTCTGCCCCGCCCGACATGAGGATCAGCGGCTCGCGGATGACCTTCAGAAGGTAATAGGCCGTGAGCAACAGGAACAGCGTGCCAGCGAGGACCAGGGCGGGGATCGCCTCACCGGCCCGAACGTCGGCAAAGGGCCGAAGCAATCGCTCGGGCCACTCCTGGTGGGTTCGAGGGGAAACGTCATCCGCCATGGCCTTCTCTCGCTTCCGCAGCACCAGACGCGCCATGGCGAAGGCGCCTGCCGAGCGAGGCCCGGGCGTTCGCCGCGGCCCGTGGTAGCGCGGGCACGAGGTGCCACCCCATCCCTCTCAAGGTGAGTGCTGCGGCGGCGACCGACAGGATGTAGATCGCGACACTTGTCGCAATGCTTCCTGTCGCGATGCAGACGTATGCCAGTGCGGCGAAGGAGCCCACGGCGGACGACAGTCGCGCCAGCACTCCCGTCTTTACTCGCTGGGCCAACCACTTATGGAATCTCCCCCGGTTGAGCTCGGGGCCGGAAGAGTGTCGTGGCTCGTCGAAGCTGGCGCAACGCACCGAGCTGCTGGCGGCAGGTTCACCGGTAGCGCGTTCTGCTGCAGGTCGTTCTGGCCACACGCCGATGAGTGGCGGTACTCGGCAAAGGTGTTTCTGGAAGGCCGGTCGGGTCAGCGGATCTCGAAGGCCTTCGGGGTTGAACACCTTCGAACGCGTCGGGTGATGCCGGGGGACGCGCCCGCACCAAGCGCTCGGGATGAGATCACCTGCCGACCTCTACAAGCCGGATGGCACCTTCTACACCGGCAGCCGGTTCGACATTGTGTATCCCGAGCGCATGATGCTGCGTCCCGTGAGTGGCAGAGGTAACAAGGGCCTGCGGGAGGCAACCAAGAAGCTGGAGGCCGCGCATGAACACCATGATCAGCACCGCCACGATGGTCAGGGAAAGCCGTAGCATCCCTAAGATCCCGGTCCTCGAGCAGCTCATCAGGAACATCATCCGCCTCGAGTCGCAGAGAGAGAGCCTGGAGCAGACTTTCGCCCGGGCGATCGACGAGGCATTCGAAGGCATCGCCCGCGAGTCTCGGACCTGACCCGGGGCCCTGGCGCAAACTCTTGACCGGTGGGCCGCCCTGGGGCCTGGCCCTGGGGCAGTGCTGGCGAGCGGCTCAGTGCTGGCGAGCGGCTCATGCGCTCGGCCGCGTCAGCTGATGCACCGACGATGCAGTCCGGCTCATCTTTTCCGCCTTCTCCTATCCGTTCGAGGACTTGGCCATTCAACGAAGGGGACTGAAAATCCCTTGTCTCTGCTTCGAGTGGGCCGAGGGGTCCGCCCGAGTTGACAGCAGAATCTACTTAGATGGTGGGAAAGACCCCGATTCCGAAGGACGAGGCTCTCCAGCCTCAACGTCAAGGTCCCCTCCGAGGACCTCTACTTTGTCCAGGAGGTCCTCAAGCCGGCGCTGGGGCTCTCGTACAACGCAGAGGCGGTCCGGGAAGTCCTGGTCCAGCTCCGGACCTGCTTCCGCCTCCCGCAGTACGTGGTCGACCTTCTGGAGGCGGAGATGAAGGCCAAGAAGCTCAACATCCTCGGCTATGTCCAGGAGCTGCTCCTTCGACGCTACGAGGCGATCCGCGACAACACGCCCTCGAAAGCGAACACGCCCGCGGGAGCGGCCGGAGGTCTCGCTAGGCCGCAGAACGTCCCCGAGAGGGGCCGGAAATTCCGAGCGCGCGACTGCCCGGAGGTGCCTAAGGTGCTGCTGCAGTTCCAGCGAGGCGAGCGCGAGCCGGAGGCCAGCGAGTGAAGCCCGAGGCTCCACCCGGGGCGCAGCTCCTCACCGTGCCGCAGGCGGCCCGCGCACTCCAGCTCCCGCCGAAGAGCGTCTACGCGCTGGCATCTCGAGGCGCGCTCCGCGGGGTCGTCCGCTTCGGCCGAGTCGTCCGGATCAACCTCGCCGAGGCTCTTCGAGGACAGCCAGCACCGCCACCGACTACACTTCCAGATGGAAGTCGCCGAACGCCCCAGCAGAGGAGTCAGAGGTGAGCGTTCGGAAGGAGTGGAGAGGGTTGGAGAGTCGATGTGAACTGGCCCGTGCCAGGCTCGACGACGGTGCAGCGATACCGCCGAGTCCTGCGGACGCGCCGAGAGGCCGAAGCCTACGAGCGGCAGATACGCAAGGCGCTTGCCGAGGGAATCTTCGGCCTCGAGGAGAGGAGAGCGCCGACGCTGGCGGAGTACGCAGAGCGTTTCATGGAGGCGAGCCGAGTGAAGGGGAATAGAACGTCCGCGAGATAAGGCGCTCACTCGGCGACCGGCCACAATAACGTCGCCCAAGAGCCTGGGCGGAGCACCAGGCGCGGCTCGGCCTACGGACGTGCCACGTTCCTCGTGGTCGAGTCCCTCTGGGCGCGACTTGCGAAACGACTCCGCCATCGCCGTGAAGTCGCCGAGTGAGCGCCCAGGCTCTATGTCCGTGGCCGCCCAGGTGCTTGTCGTCGAGGATGATCCAGACATCCGCGGCTCGGTCGTGGACCTGCTCGAGGCCAAAGTCCCCTGGATCGAGGTGTCCTCGGCGAGCGATGGGATGGAGGCGCTGGAGGGCGGCGCGGAGCCGCGCCTCGCGCTGCTCGACGTCATGATGCCGGGGATGAACCGTCTTGAGTTCCTTGATGCACTCCGCGGGAAGCTCGCGTCGGGCATGCGGGTGGTGATCATCTCGGCCTACGTCCAGCGCCGGCACCTGACCAATCCGCGAATCACCGGGCTCCTGCCGAAGCCGTTCCGGCCGACCGACCTCCTTACGAGTGTCCGGCAGCACTGCCCGGATCCACGCTCGGGCGCGCCGCGCGGCTGAGCAGGCCGCCGCGAGAGCTGGGCTAGTTGGCAAGGGTGGTGGAAGGCGCGTCGCTGGAGCGGCGCGCCTGAACTCCTCGGCGAGAATGCGCTGAACCACCTCGAGCTGGTCGAGGCGCTGGGCATCAAGGCCGAGATTCTCCTTGAAGCTCAGGCGACGATGTTCGCCCCCCCGTCCACGTAAACCGTGGCCCCGGTGATTCGCCGGGCGAATGGCGTGGCCAGATGAGCGCAGGAGAACCCCACATCCATGATGTCCACCTCACCCAGGGGCGCCTTCTGCGTCGCCTCGTTCAGGAGCAGCTCGAAGTTCTTCAGCCCCGACGCGGCGCGGGTCTTCAGGGGTCCCGGCGAGATGGCGTGGACGCGGATGCCGCGCGGCCCCAGCTCATAGGCGAGGTACCGGCACGCCGCCTCGAGCGCCGCCTTCACCGGACCCATCACGTTGTAGTTGGGCACGACCCGGTTCGCGCCGAGGTAGCTCATGGCGAACAGGGTCCCTCCGTCCTTCATCAGGGGTGCGGCGAGCTTCGCCATCCTTACAAAGGAGTGGCAGCAGACGTCCATCGCCTGGCCGAATCCCGCCGCGGAGCAGTCGAGGAGCTTTCCCTGAAGGTCCTCCTTGGGCGCGAAGGCGAAGGAGTGGACCAGGCTGTCCAGCTTCCCCCAGCGAGTCCGGACGAGGTCGAAGACCGCTTCGAGCTGGCCGGGGACTCTGACGTCCAGCGGGGCGGTGAGTGTCGCTCCCAGCTCGGTGGCGAGAGGCTCGACGTGGGCCCGGGCCTTCTCGTTGACCCAGGTGACCGCCAGATCCGCCCCCATCTGTCGGAAGGCCTTGGCGCAGCCGTAGGCGATGGAGTGATCGTTGGCGATGCCGACCAAGAGGACCTTGTGGCCCTCGAGGACCGGTCTGGTCGTGATGTCGCTCATGGTTGCTCCTCGAAGGTCGGTCCTGGTCAGGTGGTCGTCGGCTGCCGGATTCTCCCTCCGCCTGCAAGCCTTGGCCATGGGGGAAGCGCGAGCGGCTGACGCCTCGGTCGAGATGCCCGCGTTCGGTCAGACTGCAAGTCTTCGTCCCCTGAGCGGCACCGCACTCCGCGTTGACACCGGGGGGTCTCGATTTGAGCTTCGCTGAGCTTCAGAGACGGCAGAGCCGAGGCGCGAGCACGTTCAAGCGCGCCAGACTGGCGCTTCCGGGGCACCGGCCCGGCACTGCTGGAGGAGGTTCAGGACCCCTTCGAAGGTTCGCGCACGGAGGAGTAGCTGCGAAATGACTCGAGCATCGCCGTGAAGTCCCCGGTGTGCTCGACGGACGCGCGCCGGAGGGCGAATGTCCCGCGGAACACCTGGGCGGCGGCGAGCTGTTGGGACGCGGCGTCGCCGGCGTGGTGCCAGGCCTCCGCGTCACTGCTTTGGCGTCATCGTGTGCTCGGTGCCCGTCGATGTTCCTGACGTGCAGAGAAGCACGCTTCGACTCCGAAACTCCTCACACGGGAGGGTACTGGTCGACGTTGGAACGCCGACCTCGCCCTTCTTGTTGCTGGCCCTGGCGTGGAGCGCATTCGCGACCACCGGAACCAACGTCACGTGCTCACAAGCCCCAGCCCGACCAACACCCCGACCAACAGTTCCAGGTGTTCATGCGGGTTCGCACGTGTCCGAAGTGCCTGAAAAAACTTGTCCCCGACGGGATTCGAACCCGTGTTACCGGCTTGAAAGGCCAGCGTCCTGGGCCTCTAGACGACGGGGACCGACAAAAGCGGTCCCTCGACTATCGGAAGCCGGCCACGATTGCCAGTTCGACGGAAAACGCCGAACCCTGGCTCTACTTCTTCTGCATCTTAGCCATGTCGGCGATGAACGCCTCTTGCGCGGCCTCCATCTCCGCCGGCGTCAGGTCCTTCATGTGCTGGGCGATGGACCAGCGGATGCCCCAGCGGTCGACCAGCGATCCCGTCCGGTCGCCCCAGAACATGTCGGCCACGGGCATGGTGGCCTTTCCCCCTGCCTTGATGGCCCGGTCGAACGCTGCGTCCACGCCCTCGGTGTAGATCCACATCGCCGAACTGGTCGCGGTGTTGCCCATCTCCGGAGCCACGTCGTTGATGAAGAAGGCAGAGTCCCTAATGCGCAGATGGGCGTGCCAGACCTTCTTGCCGCTGGGGTCCATTGCCCGCGATACTTCCTCTGCGCCGAAAGCCTTCTTGTAGAACTCAATCGCCTCCGCTGCTCCGTCCACCGCCAGCGACGGGGTGAGGGTACGCAGACCTTCTGGAATCGCCTTTGCCATGGTGCACCTCCGCGGGTGGGGAGGCGTACACCCGGCTCTTCGCGGATGTCGACCGGGAATCCGGGAGCGAATCTTAAGAAGTGTCCGGTGGAGTGAGTCGCCAGGGACTCGAACCCTGGACCCTCGGCTTAAAAGGCCGGTGCTCTACCAGCTGAGCTAGCGACTCGGGTTTGAGGGCGGTAGGTAGTCACAACGAGGTGCCCGACCGCAAGCCCCCTCGGAGAGCGGAGTGGAGCATCATCCTTCGTGCGCACGGACGACCCGAAAGACGAGGCCCTGGAGGACGAAGAAGAATCGGCGCGTCCGGGCAAGCGATACCTCACTCGGGCAGGGGCGGAACGCATGCACGCCGAGCTGCTTCGGCTCCTCAACGTGGAGCGCCCCAAGGTGACCGCCGAGGTGAGTGCCGCCGCTGCCCAGGGTGACCGGAGCGAGAACGCCGAGTACATCTACGGCAAACGACGGCTCCGGGAGATCGATCGGCGAATCCGCTTTCTTCAGGGGAGATTGGACACCTCCACCATCGTCGTCCCCGAAGAGCAGAGCGACGTCGAGCGAGTCTGGTTCGGAGCCACGGTCACCATCGAGGAAGAGGACGGAACTCGGCGCACCTTTCAGATCGTCGGGGCCGACGAGATCGACGCCACCGGCTCGCGGGTCAGCGTGGAATCCCCGCTGGGCCGCTCCCTGCTGGGAAAGCGCCGGGGGGATGAAGTCACCGTCCGCCGTCCCCGGGGCGACGCGAACGTGGTCATTGCCGAGATTCGTTACCGATGAGCGAGATAGCTCGAGTCCAGCCCCGGCTCTGGCGCATTTATCGGCGCCTTGACCCGGCGGCGCTCACCCAGCCAGAAGGCCCGGAGGTCGACCCGCTGGGCCTGGGTTCCCGCGAAGGACGCACCCAGCTGGCCTGGGAGACCTATACCCGCCGCGGATTGGAGCACGCGCTCCGTGCCTACGGAACCGTGGAACGGTTGGCCCAGCGCGGACTCGGGCCGCTGGAGACCCGGCTCGATCTCCGCGACCCCTTCGTCCCCCGGGTGATGGTGGAAACGCGCGACGCTCGGCAGCCGGTCATCGACCTCTCGATTCGGCAGATCACCGGCCAGACCATTGGGTTGGAGCCACCGGCAGATCAGGCCCCGTTGCTCTTTCTGGAGTCATTGCTGCTGCAACACCCCGAGCGAAACTTCGACTGGCAGCGCCCCCCGCTGCCCGGGCAGGAGCGGCCCGGCCTTTCGCTCTCCTCGGAGATCCTCCAGCTGTTGCTGTTGCTGGCCAAGCGGGTGGGGGCGGAGGGCATCGCCCTGCGGGCCAGCAGCTTCCATGCTGCTTGGGCGTATGCCCGGCACTTTCGCTTTCTGGACGGCGCCGCCCAGGCCCGCTTCGAGGCGCTCCACCAAACTCCTCGGCTGCGGCCCCTCTGGCTCCTGGCCTGGGCCCTGGAGCTGGGTTGCGTCCTGGGAGATGGCAAGAAGGTGACCTGGAGCCCGGAGGTCATGGTGGCCGCGCTCGATGGTCGGGTGGCCGACGCGGTCGACACTCCCCGGCGCCGGGCAGCCCTTCACGCGGTCCGCTCGGTCCGTTACGCTTTTGATCTGCCCCGCCTCCGAGAGGCGTTCCCCTGGCAACGGATGCCTCCGCCCCCAATTCCGCAGCGGATCGAGGAGCTGCTGCGGCCCACGCGACACCCAGTTTGAGGCCGAGGAAGCGTCGGCTTCGGGGCTATACTCACCTCGCCAGCCAGCGAGCGACCGACATCCACACCAGGAGAGCGCCCGGCCAGTCGATGAAAAAAAACTTCATCCTCGACACGAACGTCCTGCTGCACGATCCGCGGTCGCTGTTCAGCTTCGACGACAACAACGTCGTCATTCCCATCTACGTCATCGAAGAGGTCGACAAGTTCAAGCGCGACCAGAGCGAGCTGGGTCGTAACTCCCGCGTCGTTTCACGCTATCTCGATGCCTTCCGGGCCGAGGGCTCGCTGGCCGAGGGGGTCCCGCTGCCGGCAGGCGGCATCCTCCGGGTGGTCTTCAGCCACCGGAGCCTCCCGGCCCACATCGGCGATGCCAACTTGATGGACAACCGCATCCTGGCGGTGGCCCTCGACATCAAGGAGCGCGAGCCAGATCTCAGAGCGGTCTTCATCACCAAGGACACCTCGCTGCGCATCCGGGCCGACGCCATCGGCCTCATCGCCCAGGATTACGACGCCGAACGGGTGGAGATCTCCGAGCTCTTCACCGGCCATGCCGAGCTGATCGTTCCCAAGGAGGCAGTGGACCAGATGTACCGGCCCGGAGCCGAAGTGGCCGTTCCGGGCATGGAGACGCTCTCGCCCAACGAGTTCGTCCTCCTCAAGGACGCCCAGAATCCATCGCACACCGCCATGGCCCGGATGCATGCGGGCAAGGGCAAGGTGGTGCCGCTGCTGCGTCCCTCCAAGGAAGGCGTGTGGGGCATCCGCGCCCGCAACATGGAGCAGAGCTACACCCTGGATTTGCTGCTGAACGACGAGGTCAAGCTGGTCACCATCGTCGGCAAAGCCGGGACCGGCAAGACCCTTCTGGCCATCGCCGCCGGCCTGCACAAGACGACGGAGGAGGGGAACTACCAGAAATTGCTGGTCTCCCGGCCCATCTTCCCCCTGGGCCGGGACATCGGCTACTTGCCGGGTGACGTGGAGCAGAAGCTCAATCCCTGGATGCAGCCCATCTTCGACAACGTGGAATTCCTGATGAACCTCAGCCGGGCCGACAAGAAGGCTGGCCGCGGCTACCACGAGCTGCTCGATCTGGGCATCCTGGAGATCGAACCCTTGACCTACATCCGTGGGCGCAGCATCCCCAACCAGTTCATCATCGTCGACGAAGCGCAGAACCTCACCCCCCACGAGGTGAAGACCATCATCACCCGGGTGGGGGATGGCACGAAGATCATCCTCACCGGCGACCCGTTCCAGATCGACAACCCTTACGTCGACTCCACCACCAATGGACTGGTCCACGTCGTGAATCGGTTCAAGCAGGAGCGCATCTCCGGCCACATCACCATGACCAAGGGCGAGCGCAGCGCCCTGGCGGAACTGGCGGCGAATCTGTTGTGACCACCGGCGATGGACAGACCCCCGCGGAGACGACCGAGCGCAAGCCGCTCATCGAGTACCCGACCCCCTACACCTTCAAGGTGATGGGCCGGCAGGAGCACGGCTTCCGCGAATACGTCCGGTTGCTGTTCCACCGGATCCTTGGCCTGCAGGTCTCGCCGGATTCGATGAGCGAGCAGCCTTCGCGCGAGGGGCGCTACCTCTCCGTGTCGGTCACCGTGATGCTCCTGAGCGAGGAGCAACGGCGACACGTCTACACCGAGCTGCACAAGGAGCGCCGGATTCTGTACTACTTGTAGGGCCCATGCGCGCCTCCCACCGCCCGGCGGAGGAGTTCTCGGGAGTCGACCCGCGGGCCCCCTTCTGCCGCCCCTCCGTTGTCTCGCGGCTGGTGCGCCGCCTGGAGCTGAAACGAGGGGCCAAAGCCCTGGAGTGGGGCCTGGCGCATGGCAGCGTGGCCGCGGTGCTTGCCGGAACGCATGGCCTGGCCGTCACGGTGCTGGACTCCTCCGAGCTCGCCCTCCAGAAGGCCACCGACGCGGCGCCGGGGGGAGTGACCGCTGTTCGGGCGGAGACTCCTCCGGAGGAGCTGCTCGGTGGTTTCGATCTGGTGCTGCTCCCTGTCCGGGATGCGCTGGGGGAGTCGCCGGCGAGTCCCCTCCGTCCGCTCCTCCGCCCAGAGGGCCGGATGGCCTTCGTCCGGCCGGTCCGGCTCCCGCTCCGGGCCCCGGCGACCCAGGTGGAGGCCTGGGAACGCCACTGGGGCCTGACGCTGAAGACGCCTCAGCAGCTGCTCGCGGAGCTGGCCCCGGCGGGGTACGAGCCCGAGCTGGCCGAAACCCTGGGCATCGACGAGATGGACGCCCTGTATGCCTCGGCGCCGGAAGCGCTGGCCGAGGAGGCGGCCCTCTACGGAGGTGGGGCCGCGGCGGTCAGCTTCGCTTTGATCGTGGGACGGCGCCGAGAGCCGGATGAACGGCCGCGTCCCTCTCGCGATCGGGGCTGAGTCCCCGGGGTTCTGCGCCATCAGGCCAGGGCCGGCTGGGACCAGTCCACCAGCTCCAGCCGATCTGCCGACATGCCCAGCTCGATCTCCTTGCGGAAACCAGCGGCATCGCCGCCGATCTGCAAGGGCATGGGCTGCACCGATCGCACCCCCACCCGCGCCACGTGGAAGTCGTGGATGGAGCGGGGGAACCACTCGCCGCGCCACATGGCCTGCAGGTGTCGAAGCACCTCGAGGGGCTTCACCGTTCCCAGCCGAAGCTGCATGTAGCCAGGGCGGAGGCCAGCGAAGGGAAACATCCGCAGCGCGTAGCCATAGAAGGGGATGGTTCCGGCGGCGACCAGCATCGCGGGCCCGCGGAACAGGACCTGGCCCCGGGCGAACTCTTCCACCGGTTGCCCTTGAGAATCGAGGCGAAAGGCCGGGAGGTCGGAGAGATTGGAAACCTCCACCTCGACCGCCTGACGGTGGGCCAGAACCTGGGGCAGGGTCCTCAAGGCCACCGCCGCGGCGTACCCCCGCGAGCCTGTCAGAAGACGGGCCAGCCGAGTGCCCTGGACCCGGGTCTTCAATTCCAGATAGTCGTTGAGCAGGCGCGCATCGACCCCCAGACCGGCGAACTGGGCGCGGCGTCCCTCCACCTCGAGCAGCTCCAGCGTTCGGTAGCCGGGGATGCCGCCTTCGCGCGCTCTCCGCACGTCCTCCAGGATGCCGCCGTCCCGGACCGGCGAGGCATGGACCAGGGCCGCCAGCCCGTTGCCCGTTCCGAGCTTGAGGACGCCGAAGCGGGGGGTCTGGGCGCGGGCCCGCTCGGCCTCGGCGAGGATCTCGTCTGCAAAACCAATGAACGTTCCGTCGCCACCGCCGCAAAAAACGGTGTCGTAGCCGCGGGCCAGCACTGCCCGGGCGATGCGCCGGGCGTCGAGCGGGGAGCGGGAGAGGAAAAGGTCAGAGCGGGGGATGACGTGGGACAGCGCCCGCACTACCCGCGGGGTCACCCGGCGGGCCTTGGCGTTGAGGAGGACGGCAACCCGGTGAGGGGCCTCCTCCGGGTGGGGCGACGTCTGAGCGAGCATCGTGGTGGCGGTCAGGTCCGGATCAGGGTGGCGCGACGCGGCAGGGTTTGACGCACTGTGCATCTTTCCGGCCAGGCTCGACATGGCTGGACAGATGTTGCCTCTCTGTAACGATTTCGACAGGTTGGGGCCACACGAGGGGCTGTCTAAGCGGCCGGCTGTGAAGCGGGGGTACCATCCAGGTGCGTAGGACAGGTGGCGGTCCTCGGTTGCCTCCCGGGAGAGGCGCCAGACGAGTTCTCCCAGACGAGTTCTCTGATACCTCGTCGAGAGGGAAGGCCCTGACGAGGTGTTTGACACTTCGGGAGGAACGCCTCGGGGGGCCCCTCGCGAGGGTCAGACGAGTTCTCTGATACCTCGTCGAGAAGGAAGGCCCTGACGAGGTGTTTGACACTTCGGGTGGGAGACCTCGTGAGGAACGCCTCGGGCAACCCCTCGCGAGGGGCTAGACGAGTTCTCTGATACCTCGCTGGGGGTACCTCGCCGGGAATCCCTCGGCGGAGATGCTCGCCCGACCGCCACCCGGCGCTTCGTGGCTCCCCGTGAAAATCGACGTTTGACACACCTACACCCCTGGTTAGGTTCGCTACCGAGACGTCGGGCCCTGCCCCGATGCAGAAGTTGTTGAAATTCAAAGGATTCTTAGGAGGCTCAGAACGTGGCGAAGATCATCGGCATCGACCTAGGGACCACCAACAGCGTGGTGGCCATCATGGAAGGCCGCGACCCAAAGGTGCTGACCAACGAGGAGGGGAGCCGGATCACCCCCTCGGTGGTCGCCTTCACCAAGGAGGGGGAACGGCTGGTCGGCCAGGTCGCCAAGCGTCAGGCCATCACCAACCCCGAGCGGACCGTCTACTCCATCAAGCGGTTCATGGGGCGGCGCTTCGAGGAGGTCACCGAGGAGGCCAAGCTGGTCCCCTACAAGGTGGTCCGCGGCCCCCACGGTGATGCCCGGGTGGAGATCGACGGCAAGCAGTTCAGCGCGCCGGAGATCTCCGCGCAGATCCTGCTCAAGTTGAAGCGAGCAGCGGAGAACTATCTCGGCGAAAAGGTGACCGAGGCGGTCATCACCGTCCCGGCCTACTTCAACGACGCCCAGCGCCAGGCCACCAAGGACGCCGGCGAGATCGCCGGCCTCACCGTCCGGCGCATCGTCAACGAGCCCACCGCGGCCGCGCTGGCCTACGGGCTGGACAAGAAGAAGGACGAGAAGATCGCCGTCTACGACTTCGGCGGCGGGACGTTCGACATCTCCATCCTGGAGGTGGGGGAGAACGTGGTCGACGTGCTGGCCACCAACGGTGACACCCACCTGGGCGGCGACAACATCGACCTGCGGTTGATGGACTGGCTCATCACCGAGTTCAAGAAGGACACCGGCATCGACGTCAGCAAGGACAAGATGGTGCTGCAGCGTCTGAAGGAGGCGGCGGAGAAGGCCAAGATCGAGCTCTCCAGCACCATGGAGACGGAGATCAATCTGCCCTTCCTCACGGCCGATCAGACCGGCCCCAAGCACCTCAGCGTCAAGCTCAGCCGAGCCAAGTTCGAGTCGATGATCGAGGACTTCATCGAGCGCTCGCTGGAGCCGTGCCGCAAGTGCCTCAAGGACGCCGGGCTCGAGCCCAAGGACCTGAACGAGGTCGTCCTGGTCGGCGGTAGCACCCGCATCCCCAAGGTGGGGGAGGCGGTGAAGAAGCTGTTCGGCAAGGAGCCCAACCGGTCGGTCAACCCCGACGAGGTGGTGGCCGTGGGCGCGGCGGTGCAGGCCGGCGTGCTCTCTGGCGAGGTCAAGGACATCCTCCTCCTGGACGTCACCCCGCTGTCGCTGGGTGTGGAGACGCTGGGCGGAGTGATGACCAAGCTCATCGAGCGGAACACCACCATCCCCAGCAAGCGGTCGGAGACCTTCTCCACTGCCGCCGACGGGCAGACCCAGGTGGAGATCCACGTGCTCCAGGGTGAGCGGGAGATGGCCGCCGACAACCGCTCGCTGGGCAAGTTCCAGCTGGCCGGCCTTCCGCCGGCGCCGCGGGGCATGCCGCAGATCGAGGTGACCTTCGACATCGACGCCAACGGCATCCTCAACGTCAGCGCCAAGGACAAGGCCACCAGCAAGGAGCAGAAGGTCACCATCACCCACTCCTCGGGCCTGGCCAAGGACGAGGTGGAGAAGATGGTCGCCGACGCTCGGAGCCACGAGGCCGAGGACAAGGAGCGCCGCGAGCTGGTGGAGGTGAAGAACCGGGCCGAGAATCTGGGTTACCAGATGGAGAAGCTGGTCAAGGAGAACCGGGACAAGCTCTCCCCAGATACGGTGAGCAAGCTCGAGGAGGCCATGAAGCACCTCGAGTCGGTGCGCTCCGGCAGCGACCAGGCCGCCATCCAAGCCGCCACCACCGCCCTGGAGCAGGCCAGCCACAAGGCCGCCGAGGAGATGTACCGCGCCGCGGGGGCCCAGGCCGGTCAGCCCGGCGCCCCACCTCCAGCCGGTGACGGGGCTGCTCCCGGAAGCCAGGCCACGCCCAAGAAGGACGACGTGGTCGACGCCGAGTTCCGCACCAACTGACGGCCGAGCTGACGAGCGCAACCTCTGGTCTCTGGCAGACACCTCCAGGCACCGGAGGTCGCGGTCTGCCCGGGGAGGGCCCAGCCGCACCCCCAGGCAATCGACCCCCCGGATGAACGTCCACAAGGGTGACCGGCGGTAATCTTCCCGGCCAGCGATGGCCATGAACGATCTCGGCGCGGACGCCCAGTCCCTGCAGCGTTTCTTCGACGCGCAGCGCGCCGTCTTCCTCGAGCGCGAAGCGGTCCTGGAGCAGCTCGCCCTGGCCCTGCTCTCCAAGGAGCACGTGCTGATCACCGGCCCGCCGGGCACGGCCAAGAGTGCCCTGGCCCACGCCGTCCTGGGAGGGATCCTGGAGGACGACGGGCGCCCCTCCCTCTTCACCCGCCAGCTGACCGAGGGAGCGGTGCAGACCGACCTGCTCGGGCCGGTGGACTTCAAGGTCCTCACCGAGACAGGCCGGACCCGGCATCTGCTGGAGGAGGGGATGCTCGGCCACCGCTACGCCTTCCTGGACGAGGTGTTCGATGGCCGGGACATGCTCCTGCGGGCCGTTCTCAACGCCCTGCACGAGCGGGAACTGAAGCAGGGACCCTCGGTGGAGCGGGGTCAGCTGGAAACCGCCGTTCTCACCAGCAACCGCTTTTTGTCGGAAGTGGTGGCCCGCGTCCCCGAGCTGCTGGTCGCCTTCGCCGACCGGATCGCCTTCCAAGCCTTCGTCCCCTCCAGCTTCGCCCGGCCCTCCAGCCGGCGAGCGCTCCTGGTGGGCGCCACGGCCGCTCGGACGCCTCAGGTCGAGGTGTCGCTCCCCCGGGCCGCGCTGGCCCGACTTCAAGACTCCTTGCCTCGGGTGGAAGTTCCCGCCGAGACCCTGGAGGCGCTGGAGCGCCTGGTGGATTTGCTCCAGCCCGCGCTGGCCGAGGACCCCTCCGGGGAGACCGTCACCCGGCTGCTCTCGCAAAGGACGCTGGTCCGGTCAGTCTGGGCCTTGCGTGCCGCGGTGGTCCGCGATGCCGGCCGCCGGCCGCGCCCGCTCCGTGCCACCTCCGAGGACCTGGCGGCGCTCTCGCTTTTTTTTGCCACCGCCGGTCCAGAGGGCGCCGAGCTGGAGTCGGCGCTGGCCCACGCCGCCGATCCCCGCGAGCAAGCCCAGCTGACCCGGGTTCGCCACGAGCAGCGGGCGTTCGCCGAGGCGCTGCGACAGGCCCTGTCGGAGACACGGGCGGCCCGCGAGAGCGAAGCCAAGAGCCTCGACCTGCCCAGCCTGACCGCCGAAGCGGACCGGCTCGCCTCCGTCACCTCTCCGGAAACGGCCATGGCCCGAGCCCTTCCGCTCCTCAGCGCGGTGCGCGAGCGGCTGGGAAGAGCGGTGCGGGAGGAGAACCGGTCGGCTCTTCTCGCAGTGGCCACCAGGGTGGCCGCCAGGTTGGAGCCGCTGCTCCTCCAGTCGCAAGTCGATGAGGCCGTCCTCCGCCGGGCCGCGGAGCTTCCACCGCTCCTCGAGGCGACCGAGCTGCTGCCTGCCCGACGGAGTCTCTCGGCCGCGGTGGCCCGAGCCGGTCTGGCCATCCGGGCGCGCTTCCTGGAAGAAGCCCAGAGTTTCATCGCCGCACCGCCGGCCAGCATCGAGGGAGTGGCGGCGGCAGCCGAGTCCCTGGCCCGCTGGGCGGGAACCCTCGCTCCTTCGGACGCCGAGGCGGCTGGGGCGAGGAAGGCGGCGGGGCGGGCCGGAGCCGAGGCGCTGGAGCTGCTTCTGACCGGTGCCGGAGCGGTGCCGTCGGATGCAGCTGGATTCGCCCGCCTCCGGGCTGGCCTCGACCGCGCTGCGGCGATGCTCCAGCGACTGGATGCCGAGGTGGATCTCCATCCTGTGGCCCGGGCCCTGGGCCTGGGTCAGGTGGCGGCGGTGGGCCCAGATGAGCCTCTGAGCCCGGTCCTCGACCGTCTGGAATCGGCGGATCTGCTCTCTGACGAGGTGCGCGCGGCCTTGGTCTCGCTCGCCCGGTCCCGTTCCAGCGCTGCGCCCGAGGAGCCCGGGCCGGTGGCCGTCCCGGATGCGCTCTCGGGCGAGGCCTACCGCCGCTACCGAGACAACCTGGCCAGGTCGGAGTCCGATGCCGCTTCCGTCCTGCGGCGGCTGGGGGTCGAGTCGTTGCCGGCGGACGGGCTGGAGCACCTTGCCGCCCGCCTCACGTATCTGCGGCGGTGGTACGACGCCCTCCACAGCGCGCTGGCCCGGCAAGGCGCCCCAGAGCTGGGCCGGGAGTCCGAGCAGCGGCTCACCGCCCTGGTGGCCAGTCGATTTCCGGCGCTGGCCCTGAAGGAGGGGGAGTTCGCCCGGCTCGATGCCGAGCTGCAGGCCCATGCCGTTGGCCCCGAGGCCCGTCGGGCGCAGGACCTTCGGGCCGAGCTGGTGGCACTTGCCGACGGGTTCAGCACCTTCAGCCGATCGCTGCTGGCGGCCCGGGGCTAGCCGGTGCGGGTTGCAGCGCTGGAGCGCCTCCGCGCGCGCTTCGAGCAGCTCCGGACGAGCGGCCCCTCCCGCCGCCGCCTTGGCCGGCAGCCACCCCCACCACCGCTGAGCGAGCTGGAGACGCTCGATGCCCGGCTGCAACGGGCCGGGGTGCACACGGCGGCGGATCTGAAGTTCCTGGTCCGGCTGGCTCGGCAGGAGGGCACCATCGGGACCTTGGCCGAGCGCTTCGGTGCTCGGGCCGACGCCGCCTTGCATGTCCTGCGCGCCCGGCTGGAGTGGAACCGAAAGTCAGCCGACGGGCGCTGGGCGGCAGGGGAGCGGGCCCGCCTGGAGCGAGCCTTCGACCAGGCCGAACGCATCGTTCGCACGGCCGACATTCTCGAGGCCCCCCCGGGGGCAGAGGTGCCCGAATTGCCGCCGGTCGCGGCGGTCTCCCAGGCTCGATCGGCGCGCTCCGAGCGACCGCGAACGGCCGTGGCCGCTTTCCTTCTGGCCCGGGGGATGGTGACGGTCGAAGACTTGGAACGGCGGCGCCGAGACGTGGTGCGGGCGCATGCCCTGCTGGAAGCCGCGGCCCTGGAAGAGGAGGTGACCGCGCTTCGCCTTCGAGCCGCTCGCGATCGGGCCTGGGATGCGGTGGTGCCGGCCGGCGCCCGCAGCTGGGCGGCCCAGGCCAGCTGGCTGGAGAGGACCGCCAGGAGCGCCCCGCGAACCTCCTATGCCGCGCTCCGGGTGCAGTACGTCCGGGCGTTGGAGGCCGGCCAGGGGGAGGCGGCGGCAAGGCTCCGGTCGGCCCTGGAGGCGTTCCGTGTGGAGCCACCGGTTCGGCACCTGGGTCCGGCCACTGCCTCGGCGGCTGAAGTGGCCGAGCGCAGCCGCGAGGACACCTTGGCCGAGCTGCTTCTGGATGCCGTCCCGGACCGTCGCCACCTCCTGGACATCGGAAGGGCCGCGGCGCGGGTGGTGGCCTGGGACGATGCGCCCGCAGAGGTCGATGCACCGGACGAGGCCGACCCGCGCCACATTGCCCCCGACCGTCGGCTGGAGCTGGGCCTGACCGACAGCCCTGCCCACGCGCGAGACTTCGTGGTGGAGGATCCGCGCCGACTCCTCCACGATCTGGCGGCGGGGTCCCAGCGGGTGCGTCGGCTAGTGGGGGGGACCACCGGTCGGCGGGCGCGACCGACGAGGGCCAGGGCGTACCTGTGCGATGCCTCGGGGTCGATGCGTGGGGTGCGGGCTCGTTTCCGCGATGCCCTTCTGGTCGCCGAGCTGGACGATCTCCGCCGGCGCGCGCTGCGCGGAATTCCGGTGGACCCACTGGAGCTGTGCTTCTTTGGCGACCGGAGCCTGCAGTTCCACCGGGTCGAAGACGCGGAGGGGGCGCGGCACTGGCTCGAGCAGCTCCTCCCCGGCGGCCCTTGCCAGGGGATGACCGAGCTGAGTGCGGCGCTCCAGTTTGCCGCGGGTTGGCTCGCGAGGCAGAGGCGCGCTCGGCCGGAACTGGCCGCGGCCGTCTTGACCCTGGTCACCGATGGCGAGGACGCGGTGGACTTGCCGGCCATCGAGGAAGCCTGGGGGGCGCTGCGGGGCCTCCCGGTGTCGCTCCGGGTGGTCTGCCTGGGAGAGGAGAACCGCTGGTTGAAAACGCTGGTGGCGCGCATGCGGGCCCGGGGCGCGGAGGCGGGCTGGCTCCATCTGGACGATGCCAGCCTCACGGGCGTGCCCAGCGATTTCGATTTTCGCCCGCCCACGCTCCTCCCCAGCGCCGAGCACGTGCTGGGGGTGGATCTGGAGCGGCTTCGGCCCCACTTGAAGGCGCTGGGCGAGCTGGCCCAAGGGGAGGAGCCCGCGGCCGTTCCAGTGGATGCCGGGCGGTTCGATGCCTTCTTCCCCGAGCCAGTCTCGGAGGGGGCCACGGTCGACGACGCCTGGACGGTGGACGCTCTGGAGGCCATCGCCGAAGCCGCTGCACTGGCCCCGTTCGAGGCTCGGGCGACCGAGGCGGTGGCGATGCTGGAGCATCTGGTCGGCCAGCGTGAAGTGCCCATGGCGGCCCATCTGACCCGGCACGCCCGTCCGGGGCCACGGACGGCCCAGGCCCTGGCCCGGATCCGGCTCCTCTGTCGTCCGCTTGGCTAGAGTGGGTTGGCCCATGGGCTTCCGCTGGTTTCGTCGTCGAGAACCGCCCGCGCCGGATCCAATCGCCGCCTACGACGACCTGGTCTCGGATCTGGAGTCCGAAGCAGCGGAGCTGCGACGGGCGGCGGCGACGCTGCTGACGGCTCGAGCGCGTCTGGGCCGGGAACTGGAGCAGGCCCAGAAGGCAGCTCAGCAGCTTCGGACCCGGGCCGCGCAGGCTGCTGTCGCAGGGGGAAGCTGGTCGAGCCGCCCTCGGCCGGCGAACGAGGTTCGGGTGGAGCCTCGAGCCGACGCCGCCGCTGCCGAGGTGCTCCTCCGCGACGCCGAGCGGCTGGACCGACAAGCCGAGGGGCTCCGGGAGGCACTGGCCCAGACCGACGTAGATGTGGATCAGCTCAAGGAGGCCGCGGTGCGGGTGACCTCCCAGGTGGAGCAGCTCCGAAACGAGCGCGAGCTGGCCCGGGCCCGGTTCACCGCCGGGACGGCCCTGGCCGCCGAGGCCATGCGCTCGCGGGCAGACCGGGTTCGGCGGCTGGTGGCGGTGGATGCGGCGCGGGACGAGGTGGAACGGGCCCACGCCCTGGCCGAGGTGTGGCGCGACGAAGAACAGTCGTAGGATGAGGTGATAACCGGATAACCGGTTAGAGGGTTAGACGAGGTATCAGAGAACTCGTCTTAACCGGATAACCGGTTAGGAGGTTAGACGAGGTATCAGAGAACTCGTCTGAGAGAACTCATCTGCCGGACGAACTCTCGTCTTGCTCCTCGAGCGAGCAGGCGCGCCGCCCCGGCGACTCGAGCGAGCGCGGCCCTGAATCCGCAGACGTTTCGGGCACTTCGCCAGCGTTCGAAGAAAGATCACCGTCATGTCGATCTCGCCGTCCCTCGTTTGACGTGAAGACGAGAGCGCGGGCTGGAAGCCCGGCTCCGACGCCAAAAGGAGACTCAACCATGCGGTTCTTGTGCCTTTACAAGCCAGGCAAGCCAGAGACGAACGCTCCCCACAGCCAGCAGGAGATGGAGGCGATGGGGAAGCTGATCGGAGAGATGACCCAGGCAGGTGTTCTGCTCGCGACGGAGGGTTGTGAACCAAGCTCGAAGGG
>JBKOYI010000092.1:0-8428 GCA_046725335.1 Myxococcota bacterium | reverse complement strand
CCCCAGGAACAGAACACGATGATCGGCGATTTGATGTTGCGCAGGTCGATCCGAAACCCGTCCGAAGTGCGGAGCCGACCAGTCGCCAGCTTGTTGCCAACGAATAGATTGTCGGCGATCCACTGCATCTCTTCGGCGTTCAGAAGGACAGGGCTGCCCCACCAGGTCTCGAAGTCCAGGAATCGCTGGGCCTCCGTATCGACCTTGGAATAAACGTTGTAGATCTTCTGCCAATAGGTGTTGGCGGGGTTCAACGATTCGAAGTTGGCAATCAGATGGGCGCCGTCGAAGATGCCATGGCCGAGATCCCCGGCCAGTGCGGTGAGCCAAGTACCGCCAAGCACCCCTCCCAGGTACCGCATTGGATTCTTTCCACGGACGCCAGCCCAGTAGGAAAGGGGTGAGCCCGCCAGCATGATCGGTCCGGCCAGATCCGGCTTGATCGCGGCCATCATCATGATCTGCCAGCCGGCCTGGCAGTTGGCGATGACCACCGGCTTCCCTTCGGCTGTCGGATGGCGAGCGGCGACTTCCTCGACGAATGTCGCCTCGGCGAGGCAAACGTCCTCCACGGTCTGCCCGGGCACGGGTTCAGGCAAGAACCCGACGAAGTAGCAGGGATGGCCGGCGGCCAGCGCCACGCCGATCTCACTTTCTCGCTTCATTCCGCCGATCCCTGGGCCATGACCAGCGCGGGGGTCAACGATGATGAACGGTGACTTTGTCGGATCGATCTTCGCCCCCTCAGGCGGAACGATCCCAACCAGGACGTAATTGACCGGTCGGGCGAGCGTGCGGCCGTCGCGTACCAGTTCGGTCTTGAAATCGAGCACGTGGGGAACCGGGCTGGCGCTTCGCTCCAGGTACCGGTTTCCGCGTTGGCGAAGGACGTCGAGAAGAAGAACGGATCGCTGCCAAGCGTCCAGCCAGTATTCCTGAACAGGGCCTAATCTGGCCCATGTCATCGGCTCATTCGTTTCCGGTTTACTTGAATGGACCTTCTCCATGGACGAGCGCCTCCTTCGCTGATGCTTGTTCGAGCCGGGGAGGCGACGGTGTCTCAGACCGCACCGCGGTCGACTCCAGCCGGGTCATCCACCCGCTGTGCGCCCATGCAATCGAGACACCATCGCGATGTCTCGAAGGGACAGCGACAAACTCGTGAAAACCGTGGTGAGGGCGGACGCTCTTCGTGACTCGCTGCGCAAAAACCTTGTGGCTTGCTCGCCCGAGCGCAGATCCTGCACGGCCTTCCTCTCCATCCTCACTTCTTCTTGGCGGGCGCCTTCGGACCGGCGGGCTGCACGGAGATGGCCAGAGCCTCGGAGTACTCGGCGGTCACCGTGTCGCCGACCTTCACGTTCTCGAGCCGCGTCGGATCCTTGACCTGGAGCTCGACGGTGTTGCCCCCCGACCCCTTGAGGGTGACGGTGTGGCGCTTCTGATCGATCGCCTGGACCGTGGCGTTGAGGGTAACCGTCCGGGCCACGGCGCCTCCCGGCTTCTCTCCGGGGGCCGCGCGCTGTGAGGCGACAGTCTCGGTGGGCTGGGGCAGGACCGTGCCTGGCTCGGCGGCCTTGACCTGGATGGCGAGCGCCTGCTGGTAGTGGGCGATGACCTCGTCCCCGACCTTGACCTGGTCGAGGTTTCTCGCCTCCGGTCCCACCACCAACGAATGCGTCTGCCCGTCGGCGGTCTGGAGCGTCAGGTGCCGGGTGGCGAGGTCGATCTCCTTGACCGTTGCCCGGACACTGCGAGTGTCTTTCGCGTGGTAGGTGGCCTTGGGCGCCTTGGCGGGTGTCTCGGCAGCCATCGCCGGGATGGAGAGGGCCAGTGAGGCGACGAGCACTGCAGGGTTCGACAAACGCATCGACTTCCTCCTTTGGTCGCTGCGGGACGTATCCTACGGAGGCCCTCGCCCGTCTTGCCAGCATGACCGATTCAGCCGCCATCGACCCCCAAGCCTCCGAGCTTTCCGCCACGGTGACCCAGTCGTGGAAGCGCTTTCTCGAGATCTACGAGCCCCTGCGTCCCGTGCTCTACCGGTTCTGCCGGTACCTGAGCCGGAGCCCCTGGGACGCCGAGGACCTGGTCCAGGACACGCTGGCGCGG
Source organism: Myxococcota bacterium (assembly GCA_046725335.1). Taxonomy (GTDB): domain Bacteria; phylum Myxococcota; class Myxococcia; order Myxococcales; family Myxococcaceae; genus RPRB01. The sequence continues at coordinate 6,316 of JBKOYI010000092.1, read as the reverse complement.
GCGTTTGCAACCCTCGGCGCGCTGACCGAGCCGCCGCGCGATCCGCGCGCCTGGCTGTTCCGTGTTGCATCTAACCTGTGGATCGACAACGTCCGGATGCAGGGTGGGCGACCGAGCAGCGCCTCCACGGCCCAACCTGATCCCGACCACCCTGCGGCTGCGGCGACCGTTGTCCCCGAGCGCGGGACCCGCGAGGCTGCGGGCACGCTGCTGGTCCAGCTGTCGCCGCAGGAGCGCGCCGCCGTCGTACTCAAGGACGCCTTCGATCTCGGCCTCGACCAGATCGCCGAGATCCTCTCGACCTCGGTCGGGGCGGTCAAGGCGGCGCTGCACCGCGGACGCGGCAAGCTCAGCGAGCCCGATCCGGACGTCATGCGCACGCCAGCGTCGGGGGTTCTCGACGAGTTCTGCTCAGCGTTCAATGCGCGGGACCTGGAGCGGTTGACCGCGCTGCTGCTCGATCACACGACCGTGGAGGTGGTCGGCGCCTCGACGATCTACGGGGCGACCAGCGCCCGCGGGACAGTGCTGACCGGCATGTTGTTTGGTAGCAAGCGCATGGCCGCGCCGGCTGACGGTGGCCGCGGCGACGGCATCGATCCGCGGTTCGCGCAGGGCGTGCTGCCCGAGCCCGCGCGACTCGAGCTGCGCTACCACCGCGGCGAGCACCTGCTGCTGTCGTGGTACGCCCACCGCGATGGCCAGTTCGTCCGTGCGGTCTCGCTGGTCGAGCCCTCCCCCGACGGCGACCGGATCGCCCGGCTGCGCAACTACTTCTTCACGCCCGAGGTCATCGTCGAGCTCTGCGGCGAGCTCAACCTGCCGTGCCGGACCAATGGCACCTTCCGCGCGCGAGGTGCAGCGTGAGGCCGCCATCGAAGCAATTGGCCGTGGCCGTGGTTGCACTGACTGGGTGCAGCTCGACAGCGGGTTCGGCACCTCGGTCGACGGCGGCCGCCGCCGCCGGCCACTACGCTCGCATCGGCCCACTCCGCATGTACTACGAGGTGCATGGCACCGGCGCACCGGTCGTCCTGCTGCACGGTGGCGGTTCGACGATCCAGACCTCGTTCGGCCGCTTGCTGCCACGGCTTGCCGTGAGGCATCAAGTCATTGCCGTCGAGATGCAAGGCCACGGACGTACTGCCGACATCGACCGTCCGCTGACCTTCGCCCAGGACGCCGACGACGTCGCTACCCTGCTGCAGCAGCTGCGGATCGCCCAGGCCGACTTCATCGGCTACTCCAATGGGGGCACCACGGCCGTACAGATCGCGATTCGCCATCCGAAGCTAGTCCGCAAGCTGGTGCTCATCTCAAGCACCCTGTCCGCTGCAGGTTTGACCCCTGAGCTCAGAGAGACCTTCAAACGCGAGCCGACCCCCGAAGACATGCCGCCATCGCTGCGCGCCGCGTACCTGGCGGTCGCGCCTCGGCCTCAGGATCTCCCTGTTCTCGTCGCCAAGTCGGCACGACGAATGCGCGACTTCCAGGACATTCCGCCGGCCGAGGTTCGCGCGATCGACGCGCCCGCGCTGGTCATAGGCGGTGACCTGGACGTCGTGCGCCCCGAGCACACCGTCGAGATGTTTCGCACGTTCCGGCACGGCGCGCTGGCCATCTTGCCGGGGACAGACCACATGCAGATCGTCGAGCGCGACGACCTGCTGATGCCGATCATCGCTCCCTTCCTCGACGCGCCGGCGTCGGTGCGTTGACTCGGTCGGGAACGTCCCGCGCAACTCTGCAGCCTTGAATGCTCACGGCTCGGCCTGTTCCCGTGCTCCTCCCCGACGCCGCGGCGCTGCTGCCCCGTTCATGGACGTCGTGCTTCAGTCACATTGGCGGGCACGCGCCGGGCTCGAACAGCCAAGTGAGTCGAATTTCTGGTCTCCGGCACCTGTTTCGGGGCAGCCTCGGGTGTCAGGAAAACCAAGGAGGCGCCATGATCCCGAAGCCCGTCCGGGTCCCCACCGCGGCCGTGCTCTTGCTCGGCCTGGCCGGCTGCACGGCCAGCACCCGCTTCACCAACACATGGAAAGCTCCCGATGCCGCGCCGCTCTCGGTCAAGTCGGGCGACCTCGTCGTGGCGATGGTGATCAGCAAAGCTGAGACCACCCGGCGCTCGGGCGAGGACGCGCTTGCGGCCGAGCTGCAGAAACGCGGACTGAGGCCCATTCCCTCGTTCACCCTGATTCCCCTCGACGAGGTGAACGACCGGGAGAAGGCGCTCGCCGCCGTCCGCGACTCCGGGGCGGCGGCCGTATTCGCCATGCGTCCTGTGGCAGTGAACAAGGAACAGACCTACGTGCCCCCCACGTACATGGGCGGGCCCTACGGGGGTTGGGGTCCGTACTACGGCTATGGCTGGGGCGCGGCGTACAGCCCGGGATATGTGGTGACCGAAACGGTCGTGCGCGTCGAGACGCTGGTGTTCGACCTCCGCCAGGACAAGCTCCTCTGGGCCGGGCAGAGCGAGACCACGAACCCCGAGCGCCTCGACCTCTTCATGGCCGACCTGGTCCGGGCGGCAGGGGCCGAGATGACACGGGTGGGAGTCATCGCCCCGGCGAGGCCCTGACCGGTCAGCGGGGAACGCGTCCGACCAGCCTTCACCGGCCGTGGGAGGCGGAGCCCCCTGTCGACCGGTGCTCCCGAGAGTCGCTCAGGTCGCGATCTGACCTCGGCACATCATCCGTCTTGCCGTGGGTTTCCACTGAGACCGCTCGCAGCCCCGGCGTCCCCGCTCCCAGCAAGGTGCGTTGCCCACTGAGAAGCAGCCAGCGTTGATCAGCGCCGAGCTGCGAACCGTGACACCCACCAACACCTTCGTGGTCCTTCTTGCCTTGGCGGCGCTGCCGTCGTCCGCGGCTGACATTTACAAGATCGATCCGAAGCACACCAAGATCGGTTTTATCGTGCCGCACATCGTGATCAGCACGGTCGATGGGCGCTTCAAGACCTTCGCGGGAACCATCGTGCTCGAGGCGAAGGACCTGACCAGGTCTTCCGTGGAGATCACCATCAAGACCGACAGCGGCGATACGGGCGTCGCCGCGCGCGATTCGGACCTGCACGATGGTGAGCTACTCGACGTCGCCAGATATCCGGAGGCCCGCTTCAAGAGCACGAAGATCGAGAAGCGCGGGCAGCAATGGGTCGCTATCGGCAACTTCACCCTGAAGGACGTAACTCACCAGATCGAGCTGCCGTTTACTCTTCAGGGGCCGGTCACGGACTACATGGGCAAGTCTAGGATTGCGGTTCATACCGGCACCAAGATCAACCGCCACGATTATCACGTTCAATACGACAGCCGCCTGAAGGACGGCTCGCCAGTGGTGGGAGAGGAAGTCACCATCGATCTGCAGGTCGAAGCGACGAAGCAGTAGAACCGTAAGAAAGCCGGCGCGTTCGGTCGGCGGTGGCCGCCCAAGAGGGCATGCTCCAGGCGAGGCCTGTGACTGGTCTGATCCGTTGGAGCGCAACTGGCCTTGGCCTCCCTACCAGCCGAGGAGCAGATCCCTTGACGTGAACTTCTAGGGGGACCGGGGTGGAAACGCTCTCCGACGCCCCGGTCCCTACTGCGCCGAGGCGCCAATGGCTCGACGAGCTCTCCTGGCACTTGTCGTTGCCTTGATCGCCTCGGACTCAGGTCAGGCCTCTACCGCGATCACTCGCGAGACCGCTCCGGCATCACCACCGGCAGGCTCGACAGGGGACATCAAGGACTTCGATTTCTTGCTGGGCGAGTGGACCGTTCACCATCGGGTCAGGCGTGCCGGCACCGTAGACGAAGGACAGAGTTCGAAGGAACTTGCCGGAACCGGGCCCTGATCGGAGGCCAAGCGAACGTCGAGGAACACACGTTCAACCGGCCCCCGGGTGTGACCCACGGTATCGCCATCCGTGCCTTCGATCCCAGGACCCATCTGTGGGCCATCTGGTGGATCGACGCACGGGACCCGCACGGCTCCATGGATCCGCCGGTGAAGGGCCGTTTCATCAACGGCATTGGCACCTTCTACTCGGACCAGCTCATCGACGGGAAGCCAACACGAACGCGGTTCATCTGGTCGCAGATCACAGGCACCTCGGCGCGATGGGAACAGGCGTACTCGCTCGATGCCGGCAAGACCTGGCAGACGAACTGGATCATGGAATTCACGAGGGCCTAGCCCATGCCGTCCCCCCTGGGGTACCACTGAACTCGCCAACCCATTCCAGGATTGGCGACCGGCGGAGTCTCTCCCCGGATGCGGAGAAACCAGTCGAGAGCCATTGCGAACGTGTTTCCGAGGAAGAGTACAATCGACGATGGTGTTTTCAGGTCCGAGCGGATCTTCGGAGTCCGGGATGCCCAAGGTGCGCAGCGACGAGTTACCGGAGGCCCTGCTCGACTGCCATCTGCGACTTCGTCAGGTGACCGCGGCGGCGGGCGCGCTGGCAGCGAAGACAAGCGCTCCGGTCGACGAGGTACAGGAGGTGGCGACCAAGGTCCACCGCTACTTCACCGTCGCCTTGCCCCTCCACGAGGAGGACGAGGAACGGTCCTTGTTCCCGAGACTCCTGGCACGGGTTCCGGCGCTCGCCCCGACCATTGCTCGCCTGCGCGAAGGTCACGGGGCCCACGCGGCGCGGGTTGGCGCGGTGGTGGCGCTATGTCGAGAGCTGCAGACCTGGCCGGAGCGGTTCCCTACCCTGCGCAGCGAGCTGGCGTCGGCGGCCAGTGCTCTGATGGAGAGCTGGGAGGCGCACCTGTCCCTCGAAGAAGCCGATCTCTTCCCGCCGGTGATCACGGGGCTGACGGCGGGGGACCGTGAGGCCATCCGGGATGAGATGCGCGCTCGGCGGGCGAACCTGCCCCGATGAACTCGGTGCGCCGCCTCCCCTTCCCCATGCTCTGTCTGCTCTGGGCGGGCATGGTCATCGGGATCTCCTTCATTGAGGCGCCGGTGAAGTTCCGAGCGCCGACACTCACCCGTGCGGTCGCCCTCGACGTCGGGCGCACCGTGTTCCACGCCTCGCAGTGGGTCCAGGTCGGCCTGGGCGGGCTGGCCTTGGCGAGCGCAGCCTGGGCACGACTCCCGCGGTGGGCGTGGGTCAGCCTGGCGGTGGCCGGCGGCACGCTGCTTCTCCAGATGGCCTGGATCTTCCCGGTGCTCGATGCGCGAGCGCAGGTGATCATTTCCGGCGGTGTCCCGAGCGCTCCGACGCCGCACGCCCTCTACGGGGTCCTGGAGGTGGTCAAGCTGCTCGCGCTGGGCGTCGCCGCGGTGCTCGCACTCCGGGCTCCGGCCGCCGCCCCCTGACCGGGCGCAGCACAAGCTGGCTGGCTCTCGGCGAGCGACCACTGGAAGGAGTACGTCGAGGCGCTCAGCGTGCCTGGAACGGCGAACGATCTTGAGACTGACTCACGTGTTGCGGCGCGCTTCTACCGTTGTCGCGTATCGCCCATCCATGAACTTGCCGACGATGCTCATCGCGCGCGTCAGGTATTCCCGCTCCTCGCCGACGGGAGCGACATAGGCCAGCGCCTCCTCGGCCTCGGCACGCCCTGCCAAGCGCCAAATGAACCAAGCTGCAAGATAGTGCGAGGAAAGGCAGCCACCCGCAGTCGCGACGTTGCCGCTCGCGAAGAATGGCTGCTCCAGAACGCGTACTCCGGCCGCTTCGACGAGCGGGCGGGTCTCACGGTCGGTGCAGGCGGGCAAGGTCGCCAACAATCCGAGCTTCGCAAGAATCAGCGCGCCTGAGCACTGCGCGCCGACGAGTTGTCGCCGCGGGTCGAGCGCCAGGCGGGACATGGTAACGCGATCATCGACGAGCCGTCCCGTCAGCCTGCCGCTCCCCACCAGCACCGCGTCGGCCTCATTGGCAAACTCGAGTGGCTGCTGGGCACTGACGCGCACGCCTCTCCCTGATTCGACGACAGGATCGGGACACGTGATTTCAGCTTTCCACCCGGGCCGCTTGACCCGATTGATCATGTACGACGCAACGAACGAGTCGATCTCGTTGAATCCGTTGAAGGTGAGGATGGCGATCCGCATTCGATTCCCTCCACCTCCCTAGCCGACACAGGTAATATCGCCTACTCGCACGAGGAGGGGCCGCACAATGGACATCCGACTCATCTCACGCCGTGATGCTCTCATCCAGACGGGGAGTACGTTGGCCGCACTCGCTTTCTTCCAGAGCCCGCTCTTCGCCTGGGGTCGGGAAGGAGAAAAGACCATCCCGTTCCTGGACCAGCCAACCGCGCCCCCTCCGCCTCTCCAGGGTCTCAACCAGCTCGACTGGCAGAGTCTGGATT
>JBKOYI010000167.1:0-25574 GCA_046725335.1 Myxococcota bacterium | reverse complement strand
CGCTCCAGGACCTGAGCCCGAGCAGCCATCCCGTCCATTCCGTCGACGAAGGTCAGAGTGACGAAGGAGAGGCCGAACAAGGAGAGATTGCGCAGCCTGGCCAGCCCTGGGGTGCCGTTGAGGGCACGCTCCAGCGGAAGCCCGATTTGCCGTTCCACTTCTTCGGAAGGCTGGCCGGGGTAGAGGGTGATGACCTGCACCTGGGTGTCGGTGGGATCCGGGAACGCCTCCACCGCCAGTTGCTTGAAGGAGAACCAGCCGCCCACGGCGGTGATGAGCGTGACCGCCAGCACTGCGCCGCGGTTCTGCAGACAGAAGGAGATCCAGCGGTCGAACATCCGCGCACGAGACGCTAGCGCTTCGGTGCAACGACCGGGCTCATGCAATGGGTGAGCTGGTGCAACGCGTATGCGTGATGCCGAGACTCAGCGAGCCGATGCGATGAGAGTCGGGCTGCGAGCGCTACTCGTCAGTCAGCCGGCGAGAGGCCCAGTGCGCCACCCCATCAGCGCTGGAGGGGCGTACAGCGCCAGTCGCGTCCCTCGTCGTAGCCCTGGCAAAACACCTTCAACTGTACGTCCTCAAAGGAACCGCGGTCAGCGTTGGCCTGGAACAGCTCGATGTACCGTTTGCTCCAGCCCTCGTGGCCAGCCTCCCCGTAGGTCGCGTGTAGAGCCTCGTGGAACAGGGTCGCCCGCGCCTGGTCACGACCGAGCGCCGTGGTCACCGCGAGATGCCCGCCTCCACCTTCCCAGACGGTCCGTCCGATCGCGTTCGAGCCGGCCCCGGCGATGGTGTCCGGCAGCGGATCCGCATTCAGGAACTGGACGTCGTATCCGGACCAATCCTGCGCGCGGCCCCACACGCCTGCGGCGACCCCCTCGGCCCACACGGCGTCGATGTCCTCGGCGAGCTTGTCGCAGGGAGCGTTGTCGTCCGTCCAGACGTCGAAGCCGCGGGTCGACGTCGGGCAGTGGATGGGGGCGAGCCTCACGAAGGAGTCACCACAGCCGGCGACGAGGAGGAAGGCCACGAGTGGCATCAGGCGGGTCACGGGCACACCGCCCACTGCCAACCGTGCGCCAGCAGCAAGTGTCCGGACTCAGGACCCCACCCGTGGGTCAGCCGGCTTCAACCGGTCATGGAGACCCCGCCTGCCGCCCCAAAGGGCTGGCTGGAGCGTCGGTGGGCGGTGCGAACAAGCGGATCCAGATGAGCAGTTACGACTCCTCTGAGGCCGCTCCTCTGCGACCCCGGGTTGGAGGAAGAGTCGGCGTGGATCCGTGAACGTTTGCTTGTGGACGCTGGCCGAGACCGTCCCCCGGCCGTCCCGACGCCGGCAAGGCACGAAGATGAGGGCTTGCGACATCGAGCTCAGTTGAGCTGCCTGGTACAGCCCGCGCCGGCGACGTAGTGTCCTGACGCTCTCGCATTGACGGCCCGAGTTGTGGACAGTGCGTTCGAAACGACGAGCCCAAAGCGAAGGCGCGTTCTCGGCGTCTTCGTCATGGTTGCCATCGTCTTGCTCCAGCTGGCGACGGAGCTCCTCGCGACCCGCGACCCCGGCCGGTTTCTCCTGAAGGCGGTCGCCCTGGTGATCGGGCTTCCGCTGCTGGTCGTCTGGGCCTTCGCGGTCTTTCGCTGGGTATCGCGGAAGCGCTTCGGGACGCTCGCTCCACTCCTGGTGGGGGCGGTGGTGGCGGGCCTGGTCTTCGCGGGACTGCTGTGGGCGACGCGCCTGGTGAGCTTCTCGATTCCGGCGCTGCAACCCCACTATGGACCGTGGGGCAGTGCCGATGTGCTTCGGGTCGGATTCATGCTGGGGCTCAGCAGCTTTGCGATCTGGTCGCTGGCCTTCGTCTTCCCCTTCGCCGTGGAGGACGCCCGCGTTCGAGCGCTGGAGGCGGAGAAGCTCCGCTCCCAGGTGGAGCTGGCCCAGCTCCGCTCCCATCTCGAACCGCACTTCCTCCTCAACACGCTCAACGCCATCTCCGGGCTGGTGACCGAGGACCCCCGCGAGGCGCGCCGGCTGCTCGGCACCCTGGGCGACCTGCTGCGCGATCTGGTGGCACCGGAAGGCGAGATGCAGACGCTGGACGAGCAGCTCGAATGGCTGCGTCGCTATGCGCAGATCCTGGAAATACGCCACGCCGGCCATCTCGCCTTCCAGTGGGAGGTCGGTGGCGGGACCCGTCAGGCGCTCCTGCCCCGGATGTTGCTCCAGCCCCTCGTGGAGAACGCGGTGAAGCACGGTGCGTTGATGCGCGCCGGCGGCGGCGAGATCACCGTGCGAACGGAGCTGGCCGACGGTGCGAGGCTCGTCTGCACCATCGAGGACAACGGGCCCGGTATCCCCAAGGGTCCCATCCGGCCCGGCGCCTTCGGGGTCCTCTCCGTGCGCCGCCGTCTGGCGCTGCGGTACGCCGATGCGGCGACGCTGCGGCACGAGTCCTCGCCTGCCGGCACCCGATTCGTCGTTGAGCTACCGCTCGAGCAGGGGAGGACCTCATGAGCGAACCCAATCTTCTCAAAGCGCTGGTGCTCGAGGACGAGTGGCCCACCCGAAATTATCTAGTAAAGCTGCTCGAGGGTACGGGGCTCGCTGAGGTGGCTGGGGCGGTGGCCACTCTCGACGAGGCTGATGAGGCACTGCGGGGCTCGCCGGTGGACGTGGTCTTCGTGGATCTCCAGCTTGCCGCGACCGGCGATTCGCGCACCGGACTGGACTTGGTTCGCTCGATGGCGCGTGCGCCGACGGCACCGATGTTCGTGCTGGCCACCGCGTCCTCGCAGCATGGCCTGGAAGCGTTCGATCTCGGCGTGGTCGACTACATCCTCAAACCCTTCACCGAGGAGCGGGTGGAGCAATGCCTCCGGCGGCTCCTCGAGCGCCGGGCGCCCCGGCCACAGACCGTGCGCCGGGTCGTCGCGCGGCGGAAGAAGAGCCTGGTGTTCCTCGACCCGGATCAAATCTGGGCCTTCGAGGCGGCGGACCGCCTCACCTTCGTGCACACTCCGGAGGGGAAGTTCGACATCGATCTGTCGCTGGCGGCGATCGAGGCATCGCTCGGGCGGGCTCTCTTTCGCGTGCATCGGAACTGGCTGGTGAACCTGAACTACGTCAAAGAGCTCGACCGCGACATCGGAGGAGCGACGGTCACGGTTGGCATCGAGGTCGGGCCCCAGGGGCGAAGCATCCGCGCTCCAGTCTCGCAGGATCGCGCCAAGGCGCTGCGAGACGTGCTGCTGGAGAACGCGACGGGCCTGCGCCGCCCTTGAGTCGGTCGTTCACCGACGCCCACCGCCGTGGAAGCGCTCAGGCAGAGCCAGGGCCGGTGGCATTGGCGAGGAGGCCAAGGAGCCGGCGAAGGCATCGCTCCACACGCTCCTCGCTGAACGGCTTGAGGAGATAGTCGACCACTCCCAGCTTGAAGGCCTGCATGGTGTAGCGCTGGAATGCGGTGGCCAGCACGAAAAACGGAGGGTGCGTCGGCCCGCCCGCGACCGGCCTGCAGGAGTGGATGAAGTCGAGACCATCCTCGCCACACGAAAGCAGGACGTCGACGAAGACCACGTCGACCGAGCGCGTCTCCAGGACTTGGCGCGCCTCGCCGATGCTGGAGACCGCCCCGACTACCTCGGCGAGGTGCGTCGCCTCGAGGAGCCGCACCAGCGAGTTACGCGCCGGTAGCTCGTCCTCGAGCACGAGTGCACGTAGGCGCTTCGTCGGTGGAACTCCACGCTGGCGCTCTTCAGGGGTCATCTTGCCGGGGCGACCGGGCCCTCCGCCTGGTTCACCTTCACCGGCGTTCCTTCGGTGAGACTGGCGGGGGGCGTGGAGATCACGGTCTCGTTTCCCGTGAGCCCCTCGACGATCTCCACCTCCTGCCCCTGGTCACGGCCGACCATTACCCGGACGAAGTGCACCTTCGAGCTGGCGTCCACCGTCGCCACCCGCGTGCCCTGGGCATCGAATACCAGGGCGCTGACGGGGATGGTGCTGACGCCGTGGGACAGACCCGCCGTGAGCGTGACGTCGGCGTAAGTTCCGGGGAGCAGCTCACCCTTGTCGTTGGCCACCTGCGCCTCGACGGTGAGCGTGCGCGTCGCTGCGTCGAGGGCACCGGAGAAGCGGGTGATCTTCGCCGGGAAATCACGCCCGGGGTACTGCCGCACACGAACCGTGACCGGAGCGCCGATCTCGATCCCCGGGGCAAACGTCTGTGGCACCTGCACGAAGACGCGCAAGGGATTGGAGATGGCGATCATGTACAGCGGCGAGCCCGAGGCGCTTCCCGGGATCACCAGCGTTCCTCGATCGATGTTCCGAGCGGTGATGATCCCGGCGAAGGGCGCCGTCAACCTGGCGAAGGCCTTGAGGTCCTCGAGCTGGCGGACGGTTGCCGTCTGGGCGGCGATTGCCGCCTGCGCAGCGTGCACGTTTGCCAGCCCAATCGCGGCCTGCGACTGGGTCTGGTCGACGTCCTGCTGAGAAACGGCCTGCTCCTCGCCAAGGCTCTGGTATCGCTTGGCGGTGACTGCGGCGTACTGCTCGTTTGCCCTCGCCTGCTCGAGCGAGGCCCTGGTCTGGGAGAGCGTCTGGCGGGCCTGCTGCAGCTGCTGATCGAGGTCCGGGGTGTCGATCTCGGCGAGAAGCTGATCCTGGGTCACTCGATCGCCAATGTCGACGAGCCAGCGTCGCACGTACCCCGTGGCGCGCGCATAGACCGAGGTCGCCTCGAGTGCCTGGATGTTTCCGGGCAGCGTGAACGTTCGGAGCCCGCTCTGGACCTTTGGGCGAATCACGCTCACCGCCGGCGCGTCGGTCGTGGCCGACGCGGTGGCTGCGGCCAGTGCCTTCTGGGCGTGGTGGCGGGGCAAGTACCCGAAGAGAAAGAGTGCCACCAGCGCGGCCGCTGCCACGGCGATGGTGAGCGCGCGGCGGATGTGCAAAATGGAGAGGGTTGCCGGTTGAGACGATGCAGTCTGGCTCATTTCGCTTCCCCTCGACGCAGGACGCTGTACATGGACGGCACGAAAAAGAGCGTCGACAATGTGGCAAGTAAGAGTCCGCCGATGACCGCTCTCCCGAGGGGCGCGTTCTGCTCGCCGCCGTCGCCCAGAGCGAGAGCCATCGGCATCATGCCGATGATCATCGCCAGAGCCGTCATCATCACCGGCCGGAGCCGGGCCTTGCCGGCGAGAAGCGCGGCCTGCAGCGCATCCTGCCCCTCCGCTCGCCTTTCGTTGGCGAAGGTGACCATCAAGATGCTGTTCGCCGTCGCCACTCCGACGGTCATCATGGCGCCCATCAGCGCGGGAACGCTCAGTCTCGTTCCGGTGAGGAAGAGCATCCAGGCGATTCCCGCGATGGCGCCAGGGAGCGCGGTCAGAATGATGAAGGGATCGAGCCATGACTGAAAGTTCACCACCATGAGCAGGTAAACGAGCACCACGGCGAAGAGGAGCCCCAGCTCGAGCCCGTTGAACGAGGCGTTCATGCTCTGCACCTGGCCAGTCACCTGGACCGTGGTCCCCCGGGGCAGCTTGGGCTCGATGCTCTTGACGATCTTGTCGACGGCCGAGCTGACCGAGCCGAGGTCCGTGCCGTCGACGTTGGCCTGCACGTCGAAGGTGGGCGAGACGTTGTAGTGGGTGATGTTGGTCGGCGTGGTCGTCCGGGAGATCTCTGCGACGTTGCTGAGCAGTTGCGGCGGGCCGGGCGTCGTTGGGCTCAGCGGGGTGGCGTTCAGCGCGTCGAGAGAGCCCAGCCGGTACTGCGGAGTCTGGACGGCGACCAGGTACTGCACCCCGCCCTTCGGGTCGAGCCAGTAGTTTGGCGACGTCTGCCCGCTCGAGGACAGCGAGATGAGCAAGTCGCTGGCGACACCTCGCTGGGTCAGGCCGACCTGGCTGCTGAGGGTCCGGTCGACGTCCACCAGCAGTGAAGGCGTGTCGACCACCTGGGCGCGGTGCACGTCCACTGCACCGGGAACGGCTGCGATTCGTCGAACGAGGTCGTCCGCGACGAGCAGGTTTTGAGATTGGTTTGCGTTGGGTCCAGTGATTCGCACGTCGATGGGAGCCGAGAGTCCGAAGTTCAGGGTCTGGGTTGTGATGTCCGCGGGCAGAAAGAAGAAGGTCGCCTGGGGGAAGGAGGCTTTCAGATCTCTACGCAAAGCACGCACGTAGTCGGCGGTGGGATGGTGCTTCGGCTTCAAAGAAACGAGAATTTCTCCGTCCGCCGTGGAGATCATCGACGGATCGCCAAGGGCGAGATTGATCCCGCTCACCGGTACGCCGATGTTGTCGATGGTGCTGTCGAGCTCACTCGCGGGGATCAGCTGGTGGATGCGCCCCTCCACTTGCGCGAACAAGGTCTGCGTCTCCTCGATCCGCATCCCCGCCGGGCCGCGCAGATGCAGGCGCAGCTCTCCGGCGTCGACGGAGGGGAAGAAGTCCTTGCCCAGGAGCGGGAAGAGCGTTGCCGAGGCGACGGCGAAGGCGAGGCCAAGCCCGATGACGAGCGGTCTGCTCGCCAGGACCTTCTCCAGGGTGCGACCGTAGGCGCCCAGCAGGCGGTCGAATGCGCGCTCGAACGCCACTGCCCAGCGCGGCCGGCGCTCGTGGGCTCCCGGTGCCGTTTCCTTGCCCAGCAGCGCCTGCATCATCGTCGGCACGAGGCTGCGCGACAGAAAGTACGAGGTCAGCATCGGGATGACCACAGCCATCGCCAGCGGAACGAAGAGAGAGCGGGCCGACCCTGAGATGAAGTAAACTGGAACGAAAACAATGCAGATGCAGAGCGTGGAGACGAAAGCCGGGACGGCGATCTCCTGCGCTCCGTCGAGGATCGCCTGCACCAGCCCCTTGTTCATCGACGCATGACGGTGGACGTTTTCGATGGTCACCGTTGCGTCGTCGACGAGGATGCCGACGGCGAGCGCCATTCCTCCCAGGGTCATCAAATTCAGCGTTTGCCCGAGCATGTGGAGGACGGTCACCGAGACGAGGAGCGAAAGCGGAATCGACACCAGCACGATGAGCGTGCTGCGCCAGCTGCCCAGGAAGAGCAGCATCATCAGCCCGGTCAGCCCCGCGGCGATGAGCGCTTCACGCAGGACCCCGCTGATCGCCGCCCGAACGAAGACGGATTGATCGAAGATCAGCGTGGCCTTCAACGATTGGGGTAGGGTCGCCAGAATTCCTGGGAGCGCGGCGCGCACGCCGGCCACGACGCTGAGCGTGCTCGAGCCCTGCGACTTGAGGATGGGAAGCATGGCCGCCTTCCGCCCGTCGGCCAGCACCACGCTCGTCTGGGGTGCGAACCCGTCGCGCACGTGCGCCACGTCCTTGATGAACACGGTGGCCCCGTTCACGGACTTGATGGGCAGGTTGTTCAGCTCGTCCACGACTTCGGGGCTGGCATTGACCAGGAGGGGGTATTCCTGCCTTCCGAGCTTGATCGTGCCGCTGGGCAGCACGAGGTTCTCGGCGTTGACCGCATTCGAGACGTCACTCGGTGACAGACCGTGGGCGTAGAGCTTGGAGAGATCGAGATCGACCACGATTTCTCGCTGCTTTCCGCCTACCGGCAATGGAACCTGCGCTCCTCGAACAGTTACCAGGCCGGTGCGGAGGAAATTCGTCCCCAAATCATAGAGTTGCTGCTCGGTCAGAACGTCGCTGGTCAGGACCGCTTGCAGGACCGGAACGTTTGATGCGCTGTAGCGGAGGATCAGCGGTGGGGTCGCCGCCGGGGGAAACGTCTTGAGGATTGCCTGTGACACCGCCGTCACCTCGGCAATTGCGGCGTCGACCGAAGTGCCAGGCTGGAGAAAGACCTTGGTGACACTCACGCCGTTCAAGGACTGGCTCTCGATGTGCTCGATGCCGCTCACCGTCGTCGTGGCAGCCCGCTCGAACTGGCTCGTGATGCGATCCGTGACCTCCTCGGGGGACAGCCCGGTATAGGTGTTGATCACCGCGATCACCGGAATGTCGATCTCCGGGAGCATGTCGGTGGCCATGTTGGCGAGCGTGATGACCCCCATGATCACGATGAGCATCGCCAGGACGACGAAGGTGTAGGGCCGCTTCAGCGCGAGGTGAACGATCCACATGGCTATTCGTCTCGCCGCCCTAGGGGCTCGATGAGCCGGGTCTGACGTCGCCGATGCGTCCTCATGGGCTGCTCCATTTCGGACCCAAACCTACGAAGCGCACTGGCACCCCACCTGGCCGATCCGACCGGTGGCTGTTCCGGGTCGACGAGCGCCGGATCCCGTGCCCCCGGCGGAAAGGACACCAGCGCGCCCGGCTGGCCGTGGATCTAGCCGAGAAGCTCCCGGACAAAGTCAGCCCGGAGCGGACCCAGGGAACCATTGGGCTCCGCAGCTACGACCTGCGACAAGTCACGGAGCGTGCCAAGCGTGCCACGGCCGGCGTCTCCCGACGGTCGACTCCGCGGACCTGGAGCGGGTGGTTCCGGGGTCGGCGGCCGCCTCCGCCGCCACTGGCGCGGGTGGAGTGCACGGGTGTCGGCCCCTGTGTCGTCGCCGCACCGGGGCAAAGCGAGACTCCGCTCCGTTGGGGAGCAGAGCCCGGCCGACACGGTCTGGCACGGGCGGTGCTCTCGACGGCCGGCGGGGGCACCGTTCTCGGCGCTCGTCGATCGAGAACGCCCTCTGGTCGGATCGCGCCGGTGCGGTGCCGGCGCCCTTCGTAAGTCGGCAGGGACCACCCTGTGAGGACACATGACCGACGCACCAACTCCCCCGCTCCGAATTGCCCCCCGGTCGTCTCTTGCCGACTCGGTGACCGAGGAGTCCTTCCTGGCCGTTTGCATCGTCCACTCTGGAGCACTGTTGAGGGTGGCGCGGCGTTTTGTGGCCACTGAGGACGATGCTCAGGACCTGGTGCAAGAGACGTATCTGCACGCATGGGAGCGCTTCCATCAGCTGCGGGATCGGACCCTGGCCAAACCCTGGTTGTTCCGAATCCTTCGACACCTGGCGCTCGAGCGACTCCGCAGCCGGCTGCGTCGCGCCGAACTGCTCGACGTCACTCCGCTCGACGAGGCCCACGCCGATGTAGTCCCCTCCCAGCAGGAGACAGCGCTCGATCGACTGGTAGCGGGAGCGACAAGCGCCGGGGTTCGTGACGCCGTTCGTCGGCTACCACAGCGCTACAGCGCCGTGGTGGAACACCATGACTTACAGGGGCTCAAATATCGGGAGGTGGCAGACAGGCTGGCGATTCCTATTGGGACCGTCATGAGCCGGCTGAACAGAGGGCGCAACATGCTGGCCCAGATGCTGGTGGAACCGGAGCCCCTCCAGCGCGCCGCCTGAAGGCACCATATGAGGAAAACAAATGGCAACGTCCCTACGACATCTGGCTGTTTTTTCAGGCGTCATCCTGGCCATCCCAGCGGCGACCGCCATGACATCTCAGAGGAGTGAATCGATGGACATCGGAGAAGGCATCGTTCGAAAGCCCAGCACGCACACCGTTCCTGAAACGCTGGACCGGCTGGAGGCGGTTCTCAAGACCAAGGGCATCCAGGTGTTCGCCCGCGTTGACCATTCCGGGGAGGCGGCCAAGGTGGGGCTGAAGATGCCGCCGACGCAGCTCCTCATCTTCGGGAACCCGCGCGCCGGAACGGCCATCATGCTGGCCGCGCCCACTTCGGCGATCGATTTGCCGCTCAAGGTACTCGCCTGGCAGGACGCGGCGGGCAAGGTGTGGCTCGGCTATACCGATCCTGCCTATTTCGCGCGACGCTACGGGCTCAGCGAAGCACAGGTCGCGCCGGTCATCGGCGTCGCGCAGCTGGTCG
This sequence comes from Myxococcota bacterium, assembly GCA_046725335.1. Taxonomy (GTDB): domain Bacteria; phylum Myxococcota; class Myxococcia; order Myxococcales; family Myxococcaceae; genus RPRB01. The sequence continues at coordinate 15,733 of JBKOYI010000167.1, read as the reverse complement.
AGGCCGCCCTGAAGTAGCAGCCGCCTTCTAGGTGGAAGCCCGCCGCGCCAGTCCGAGCTTCTTCATCTTGCTCTGCAGCGTGGACGGCTTGAGTCCCAGCAGCTCCGCCGCTCCTCCGGCGCCATAGATGCGCCCGCGGGTGAGTTGGAGCACGCGGGCGATGTGCTGCCGAGTCGCTTCAGCGAGGGTCGGCGCCTCACCCTCCCGGAAGCGACCCTCTCGACGCCGCCGTCCTGGGAGGTCCAGCACCTCCGGGCCCAGCTCCGCACCGGGGGCGAGGATGACCGCCCGCTCCAGCACGTTGGCCAGCTCGCGGACGTTTCCCGGCCAATCGTGGGCCTCCAGCCGGCGGAGTCCCTCGGGCGTGAGATGTCGGCCGGTCTTCCCGGTGCGTCGGGCCAGCTCGCGGAGCAGCGCCTCGGCCAGAGGACCGATGTCCTCCTTTCGTGCGCGCAGGGGCGGCAGCTCGAGCGGGAAGACGTCCAGCCGGTAGAAGAGGTCCTCACGAAACGTTCCGGCCGCCACCGCCGTTTCGAGATCGAGGTGGGTGGAGGCCAGGACCCGGACGTCCACCCGGCAGGGCCGGTCGCCCCCCAGCGGCTCGAATTCGCCGTCCTGGAGCAGGCGGAGCAGCTTGGCCTGGAGCGGCAGGGGCAGCTCGGCCACCTCGTCGAGGAAGAGGGTGCCCCCGTTGGCGACCACGAAGCGCCCTGGTCGGGAACGCGCCACTCCTGGCAGTGCGCCCTCCAGGTGGCCGAAGAGCTCGGACTCGAGCAGCGCCGCTGGGACGGCTGCGCAATTCAAGGTAGCGAAAGGCTGATCGGCGCGGGGCGACCACCAGTGGAGCGCCCGGGCCAGCCGCTCCTTGCCCGTGCCCCGCTCACCGCGGATCAGCACCGGGGTGTCGGTCCGGGCAACCTGCCGGGCTCTCTGCACCAGCTCGTGCATTACAGGATTGCGACTGTCCTCCAGACCGCTTAGCGCCTCGCCGCCCAGCTCCTCCTCCAGCAGCTTGGCGTGCAGGTGGTCCTGCCGGTGAAGTCTCGTCAGAGCCCGGGCCTGTCCCGCTCCCTGCATGGCGATGGCCAGCAACTGGCCATAGACCTCGACCAGGTTCACGACGGTGGGGGGGTAGACCTCGCAGACGCTGCGATCGAGCGTGAGGACTCCCAGGGCTTGTCCCCCGGCGCAGAGAGGCGCCACCAGGCAGGCATGTCCGGGTGGGAGGTCGAGCACGTGATCGAACGGGTCGCCGTCGCCGTGTCGGTGGTCCTCTTCGAGGAAGGTCCGGGCTCGCCGGGTCTCCAGCGCCTCTCTGAGCGAGGGGAACCGGTCCAGGGTGAGCGCGTGGTGCCGCACCCGATCGTCGGCCAGAGGCCCGCGCGCGGCCCGGACCACCAGCCGTTGCCCCTCGAGCATGAAGACGGTTGCCAGATCGTACGGGGCGACGCGCGCCAACCACTCCAGACCGCGCCGAAGCAGGTCGTCCACGGCCTGATCGGAGGCGGCCAGGGTGGCGAGTTCTTGGAGGTCCCGGACGAAATCGATGGGCTGCTGCGAGGCGGGGCCGCTCACCCGTGGCGTCATAACAGCTGCCCCACCGACAGGCCGTTGATTTCGGCCCCTCGAAACACCCCCGTAGCACCGAAATCGCGGTGCGCATCAGCCTGCCTTAGAGCTCCAAATCAATGATTTGTTTGCGATTTGTCCTGCCGGACGGCATCCATTGGCCGCTGGCTGGCCGGTTCCCCGGCCGCTCAAGTCATCATCCATCCAAAACACCGAGCAGGAGAGATTCAATGCTGACCGTTGGAGACAAGTTCCCCGAGTTCAACCTCAAGGCCGCCGTGAGCCTGGAGAAGGGGAAAGAGTTCAAGGACATCACCCACAAGGACTACAGCGGCAAGTGGAAGGTCGTCTTCTTCTGGCCGATGGACTTCACCTTCATCTGCCCGACCGAGATTGCCGAGTTCGGAAAGCAGAACGCCCAGTTCGCCGACCGCGACGCCCAGGTTCTGGGAGCAAGCACCGACACCCACTTCGTCCATCTGGCCTGGCGGAAGGACCACCCCGACCTCCGCGCTCTGCCCTTCCCGATGCTGGCCGATACCAAGCGCCAGCTGTCCACCCAGCTGGGCATCCTCCACAAGACCGACGGCGTGCCCCTGCGGGCGACCTTCATCGTCGACCCCGAGGGCATCATCCGCTGGGCATCGGTGAACGACCTGAGCGTGGGCCGCAACGTGCAGGAGGTCCTCCGGGTGCTGGACGGGCTGCAGACCGACGAGCTGTGCCCGTGCAACTGGAAGCAGGGCGACGAGACCCTGAGTCAGAAGCTGAAGAAGGCCAGCTGATGAACGCGCTGGAGACCCTCCGCGCGGCCATCCCCGACGCGGCCAAGGACCTCAAGATCAATCTGGGTTCAGTCCTGCAGCAAGGCACACTCACCCAGGAGCAGACCTGGGGGGTGGCGGTGGCCTCGGCCATCGCCAGCCGGAATCCCCAGCTAAGGCAGGCCACACTCGAAGATGCACTCCTCCACACCTCCCCCGAGGTCGTCGAGGACGCCAAGGCCGCCGCCGCCCTGATGGGGATGAACAACGTCTACTACCGGTTCCGGCACCTCGTCAGCCGGGAGGAGTACGGCCAAAAGCCCGCCCGGCTCCGCATGCAGCGGCTGGTGCAGGTGGCCTCCAACAAGGCCGACTTCGAGCTGTTCTGCCTGGCGGTCAGTGCCATCAACGGCTGCGAGACCTGCATCCAGTCCCACGAGCGGGTGGTCTTGGAAGGCGGGCTCAGCGAGGACCAGGTACACGACGCCATCCGCATCGCCGCCACCTTTCACGGCGTCGCAGTCGCGCTGGAGATGTAGCGCGAGGTTCAGTGCTCGGTTTCGTCGGGGGCGATGCGGAGGATGGCATCGCCCACCGGCACGCCGGCGGACGTCTCGATGCGGAAGCGGTAGGGCTCGCCCCGCCACATCAAGTTGTGCAGCCCGCCGATGAAGCGCAGGCCGTCGGCGACCAGTTCCATGTCCACCCGACCGGTTCGCCAGGACACCCGGCGGGTGCCGCGCACCGAGGCCACCGTTTCGTCGAGCGTGACCTCCCCTTCGGTTTGCATGGATCCCGAGTCCAGCAGCCGCTGGGCGCTGGCGGCGCGATGGCGGAGGACCAGGCGGATCAATCGGTCGGTCTCTTCTCCGTCCTTGCGCCAGGTGCCGTGCAGGGTCTCGTCGAACTCGACGCCGCCGCGCGCGGACAGACGCCGAGCCCACTCCGGCAGGAGAAGGAGTGCCTCGGAGCGGGACGACATCACGACGCTGACCTCCCCGTTGTCAGTCAGTGTGGGGAGAGGAGACCACTGCTAGGGAGTGGGCTGTCAACGGACACCCCCTCGTACCGCTGACATTGAACTCCAGGCTCGGCCAGCGAGAACGGAATTGCAGTGACTCTCGTGTGTTGCGGGTGCCACAGGCGGCCCCTACAGTCCGCCGCCCGTCCGAGCCCAGGAGCCACTTCTGAACATCGACATCCGTGCCCTCACCGAGCGCGTCCGGGAGGAGAGCGCCTTCGTCGACCTGCTCACGGCAGAAGCCGGCAAAGTCATTGTCGGCCAGCGGCAGATGCTGGAGCGGGTGCTCATCGGCCTGCTCTGCAATGGCCACGTCCTGCTGGAGGGGGTGCCCGGGCTAGCCAAGACGCTCACCGTGCGGACCTTCGCCGATGGCATCAGCGCGCGTTTCCAGCGGATCCAGTTCACCCCCGACCTGCTCCCGGCCGACCTGGTGGGGACGATGATCTACAACCAGCAATCCGGGGCCTTCACCGTGCGCCATGGCCCGGTCTTCGCCAACGTCATCCTGGCAGACGAGATCAACCGTGCCCCGGCCAAGGTCCAGTCGGCCCTGCTGGAAGCGATGCAAGAGCGCCAGGTCACCATCGGCGAGCACAGCTACGCCCTGCCCAGCCCCTTCATCGTCCTGGCCACTCAGAATCCCATCGAGCAGGAAGGCACGTACCCGCTCCCCGAAGCTCAGGTGGACCGCTTCATGCTCAAGGTCATCGTCGGCTACCCCACCCGTGAGGAGGAGCGGGTGATCATGGACCGGATGGCCGGCGAAGAGCCTCCCCACGCTGCTCCGGTGGTGACGCCCGAGCAGATCGCCAGTGCCCGCCAGGTGGTTCATCAGATCTACGTCGACGACAAGGTGAAGGACTACATCCTCGATGTGGTCTGGGCCACCCGTGAGCCGGAGCGCTTCGGGCTCAAGGAGCTGACCGATTCGGTGGAATACGGGGCCAGCCCCCGAGCGACGCTCTTCCTGTCCCTGGCCGCCCGGGCCCACGCCTTCCTTCGTCACCGGGGCTTCGTCACTCCCGAGGACGTCAAGGCGGTGGGGATGGACGTGCTTCGACATCGAGTCATTCTCACCTACGAGGCGGAGGCGGAGGAGCTGACCCCGGAGCAAGTGGTGCAGCGCGTGTTCGACCGAGTGGAAGTCCCCTGAGTGCTGCGCCCGGGGTGTCGTGAGCAGAGCGAGATGGCAGAGACCGAAGCGAGACGGCGCACCCGAGGAACGAGCAGCGGAGGCGTCCCCGAGAACCCGGGGGACGCTGAGGTGCGGCCTTCGGCCGTTCGATCGGGCGCAGTGCCACGAGGCACGTCGAGCAGCGCAGCGACGAGGCTGCGCGTCGCAGCGAGAGGATCGGCCATCGCAGCGCTCAGGACACCCCGGGCGGAGCACTGAGCATGCTGCCGCGGGAGCTGATCCGGCGCATTCGCCGGTTGGAGATTGCCACCCGCCAGGTCGTCTCGGCGCTCCTGGCCGGTCAGTACCATTCGGTCTTCAAGGGCCGGGGGATGGCCTTCAGCGAGGTGCGGCCCTACCAGCCGGGGGATGACATTCGCTCCATCGACTGGAACGTCACCGCCCGCACCAATTCTCCCCACGTCAAGGTCTTCACCGAGGAGCGGGAGCTGACCGTGGTGCTGCTGGTCGACGTCTCGGCCTCGGAGGAGTTCGGCTCCCGCGGCACCCGGAAGTCGGAGATGGCCGCGGAGGTGGCGGCCCAGATCGCCTTCAGCGCCATTGCCAACAACGATCGGGTGGGTCTGCTCCTCTTCAGCGACCGGGTGGAGAAGGTCATCCCGCCCAAGAAGGGTCGCAAGCATGTGCTCCGGCTGGTGAGCGACATTCTCTCCTTTCGTCCGGAGGGGCGCGGCACCGACGTTGCCACCGCGCTCGGCTGGCTCAACCGGGTCACCAAGCGGCGGACGGTGCTCTTCCTGGTGTCGGACTTCCTCTTCCACGGCTACGAGGCGCCGCTGCGGACGGCACGGATGCGCCATGACGTGGTTCCGGTGGTGCTGCGCGATCCAATGGAGGAGTCGTTTCCGGCCTTGGGCCTGGTGGAAGTGGAGGACCCCGAGACCGGTCGACGGGCGGTGGTGGACACCTCCTCACCACGGGTGCGTCGGGCCTTCCAGGCGGCCATGGCTGCCTCTCGGGCCGAGCGCAGTCGGATCTTTCGCAAGCTCGAGCTGGACTCGGTCGAGCTCCGAGCCGGCGAGAACCATGGCGAAGCACTGGTACGTTTCTTCCGGGCCCGGGCGCGGAGGCTGGCCGCATGAGGTGGGCCTTCATCGGGGCGATGTGGGTCGCCGCACTGGCCAGGGCCGAGGCGCCCGACGCGGGACAGACCGTTCAGCCGCTCTCGGTTCGGCGGGAGGTGATTCCCGAGCAGGTCCGACTCGGCGAACCCTTCGTGTACCGCATCTCCATCGAGCATCGGGCTTCGCAGCGCTGGGAGCTTCGGACGCCGCGTGACCTGGGGAGTTACGAGCTTCTGGAGGAGAGCCGCACCCGGCAGGATGCCGGTGACCGGAGCACCACCACCTATCTCTTGAAGATGGCCCTTTTCGCCCTCGGCGAGCAGGTCCTCCCCACACTCACCTTCGACGTGGTCGAGCCGGATGGAGCGGCGGTGGCCCGCATCGACGGCGCGGACCTCGAGGGACTCAGCAGCCTCCCCAAGGATTCCGAGCAGCTCGGGGCGAAGCTGGAAGACATCAAGCCCAACGAGGACGTGCCGGTGCGGAGCTGGCGGCTGCTCTGGCTGCTGGCCGGGACGGCCGCGGCGATCGCCCTGGCGGTGCTGGCCCGGCGGGCCTGGCTCCGTCGGGCGCCGCCGCAGCATCCACCGCCTCCACCGCTTCCTCTTCAACTCCGGGTCCAGCGAGCGCTGGACGCGCTCGAGGCCGAGCAGCTCCCCCAGCGTGGGCTCCAGCGAGAATTCCATTTCCAGCTCTCGGGCATCGTCCGCGGCTATTTGGGGGAGCGGTTCGGCTTCGACGCGCTGGAATGCACCAGCGGCGAGCTGCTCCGAGAGGTGGAGCGGCGGCTTCCTCCCGGTGTGGATGAGCCGGCGCTGCGCCGGTTCGTGGATCAGTGTGACGTTGCCCGCTACGCCCGGGCCGAGGTGTCCCCAGCCGCTTGCGCCACCGCCCTCGGCTATGCCCGGGCGCTGCTCCAGGCCACCGCACCCCCCGTTTCAGCGGCCGGCCCGGGCGGGAGGCCAGAGGCTCCGCCCGAGAGGCGAGGCTCTGAAATGGCGCCGACCGTCAGCGAGTCGCCCGAAGCCGCGCCTCGGGCGGGGTCTCCCGACCGATCGCCCAGAGCCTCCGCTCCCCGCACCCCGGGGACCGCCGGGGAGCCGCCGTCGGCGGAGCGACCGGCCTCGGCCCTGCCGCCCTCGGGGGAGGAACCTCCGGCGTGAGCGGTTACCTCTGGCACACCCCGCAGGCGTTCTGGCTTCTTCTCCTCGTCCCGATCGTCGGGCTGTGGTCCTACCGGGCTGCCCGGATGCGGGCGGCCGCCCTTCGGTTTCCCCTCGCCCAGTTGCTGGCCAGAAGCGGCTCGGGAGCGCGGGAGCTGGCCCGCCGCGGACTCCCTCCGCTTCGGATGGCGGCAGTGGCGCTGGCGGTGCTGGCCCTGGCCCGGCCGCAGACCCTCGGAGCTCGGGTACGCGACCTGTCCGTGGAGGGCATCGACATCATGATCGCCCTGGATCTCTCTACCTCGATGGAGGCGGGGGACTTCCGACCCCAGAACCGGCTGGTGGTGGCCAAGGAGACGCTCAACGAATTCATCTCCTCCCGGGTGAACGATCGCCTCGGGCTGGTCGTCTTCGCCGGAGCGGCCTACACCCAGGCCCCGCTCACCCTCGACTACGGGGTGCTGCGGGAGGTGGTGAAGCACCTTCGGACCCGGGTGCTCGAGGACGGCACGGCCATCGGCGATGCGCTGGCGGTCTGCCTCAACCGGCTCCGCGACTCGGATGCCAAGAGCAAGGTCATCGTCCTCATCACCGACGGTGACAACAACGCCGGCCGCATCTCCCCGCTCGACGCGGCGGGGATGGCCCAGGCGCTGCAAGTGCCGGTCTTCACCATCCTGGTGGGCAAGGGGGGGAAGGTGCCGTTCCCCGACGGAACGGACCTCTTTGGCAATCCCAGCTACCGCGAGCTGGAGATCGCCATCAACCCGGCCCTGCTCCAGCAAATCTCCAAGATGACCGGGGGGGAGTACTACCGCGCCACCGATCGCGAGTCGCTGCGCGCTGGCTTGAGCAGCGTCCTCGACCGTCTGGACAAGAGCAAGCTGCTGGAGGGCGGCGCCTCGGCCAACTACCGGGAGGAGTTTCCGCCCTTCCTGCTGGCCGCCTTTGCCTTTGCCGCACTGGAGTTGCTCCTTCGAACGACCGTCCTCCGGGTGTTCCCGTGAGTGGACCCGCCTGGCACTTCACGGTCCTGGGGTATCCGGTGGGCTTCGGCGCTCCGCAGTGGTTCCCCTTGCTCCTGGTGGCCGGGGCGGTGGCGGCCCTGGGGGTGGTGACGGCGCTCAGGCGCCGCTGGCGGGTGCGGGTCCTGCTCGGAGAACGGCTGGGGCCCAGCCTGGCCCCCGGAGTCAGCGTGGCTCGCCCGCTGCTTCAGGCCATCTCCACCGGGTTGGGGCTGGGGCTCTTCACCTTGGCCCTGGCTCAGCCCCAGTGCGGCAGTCGCTCCGAGCTGACCAAGCGCCGTGGCATCGACGTGGTGGTGGCGCTGGATGCCAGCAAGTCCATGCGCGCCAGGGACGTCCTCCCCAGCCGGCTGGACCGGGCCAAGCTCGAGCTGTCCACGCTGCTGGATGAGCTGAAGGGGGATCGGGTGGCCATCGTGGCCTTCGCCGGCGACGCCTTCGTCCAAAGTCCCCTCACCTCCGACTACGCGGCGGCCAAGCTCTTCCTCCGGGCCATCGACCCGGAACAGATGCAGGAGGGGGGAACCAACATCGGGGCGGCCCTGATGCTTTCAAGAGAGGTCCTGGAGGGGGCCGACCGCGGAGCAAAGGACCGGGTGGTGGTGCTCCTTTCCGACGGGGAAGATCTCTCGGGGGAGGTGGGGGAGGCGGCCGAAGCGCTCCACGCCGCAGGGATCCGCGTCTACACGGTGGGCATCGGAGGCGAGAGCGGTGAGCCCATTCCTGCCTTCGACAAGCACGGGGACATGGTGGGCTACCTCAAGGACGCCGCCGGGAAGACGGTGCTCAGCCGGCTCGATCAAGCAGGCCTCGAGTCCATCGCCCAGACCACCGGAGGCGAATACTTCCACCGACCCGGCGGAGTGGCGGTCCCCGAGGTGGCGGCCCGCATCGATCGGCTACAGAAGAGCGAGCTGGAAAGCCGCATCACCGTTCGCTACGACGAGCGGTTCCAGGCCTTTCTCCTTCCGGGCTTGCTCCTGCTGGCGGTGGGGATGGGCATCGCCACCTCGGCCCGAAGGCGCGCCCTCCCATGAGGAGGGTCTCCACCGTCCTGGCGCTGTTAGCGGGGCTCGCCTCGCCCGCCTGGGCCATCGGTCCGTTCGAGGCCAATCCGCCTGAGGTGGACCGGGGGCTCAAGGCCTACGACGGGGGGAAATACGAGGAAGCGCTGAAGGCTTTCGAGGCCGCTCAGCGGGCGGCTCCCAACCACCCGGCGTTGGAATACAACCGCGGCAACGCCCTTTACCGGCTGGGTCGCTTCGACGAGGCCCGAGAGGCCTACCGACGCGCCGCCGAGACCGCCGGGACCTCGCTCAAGGAGCGCGACCTGTACAACATGGGCAATGCCCTGGCCGAGCTGGGGGACAACCCGGCGGCCATCAACGCCTACCGCCGGGCGCTGGTGCTTGAGCCCCGGGACGAGGCTGCTCGCCACAATCTGGAGGTGTTGCTGCGCAAGCTTCCTCCGCCCAAGTCGCAGTCCGGCGACGGCGGAACCGATGGTGGCCGCCCCGATGGAGGGCCTCAGGATGGGGGCCAGGATGCAGGCCACGGCGACGGCGGACAGAGCGGGGACGGCGGGACGCAGAAGGGAGACGCCGGGACCCAGCGAGGCGACGGGGGGACCAGCGACGGGGGGACCCAGGCGGGCCAGCAAGGCCTCGGAGCAGGCGAGGACGGCGGCGTCGACGGAGGCCCCCGCCCCCAGACGGAGGATGGGGGGGCGCCGCGGCCGGAATTTCTCCAGGATGGGGGAGTGGGGCGAAGCTCCCGGTTTGACCGGGGGGAGACGGAACGGTTGCTGGATGCCATGAGACAGAACGAAAGAAACCTCCAGCTCTGGCGGTTCCAGCAGCGCAAGAAGCCGAGAAAGCCCGATGAGAAGGACTGGTAGCCAGACCGCCTGGGCGGCCGCATCCGTTGCGGTCGTCCTCTTCATCGCCCCAGGAGGCGCGCTGGCCGCCGAGCCGGCGGTGACACAGGAGGTGGACCGGACCGAGGTGGGAGTCGATGACACCTTCGTGCTCACGGTCCGGGCGGTGGACGCCCCCTCCGGCTCCACCATTCAGCTTCCCGACGTGCCCGATGTGGAGACGCTCAGCACCAGCCGAGGGATGCAGAGCAGCATTCAGTTCGGCTCGGGCGGGCCACGAGTCCGGCAGACCTCGACACTCACCGCCCGGATGCGGGCCAACCGGGTGGGCCGCCTCACCTTGCCTCCGGCCGAGCTGCACACCCCCTCCGGGGTCATCAAGTCGCAGCCCCTGACGCTCACCGTTCGCAAGGAGCGCGTGCCTGACCCGCGTGCCGGGACGGCGCGTCCCCGCCCGGACCCCTTCGCCGGCCTCAGCCCTTTTGGCGAGGACCGGGACAATCCGTTCGACGTCTTCCAGCGGCGACAGGCAGCCGGCGAGCGCGATCTCTTCCTCCGTGGCGAGCTGGACAAGCGAGAGGTCTGCGAGGGCGAACAGGCCACCTTGTCGTTGTGGATCTACGCCCGGGTGGACCTCAGCCGGGTGGATGCCGTCACCATGCCCAAGCTGGACGGCTTCTGGAGCGAGGACGTGGAGAGCCCCAAGGAGCTGACCGGTGAGATGCGAACCGTGGAGGGAGTGCCCTACCGGGCCTATCTCCTCAAGCGGCTGGCCCTCTTTCCGGTGAAGTCCGGCAACCGGGAGATTGGCCCGGTGGAAGCGGACATCACCACCGGCTTTCTCTTTGCCGGCCGGCGCGAACATCGGGCCTCGCAGCCCCTCACCTTGCGGGTCAAGCCACTGCCGCCTGGGGCGCCGGCTGGATTTCAGCCCAGTGCCGTGGGGACCTGGACGCTGGCCACGGAACTGACCGCCGGGCGGGTCGAGCTGGGAACGCCGGTGACGCTCCGGGTGACGCTGGATGGCCGGGGAAACGTCAAGGACCTGGTCCTTCCTCGGCCCACGGTGCCTGGGGCCCTCAAGCTCTACGATCCGACGACGACCGACAAGACCTCCTCGGTGCGCGGTCGGATCCAGGGTCGGCGGGTGCAGGAATACCTGCTGCTCGCCCAGCGGACCGGAACCTTCGAGATCCCCTCCATGGATCTGGCCTATTTCGATCCGGAGACACGTCGCTACGAACATGCCCGCGCCGAGCCTCTGTCGCTGACGGTGCTCCCCGGCGCGGGAGGGGTCGCCGTCGCCGGAGGGCAGGGTGTGGCCGCCGAACCGGGCGCGCGAAACATCCTCACCGCCAGCGCGCTTCGACCGTTGCGGGTCCAGGCGGTTCTCGATCGTCCCCGGCCGCCCTGGCGTCAACCGTGGTTCCTCGTGGCGCTGATCGCCTCGCCGGTGCTCTTCGTGGGAGCGGGGCTGGGCAGCTGGATCCGACGGGTCCGTTCGCAATCGGATCCTCGGGTCGTGCTGCGGCGACGGCAGCTCAAGGCTCGCGCGCGGCTGGCGTCGCTGGGCCGCAAGGACGGGCTCGATGATGCGAGCTTCTGTGCGGAGGTCGATGGAGCCATGTCCGAGGGCCTCGCGGCGCGATTGCAAACGCCGGTGGCCGGCCTAACCCGAGAGATGCTGCTGCAACGGCTGCTTCTTGCCGGCGCACCCGCGGAGGTCCAGGACTGCGTGGCCCGGGTCCAGGACGCTTGTGACGAGGTCCGGTTCGCCCCTGGAGCGGCTCGGCTCGACCGGCAGAAACTCCTGGCCGATGCCGAGGCCGCCCTGTCCGAGTGGGGGAAGGCATGACCCCCACGGGTGACTCCGAGCTGCTCTTCCAGCAGGGGCTGCAGGCGTACGGGCGCGGTGACCCCGCCGGCGCCGAGTCGGCATTCCGGACCCTGGTCGAGCGCGGCCACGAAGGCGCCGATGTGCTCTACAACCTCGGCACCTCGACCTTGGCCCAGGGCAAGGTGGGCGATGCCATCTACTTCCTGGAGCTGGCCCGACGCTCTGGAGGCGGAGCGGATGTGGAGGCCAACCTGGCCATCGCCCGCGGACGGCAGCTCGACCAGCTGGTGGGAGCCACCGGGGATGAATCCTTCGTCGAGCGGGTGGCCCTGGCCACCTCGGCGGAGACTGCCGGCGGCGTGTTCGCCGCGCTGTGGAGCGTGGCCTTCCTCCTCCTGGCGGCCCGGTTCTTCCTCGGCCGATGGCGTCTCTGGCTGACCGGTGGCGCAGCGGCGGCTCTGGTTCTCTCCGCGCCGGCGGCGGCAGTGCTTGGCGCGCATCTCTACACCGCCGAGGCGGTGCGGGAGGGAGTGGTTCTGGCGCACACCTTGCCCGTGCACGAGGTGCCCGAAGCGCGGAGCCGGGTGTCGTTCGAGCTGCACCCGGGCGTCAAGCTGCGGATGCTGGACCGCTCGGGGGACTTCGTCCGGGTCCGACTGCCCAATGGACTCGAGGGGTGGACCGACCCGACCGGCGTCTCACCCTTGCGCTGACTCTCGGCGCTGGCCAGGGCAGGGGCTTCTCGGCTAGACCATGAAGATTCGACCCGTGCCGGCCGACCCAACGTTCCGCGTCCTGGTGGTGGAGGACGAGCCCGTGATTCGCGAGCTCGTCCGCAGCATGCTGCACGACGGTCCGGTGGAGGTGGAGACGGCGTCCACCGGGGCCGACGGACTGCGCCGGGTCCGGGAGGGGTCGTTCGACCTGGTTCTGCTCGACGTCGTTCTTCCGGGGATCGACGGGCTGACGGTCTGCCGGATGCTCAAATCGGACCCGGCCACCGCCGGGGTTCCGCTGTACATGCTCACCGCCAGGACCCGGCGTTCGGACCTCGAGGCGGCGCTGGCCTGTGGAGCGAACGGCTACATCCACAAGCCATTTCGCGGGACGGAGCTGATGGAGCTGGTTGAGCGGCTTCGTCTGTGCGAGGCGGGCGGGAGCTCAGGGTAGCCGCGCGGTCCCCTGGTGGCTCGGGGTCAGCGTCCGAGTCCTCGGCCGTTCCGTCCGGCCCGGCGGAGCCTCCGGTCCGTGCCTCCACTGGCCGGCCGATGGCACGCCCCGTGAACCAACGGTCTGGCAGCCAGGAGGTGCTCGTGGACACGCCGACGGTGACAGGGCCGCAGCCGGGGAGCCCGGCGCCGCGCAAGGGGTTCGGGGAGATCGTGACCTCTGCCCTCGGGGGGTTTGCGCGCGGGGCGACGGGAGTGCTGTCGGTCCTGTCACCGCCGGCGGGTCTGGTGGCGGGGATCGTCTCGGGCGTGGCCTCGGCGGTGGGAGCAATCGCCGGAGGGGGCGGGGCGGCGCCCATCCACTCCGATGCAGACGTCCTGGCTCTGCTCTCCAAGCCCGGCGAGTTGAGCAGCCAGGACTACCTCCGAATCCAGCAATACATGCAGACCGAGGCCCAGCAATTCACCGCGGTGTCGAACATCCTCAAGGTGCGCTCGGACTCGGCCAAGGCCGCCATCAACAACATCCGCTGACGGAGGCTGGCTCATGCCCATCGAGCGCATCATCGGCGTTGCCACCTCAGCCTCTACCGGGGCGACGCGTCAGGTTTCGGTCCAGCGTTTCGAGCTGCCACAGCGCGTTCCGGGGCAGCGCAGTGAGGTGGAGCCACGGGCCATCGTTCCCTCCGCGACTCGCGATTCGCCGCAGGCTCAGGCCGGACGTTGGCTCGGGCACGTCGCCGAGGCCCAAGCTCGAATGGACAGAATCCTGGCTCTGGCGGCTTCGGGGCGAACCTTTTCGCCGGCCGAGCTGTTGGCCATGCAAGCTCGGGTGGCCGAGGCGAGCCAGACGGTCGATCTGGCGGGCAAGGTGGTGGACCGGGTCACCTCTGGAATCCGCCAGATTCTCCAGACTCAGGTCTGACGCGTGCCACGGATCTCGCCGCTGCTGGTGGTCCTGGGTCTGAGCGGCTGCTCTGCCCGAGTCCAGCACGGTCTCGACGAACGGCAGGCCAACGAGATCCAGACTGTTCTCGTCGAGCGCGGCTTCCAGGCCCGCAAGCAGGTGGAGGATGGTCGGCCCCCCACCTGGGCCATCGAGGTGGAGTCGGCAGAAGCAGCCGATGCAGTCCGCATCCTGGCCGAGCTGGGGCTGCCGCGGCCTCACCCCTCCGGGGTTCGCGAGCTGCTCAAGCCGGGTTTGGTGCCGGACCCCACCGAACAGCATGCGCTCTTGCTGGAGGCCCAGTCTGGAGAGCTGGCCCGGACGCTGGAAGCGGTCGACGGGGTGGTCTCCGCCCGTGTGCATCTGGTCCGACCCCAGCCTGGCCGCCCGGGCCTTCCCTCCTCCCTACCCAAGGCATCGGTCTACCTCCGGGTGCATCCGGCCGCGGTGGGGCGACTGGCGACGATGCGCGAGCAACTCCGAGCACTGGTGGCCGGGGGCGTGGAAGGGCTCGAGGCCTCCGGGGTCACCCTGGTGACCTCCGAAGTCATCTCCACCGTGCCGGCACGGCCCGGTGTCGTTGCCAGGGCATCGGTGGGTCCGAGCTGGCGGGTGGCCGCGGCTGCGTCGGCGCTGTTGTTGGCGGCCTTGGGGGCAGCTCTCCTCGCCCTTCGGAGGTTCGTCTTGCGACCGCGTGAGCCTAGGCAGGGGGCGGTTGCCATTCGTCCGGTGGTTCAGGGGCCGGTGAAGGAGCGGGCGGCTTGATGAGTCAGAGCGCCGAACGGCCCAGGAGTTCGCCGGAACCGGCCCAGCGTCCGGCAGGCGCTGCCCCGTCGATGCGAGTGCTTCCAGAAGGGGCTCACGTCTCGGGCTCCGCCCTGTCCGATGCGCCGAGCCGATCCGGAGGCGAGCGGGAGTCGGCGCAGGACTCGCCAGTCTCGTCGTTGGCGACGCCAGTCCAGCTGGAGAGCGATACGGGTCGGCTGGTGCTCCTCTGTGTCGCGCTCGGAGCGGAACGGGCGGCGGCACTTCTCGAGGGGCTCGCCCCGACGGTCCGCGCGCGCGCCCGGGCATGCCTACGAAGGGTCGTTCGTGCGCCTCGCTCCGAGCGCCACGCGCTTCTGACCATGGCCTTCGCCGCGCCGGTACCGCGCAGATTGGCCCTCCAGCGTGCGCTTGATTTGCCCGGTGAATTCGGCGCCGCGGTTCGGGCAGCGCTCGACTCAGCGCCCTCGGGGCGTTCCACCGTAGCCGAACCCTCTCCGCCGTTGCGAGCGTGGGTTGCCCGGCGGACTCGCGAGCTTCTCGGTTGAGCAGCCGTGGCGTCCATGAGCGTCCCCGGGCTCGAGCGGAGACGCGGCGCGGCAGTGCTCGAGCGGGGATTCCAGTCCGCTCCGGGGGGGAGCGGCCACCCTCCGTTTCCAAAAAACGGTTGTATGCGTCGCGCATGCACATTCTTTGGCCAGATAGGTCCGCCCGGGACCCATACATGTGTTTTTAGAACGGGCCCTTCCCGCCGCAGCCGTCTGATCGGGACCCCAACCCTCGGGCAGATCCGGAGTGAGCACGCCAACGCGGCGGCCAGATGCGCTGCGGGCGGGAGCTTCTGCCACTCTCCAGTCCGCGCGGGAGCAAATGCCCGAGGGCTGAGAGCTCATCCCCGTCGTTAGGAGCCGTCTGGCTGGGACTATCGCCCGCGTCGGTGTCAGTGCCTGAGGGCTGAAGTGCTGGCACCGTCCCCGCCGTTGAGGCGCGTCTGGGGCTCTCGCCCGCGTCGGTGGCAGTGCCTGAGGGCTGAGAGGCTGGGACTCGTCCCCGCGCGGTTGGGCGCCGTCTGCCTTGGGCTCCCCGGCCCGCGTCGCCGTGGGTGCCGGAGGACTGCGAGCTGGCACCGTTCGCACGCGTGCGGCGCGCCGTCTCCGTCGAGCGCCCAGCCGTCTCGGTGGGTGGACGAGCTCCCTGCACGAGCGGGGGCAGCCGGCTTGGCCCGACGTTCGCAGTCCACCGGAGCATGCTCGCCACCTCGGGAAGGGTCCGCCGCTTGTCTCCGGTGCGGCTTGCCGCTCGGCGCCAGACCCTAGCGCACTGCGCGCTCTCGCGC
>JBKOYI010000148.1:0-14751 GCA_046725335.1 Myxococcota bacterium | reverse complement strand
GTACAGCACCGTGCCCTCGTTCAACGGCGGCATGAACTCGCTGCCCAGATGACCCAGCACCGGGACGGTGAGGGCAACGAGCAGGGCCGCCCCGACGATGACCGGCCAGCGAAACCGGAGCGCCCAGCGACAGACCGGGTCGTAGGCCCGGTGAAGCAGCCGTGAGACCGGGTTGTGCTCCTCGCTCCGGATGCGCCCACGGATCAAGAGCGCAGCCACCGCCGGGACCAGGGTGACCGACAGCAGCGCCGCGAATCCCATGGAGAAGGTCTTGGTCCAGGCCAGGGGCTTGAAGAGGCGACCCTCGGTTCCCTCCAGGGTGAAGACGGGCAAGAAGGCCAGGGTGATGACCAGGAGCGAAAAGAAAATCGGCCGTCCGACCTCCTGAAGCGCAGAGACGACCACGGCGTTGCGCGTTCCGGGGCGTCCGGTGTGTTCCCAGGCCTCGAGTCGTTTGTGGACGTTTTCGACGACGATGATCGCCGCGTCCACCATGGCTCCAATGGCGATGGCGATGCCGCCGAGCGACATGATGTTCGAGCCAATCCCCATCCAGTACATGGGGATGAAGGCCAGGAGCACGGCCACCGGGAGCACGAGCACGGGCACCAGCGTGCTCCGGAGGTGGAGGAGGAAGAGCAGAATGACCAGGGCAACCACGATGAGCTCTTCGATGAGGGTGTGCCGCAGGGTCTGGATGCTGGCCTTGATCAGCTCGGACCGGTCATAGGTGGGAACGACTTCCACCCCCTTGGGAAGCGTCGGCTGAAGCTCGCCGAGTCGGGCCTTCACCCGGGCGATCACGTCCAGGGCGTTTTCTCCGAGCCGCATCACCACCACGCCCCCGACCGTCTGGCCTATTCCGTCGAGCTCGGCGATGCCCCGACGCTCGGCCGGGCCAATCTGGACGAGTCCCACGTCGCGGAGGCGGACCGGGGTGCCGCCCTGGGAGGTGAGGACGACGTTCTCGAGGTCGGCGAGGCGCTTGACGTAGCCACGGCCCCGGACGAAGTGCTCGGTCCCCGAAACCTCCAGGACCCGCCCGCCCACGTCGTTGTTGGAACGTCGGACCGCCTCCATCACCTGGCCGAGGGAGACGCCCAGGGCAGCCAGTCGGTTGGGGTCCAGGTCGACCTGATATTCCTTCTGAAAGCCGCCCACGCTGGCCACCTCGGCGACGCCCGGCACAGCTTGCAGTGCGTAGCGCAGGGTCCAGTCCTGAAGTGCTTGCAGCTCGGACAGGTCGCTCCGGCCAGTCCGGTCGACCAGCGCATACTCGTAGACCCAGCCCACTCCCGTGGCATCCGGTCCAATGCGCGGGGTCACCCCCTCAGGCAGCTTGGCCGTCGCGCTGGAGAGGTATTCCAGGACGCGGCTCCGGGCCCAGTAGAGGTCCGTTCCTTCCTCGAAGAGGACGTTGACGAAGGAGGACCCGAACATCGACTGGCCACGGACGCTGCTCACATGCGGGGTCCCGAGCAACGTCGTCACCAGGGGGTAGGTCACTTGGTCCTCCACCAGGTCCGGTGAGCGGCCCTCCCACTCCGAGAAGACGATCACCTGCACCTCGGACAGATCGGGAATTGCATCCAGGGGAGTCGAACGCAGCGACCACACCCCGGCAGCTGCCAGGCCGGTCACCACCAGGAGAGTGACCAGCCGATTGGAGGCGCACCAGGCGATGAGGCGCGCAATCACGGCGCGCTCCAGCGGGGCATGGCGTCTCTGAGCTGGGCCTCACTCCCGAGGAGAAAGGTGGGACCGACGACGACCCGGTCTCCCTCCTGCAAACCCGAACGCACCTCGGTGAAGTCTCCTGCCGTTGCTCCAACCATCACCTCCACCGGCTGCAATCGGCCGGGCTCGCGCTGCACGAAGGCGTAGCGGTGCTCGCCAGACATGAGCAGCGCCGTGCTGGGCACCGAGAGGACTCTCCCCAAGGCGCGCTCGACCCGCACGTCGGCGAACATCCCGGGTTTGAGCAGGAGCCGTGGATTGGCCACCTCGATTCGGGCCTGCAGGGTCCGGGTCTTCTCGTCCACCCGGGGGGCGACGAACGACACCCTGCCCTCGATGACTTCCCCGGGGACGGCGCCGAGAGACACCGACGCCGGCTGGCCCACGGCGACGAAGGGGGCCTCGCTCTCGTAGAACTGGGCCAGGACCCACACCCGACCGAGGTTGCCGATGCGGTAGAGGACCTCCCCGGGCATGACCCGCGAGCCGGTGACGACGTTCTTCTCCAGGACCACCCCACTGGCCGGGGAACGCAGGGTCAACCGTCCATCGGATTGTCCCTTGAGACGAAGGCGCTGGAGGTCCGAGTCGTTCAGCCCCCAAAGCCGCAGCCTGCGCCCGACAGCTGCCTGGAGCCCCTTCGCTCCTTCCTCGCTCGCAACCCGCGCGGATTCGAGAAACTCCTCCTCGGCGGACAGGAGATCTGGGCTGTACAGGGTGAGGAGCGGCTCGCCCGAGCGGACCGTGCGACCTGTCTCGGCCACCGACAGTGACTCGACATAGGCCTCGTACTTGAGGGTGACATCGGCAAGCTGCCGCTCGTCCACCTCCACCCGGCCGAATCCCCGGAAGGAGCGGGTCAACTCGCGCTGCCCGGCGGTCGCGAATCGCACACCGAGGAGCTGTTGCCGGTAGGGGGAGATCTCCAGCCGCTTGCCAAGTCCGGGCGCCTCGGTCGTCCCTCCGACTGCCCCCCCGGTCTCCAGGGTGAAGCCCTTTCTGGGCGGTGAGACTGTCAGGCGCACCTGGGTTGGGGGGTGGCCTGGAGCTTCGATGCCGAGGTTGAGCGTCCAATCACCGTTCATCGGAAGCGGGTAGCGGATGCTGTACCGGCCGCTTCCCAGCGCCTCCGTGGTGCCGCCGCCCTTCATCTCCGCCATCTGCCCCATGGCGGGCATGCGGTATTGAAAGGCCAGCCGAGCGCCGTCGACGGGCTTGCCCGAGGCATCACGCAAGGTCACCAGCAGGCGGTTGTCACCCGTCGTCGGTGGGTCCGGAGCCAGCGCCAGATCGACCTTCAAATCGCCAGCAGCCGTCGACTGGGCGGCTGGAGGCTTGCTGCAGCTGGCGGCCACCAGGAGAATCAGCGGGAGGGCAGTGCGTCTCATCGCCGTACCTCCAGGGAGCTGCCGAGCGCCCGCTCCAGTTCGGCCCGCCGTTGCTCTTGCAGGGCCTGATGCTGGGCCAGCTCCACCTGCCGCATCAGCGCCTCGCGCTCGCTGTCGAGCACGGTGAGCAGGCCGATTCGTCCAGCGGAGTAGGCGGACAGGGCGCTCTCGAGTGCCTGGCGGGAAAGCGGAACGAGCCGTCGCTGAATCTCGACCAGCCGCTGCTCGGCTCGAAGCTGGGCGGCCGCGGTGAGGACCTCCGCCTGGATGCGGTCGCGCAGGGCTTCGGAGAGGGCTTTGGTGGCCTCCACCCGTGCTCGGGCCGCCTCGACTGCCGGATCGATCTTGTTGCCTCGCCAGATGGGCAGGTTTGCCTGCACGCCAAAGAACAGGAAATTGTTCTGGGGAGGCAAGTTGAAGGTGTGCATGTAGGCGAAGAGGGGAGTGATGTCCGGGACACCGGCCGCACTTGCCAGCCGTGTCCGGGCCTCGGCTGCCTGCGTCGCGCTCGCCGCGGCCTGCAGCTCGGGTCGATCTCGGGCGGCCCGGGCGAGCAGTTCGTCGTCGGCGGGAATGGGTGGTAACGGGGGTGGCTCCTCGGCCTCTCCGGCCAGCTCGGAAGGGCTGCGGTCGAGCAGTGCTGCCAGCCGGACCCGGGCCGTGGTCTGTGCGGCGAGCAGGGACTCGTGCACGCCCTGTTCCTTCAGCAGTTCGGCCTGGGCTTTGAGCTGGTCGACGACCTCGGCACGACCGCCTGCGACATGGGAGGCCGCAACCGCGGCCAGGGCGCGCAACGCGCCGAGCATCCCGTCGTGGATGACGAGCGTGCGCTCGGCGGTGAAGAGGTCGACGAAGGAGCGGGTGACATCACGCTCCACGTCCTGGAGTCGTGTGCTGGCCTCGGCCTGGGCCATCCGGGCCTCGGCCGAGGCCGCATCGCTCTTGGCCTCCAGCTTCCCACCGAGGGGGAAAGTCTGGGTGAGCTGGACCATGATCGGCACGACCGAGAAGTCGACCGGCCCGTTCCAGTACTGGACCAACAGCATCGGGTCGTCGAGGACGCCAGCAGGGGAAACGGAGGACGCGGCGGCCCGCGCCTGCGCCAGGGCGGCACGAACCTCGGGGTTCCGCTGACGGGCATCCTCGAGCAGCGCGGAGAGACGGAGAGGTGGCGCTGCGGTCAGCGCCAGCACGGCGATGGATGTGAGCAAGGGAAACCTCCAGATCAAGAGTCGAGTGGCGCAGCGCGAACGACGGCTGGCGGTCGGCTCAGATCAGGAGGATGCGGGTCTCGGAAAGCGGTGGTCGAAGCCGGGGGGGTGCTTCGGCCAATGCGGGCGGTTGAGGCTGGAAGACCTCGGACCAGGTCAGCTCGACGAGGACGGGGGTTGCCAGCGAGGCATCGACGCTGGCTTCGGCCTTGCCGGTGGGCAAGGGGGTTTGAACGCGGTGCTCGCAGCAACGATCCGCGCGGACGGCTTGACCCTCCGGACCGGACTCATCGTGACAGTCGCTGAGCGCGATTTCTGCGCCCGTCCACCGGCAGAAGAGCCGGGCTCGAACGACCGGCGGAGCAATGGCCACCGCGGCGATCAGTGACAGCGCGAGCAGGCTCCGGCCGAGCATCTGGCGTTCTTTCTAGTCGACATCCGGCCTTGTGCGCAAAGCCGCGCCAACTAGCTTGGGCCGCCAGCACTCCGCGAGCCCTAGCCCCGGCCATGCCCTCGGGCACCCATCGGGGGTCAGCGGCAGTGACCCCTAGCCCTGCTCGCGATGGTTCATCATCGCCTCGGCCAGCTCGTAGCAGTTGCGGGCGAGCTTGGCCTGCTCTTCGGCAGGGCCTTGAAGTACTTCGTTGTCATGGGGGCACCTCTACGGCAGGGAGCACGACCAAAAGGTTCGACCCTCCGCCGGTGACAAAATGGGTTCAGCTGCAGTTGCCGGACAAGCGACCCACCGTTAGGGTCCGCGAGCGATGGAAACCACCAAACTCGTGGAATCGGGATCGATGTCGGTGGTCGACTACCGGTGCCCGCCCGGTCCGGCTTCGGAGCCCTTCGTCGAAAGGCACGGGAGCTTCTCGGTCTCTTACGTCCGGCGCGGCACCTTCGGCTACCGCTCTCGAGGACGGGCGTTCGAGCTGGTCGCTGGCTCCATCCTGGTGGGGCACCCTGGTGACGAGTACCTGTGCACCCACGACCACGACTGTGGTGACGAGTGCTTGGCCTTCCATCTCACCCCGGACACCGCCGAGGCGATCGGCGGTCGACGCGAGCTATGGCGAATCGGTTCGGTGCCACCGGTCCCCGAGCTGATGGTCATAGGCGAGCTGGCCCAGGCTGCCGCGGAGGGGAAGAGCGACATCGGGCTGGATGAGGTAGGGCTGTTGCTCGCCGCCCGGTTCATGGAGGTCGCCTCGGGAAAGAAGCAGGACGGCCCGGAGGCCACGGAACGTGACCGCCGGCGGGCGGTCGAGGCGGCCCTGTGGCTCGACGGCCATGCCGACCAACAGGTGGATCTCCAGAGCGCCGCCCAGGCCGTGGGGCTCAGCCCGTTCCACTTCCTTCGGCTCTTCGCCAAGGTCCTCGGAGTCACTCCGCACCAATACCTGGTGCGCTGTCGTCTCCGCCGAGCGGCCCGGCTGCTGGCGGAGGACGCGGGGACGGTCACCGACGTCGCCTTCGACGTGGGCTTCGGAGACCTGTCCAATTTCGTTCGCACGTTCCACCGCGCGGCCGGAGTTTCGCCGCAGCGCTTTCGTCGGGCGGCTCGGGGTGATCGCAAGATCTTCCAAGAGCGGTTGGCTGCCACGCCGGTAGGGTGATGCTCCAACAAGGAGTTGCCCCATGTACGATCACGTCAGTTTGAAGGTGAAGAATCTCGACGCCAGCGTGCGCTTCTACAAGAGCGCGCTGGCGCCCTTGGGGTACGTCCGCGACGACTCAGGTGCGGGCTTCGGTCCGCCGGGCGAGCCGGGTCTGTGGCTCTCCGTGGCCGAGAAAACCTCGGACCCCGGTGTCCACCTGGCCTTCCGGGCGAGCGATCGGCGGGCGGTGGATCGCTTCCACGCGGCCGGCCTCGAGGCGGGAGGGCAGGACAACGGCCGCCCCGGCCTACGCCCCGATTACAGCCCGACCTACTACGCCGCCTTCCTCTTCGATCCCGACGGGAACAACATCGAAGCGGTCTGCACCCGGTAGATTCGGGAGGACGGCCCCCGGTCGTTGAATCAGGGACGTGGAGTGACGGCGGTCTCAAACGATCAACGCAACACCTCCCGGGCTTAACTCGCTGGCGGGAGGTGCGTGTGTCACAGGAACCACGGCAAGTGAGGAGGGTTCTCGGAGATGTGCGCTCCAAGAGGTACCGAGGAGCGCACGAGCGGGCCCTGACCAGCCTTGAGCGACGCAACATCCAGTTCCGTGTCTTGGCCGGCGACGACTTCAAGGCCATCGCCGATGCGTACTGCTTCGGCATCGGTTCCATCCGGCGCATTTTGGCCAGGACAGGTGGCTTTCACCTGCGGCTTCGCCCGCGGGCGAAGCGAAATCTCTCGGTGCAGGAGCGGGACGAGATTCTCCGCGGGGTGGCGGAAGGGGAATCCTTTGGCTCCATCGCCCGAAGACTCGGCCGCGCCCCCTCCACCGTCTCTCGTGAGGTGAAGTCGAAGGGCGGTCGCCGACAGTACCGTGCCTGGTACTCCGACGAGCTGGCCGTCCGCCAGTCTCGCCGTCCCAAGCTCGGCAAGCTCGCCCGCTCTCCTCGGCTCCGCGCGGAAGTGGAGCGGCTGCTCCAAGAGCGGTGGTCCCCACAGCAAATCGCTGCGATTCTAAAGCGCCAGCACCCCGATGACTCCGAGATGCAGGTGTCCCACGAAACCATCTACCGCTCGCTCTTCGTCCAGACCCGCGGAGAGCTCCGCAGGGAGCTGACCCGCTACCTCCGCACGCGACGAATCCGCCGTCATCCCCAGTCGCGCACCAAGGCCGCAGGGCCTTTCGGGGACATGGTGATGATTAGGCAGCGTCCTGCCGAGGTGGAGGACCGCGCCGTCCCCGGCCACTGGGAGGGAGACCTGCTGGTGGGGAAGAACGGACGGTCAGCCATTGGGACGCTCGTGGAGCGGGCCAGCCGCTACGTCGTGCTGGTGAAGCTCGGGCGGAGCCGGACGGCGGAGGATGTCCGCAAGGCCCTCACCGAACGCATCCTCACCTTACCGGAGCAGCTCCGGCGCTCGCTGACCTGGGACCAGGGCCACGAGATGGCCGAGCACGTCCGCTTCACCCTGGACACCAAGGTGCAGGTCTACTTCTGTGACCCGCACAGCCCTTGGCAGCGGGGCAGCAACGAGAACACCAATGGCCTTCTCCGGCAGTACTTCCCCAAGGGCACTCCCCTGAGTGGCTTCAAGCAGGACGAGCTCGACGCCGTCGCCAGGCAGCTCAACGGCAGGCCTCGACAAACTCTCGGGTGGATGAAACCGTGCGAGGCCTTCGCTCGGGCTGTTGCGATGACCGCCTGAGACCGCCGACGTGCGGAGTCCCTGTTCCCACGGTCCCCGGGCCGGAAGGATCGCGCGCCGGCTGACCGTGGAAACAGGATCGTGGAATGGCGCGCGCGGTCCCCGATGCCACGCTCGCCCGCCTGCGTGCTGCCTCGGGCGTGGCTACTTGCCCTGGTAGATGGCAATCACGTCGCGGAGCATCTTCAACCCCTCGTCCTTCGGCCGCTGGAACGAGTTCCGGCCCATGATGGAACCGAACCCACCCCCATCGCGGATGGAACGGACCTCCTCGAGGACGGCGGGAGTGTCCTTGGCCTCGCCGCCCGAGAAGATGAGGATGCGCTTGCCGTTGAAGCAGCTCTGCACCACGTGGCGCACCCGGTCGGCCAGGGTCTTGGTGGGGATGGCGTACTTCTCGTAGACCTTCTTGGCCTCCGCCAGCTCGATGGCGTCCTTGGGCGGCTTCACCTTGATCACGTGGGCGCCCAGCTGGGCCGCTTCCTGGGCGGAGTAGGCGATGACGTCGACTGCGGTTTCATTCTCCTTGGAGACGCCACTGCCCCGGGCGTAGGCCCAGACCACCGTGGGCAGCCCGTGCTCCTTGGCCTCCAGGATGATTTCCCGCAGCTCCTGCAACAACACGTTGCGCTCCCCGGTGCCTGGATAGATGGTGTAGCCCACCGCGGCGCAGCCCATCCGGACCGCATCCTTCACCGAGCCCGTGACCGCGGAGGCCGGCTCGGGGAGCTTGCTGAGCGTGTCCGAGTTGTTGAGCTTGAGGATGAGGGGGATCTCCATGGCGTAGTTGCCGGCTACCGCCTCGAGAAACCCGAGCGGCGCAGCGTAGGCGTTGCAGCCCGCCTCGATGGCCAGGTTCACGTGGTAGTCCGGATCGTACCCCGGGGGGTTGGGGGCGAAGCTCCGCGCCGGCCCGTGTTCGAAGCCCTGGTCGACGGGAAGGATGACCATCTTTCCCGTCCCGGCCAGCGTGCCGGTGTTGAGCATCCGGGCCAGGTTCATCTTGGTCCCCGGGTTGTCGGAGGGATACCAGGACAGAATCTGCTTCACGCGGTCGGTCAGTCTCATGGGCAGCTCCGGGGCTCGGCTGAGCCCAAGTCGTCGTCGGCGGGTAGGTGTTACACGCTCGGAAGGGAGGCTGTCACGGGCCAGCTTGGGTCGACGTGTTCCGAGGTTCTAGAGCGGCTTCTCGTAGATCCGGTAGGTCTTGTACCGGCGGGACCCCATCGACTCGATGGCCCGGTTCATCAATTCAGTGTACTCGGTGGTCCAGCCCAGTTCGGCCCCGTCGTAGCCCAGCCGCCGGGCGGTCCTCAGCGTTTCCAGATATAGCAAAGCGTCGAGCCCCCGCCGGCGGTACCCCGGCTTGATGCCGAAGAGGAGGACCCGGAGCCGGTCGATGTCCCGTGCCGCCCAGGCCATGCGAATCAGGCCAACCGGGAGGCCCCAGCGGGTGAGCTGCCCGTTGGCGGCGCGAATGGCGCGATTGGAATCGGGGAGGGTGAGGGAGAAGGCCGCCGGCTCTCCCTTGACCTCGGCGATGAGGCACAGCTCGGGTCTGACCCGCACCAGCGGACGCAGCCTGGCGGTGATGGAGTCGAACTCCTCCTCGTTCATGGGGAGGAAGAGCCAGTTCCGGTCGAGCATGGCGTTGTAGATGCTCTTCAGCCGCCGGATCTCCTCGGGCAGGTTGCCGATGTCGATGGGTCGCACCCGGACGTTCTCGGAGTCGCGAAGCCGCTCGGCCACCCGGACCACCTTTTCCGGAGGCGCCATGACCGTGGTGAGGTCGTAGGCGTAGAGGTCCTTCATCTTCCGGAGCCCCCACCCCTCGAGGAGCGGACCGTAGTAGCGGAAGTTGTAGGGCATCATCATCGCCGGCGGAAACTCGAAGCCCTCCACCAGCACCCCACAGTCGTGGTTGGTGGAGAGATTGACCGGGCCGGTCAAGGTCTTCATGCCTCGGGCTCGGGCGAAGGCGGCGGTGGCCTCGAGCAGGCCCCGGGCAATGTCCGGGTCGTTGGGGGCATCGAACATCCCGAAGAACCCGGTCTCGGCATTGTGGAACTGGTTCCACAGCGCATCGTCGACCGCGGCGATCCGTCCCACCACCCGTCCGTTCCGACGGGCCAGGTACAACTCCACCTCGGCGTGGCTGAAGAAGGGATTCTTCCGGCGGTCCAGGAAGTCGCGCCGCTCGGCGACGATGGGTGGCACGAAGTACGGGTCGTCCTGGTAGAGCGCGATCTGAAAGCGGATGAAGTCGTCCAGATCGGCGTGCGAACGGACCGGCTCGACTTCAATCGGTCCCCCGACGGTGGACGGGGGAGGTGGAGCCTCGGCGCGGGCGGAGGAAGGGTGCGGTCGGACGGTGGTCGAGGTCATGCCAGTCCCTGAGTGCGGTACCAAGAAATGGTGTTCTCCAGCCCGTTCTGGAGGAGAAAGGACGGCTGGAAACCGATCTCTCGGGCGGCGCGGGCCGGAGAGCAGGTCCAGGCCTCCTGGGCCATTTCTCGTGCCTTGTCGCGGTTCATGATGGAAACGGTTCCCAGCAATCGGCTCCCCACTTCGGCACCGAATCCCGTGGCCCAGCCGACGAACTCGGGCACGGCGATGATGCGGGGCCGGCTCTTCCCCATGGCCCGGGAGAGAGTCAGGCAGAAGTCCTCCCAGCTGTAGGGGTTGGGATCCGACACGTAATAGACCCCCTGACTCGGATCGTCGGGGCTCAACGTCCGGCCCTTCTCGGCGGCGGCCAGCAGCGCGGCATTCAGGTCATCCACGTGGACGAAGCTGAAGAATTTCGGGCCCAGACCGGCCTTCAGGTACACCCCGGCCCGCCCCATGGCCATGAGGGGTGGCAAGTTGGTGAGGTCGCCGGGCCCGTAAACGAAGGGCGGACGGAGGATGACGGTGGGAACCCGGGCGGAGAACTCCCGCGCCGCCCGCTCTGCGGCCAGCTTGCTCCGTCCGTACATCGAGATGGGCCGGGACTCCTCCTCCTCGGTGCGTGGCTGGCCCTGCCGCGCCGGCCCGCCGGCGGACAGGGAGGAACAGACCACCAACCGCGGGGGCTTCTTCTGGCGAGCCAGCACCGAGGCCAGCATCCGTGTCGTCTCGGCATTGCCGCGGAGGTACTCGCCCTCGTTCCGGGCCTTGGTGACTCCGGCGATGTGGTGCACCACCTCGGCCCCGGCCACCGCCTCGTCGACGCCATCGCCCGTGCTCAGATCGGCAACCGCCAGGCGGATCCCCAAGGCCTTGAGGGCGTCGACCTGGGAGGTCCGGCGAACCAGCGCCGTGACCCGGTGGCCCTGCTCTACGAGCAGTTTGGCCAGCTGTCCGCCCACGAAACCGCTTCCGCCGGTGAGGAGGACGTTCATCAGACCGCCCGCTGGTAGAGGCGGTAGGTCTTGGTCTTGCGGCCGCCCATCATTTCGATGGCGCGGTTGACCAGGTGGTTGTCCTCGAGGGTCCAGGAGATCTCCCCGCTCGAGTAACCGAGCCGCTTGGCAGTGGTCAGGGTGTCCAGGTACAGAACCGCATCAATGCCGCGCTTGCGGAAACCCTCCTTGATGCCGAGGGTGATGAGCCGCAGGTGCCGGATCCGCCGCGCCGCCAGCACCATCTTGAGGAGTCCGATGGGAAGGCCCCAACGGGTGAGTCGTCCCCCAGCGGCCTTGAGGGCAAAGTTGGCATCGGGAATGGTCATCGAGAACGCCACCGGCTGGCCCCGGACCTCGGCGATGAGCACCAGCTGCGGCTCCACGATGGGCTTCATCTCCTTGGCCATGTGGTCGAACTCGCGCTCGGTCATGGGGACGAACCCCCAGTTGTCCTCCCAGGCGGCGTTGTAGATGTCCTTGATCCGCCTCACCTCGTTGGCAAAGTCGTCCATCCGGAGCGGGCGGACCACCAGGGCTTCCCGCTGACGGATCTTCTCCGCCACCCGGACCACCTTCTCCGGGGGCGGAATCGAGGTGGGGAGCTCGTAGGCCCAGAGGTCCTTGGCCTTGGCGAAGCCGCAGGCAGTGTAGAGCGCGTCGTAGTAGCGCGGGTTGTAGGCCATCATGATCGCCGGTGGAGCCTCGAAGCCCTCCACCAGCACCGCGCATTCGTAGTTGGTGGAGAAGTTGAAGGGCCCCATCATCTCGGCGAAGCCCCGGGACTTCACCCAGGCGGCGGCGGCGTCGAAGAGGCCCCGAGCCACCGCCACGTCGTCGACGCACTCGAACATCCCGAAGAAGCCCAGCCGGGTCTTGTAGAAGTCGTTCCAGTGCGGGTCGTCCACCGCGGCGATCCGGCCAACCACCTCGCCGTCACGCCGGGCCAGGAACAGCTCCACCTTGCCGAAGTCGAACCAGGGGTTCTTGCTGGGGTCCAGGAAATCCCGCCGCTCCATCTCCAGCGGAGGGACCCAGTTGGGGTCGCCGGCGTAGAGCGTGTAGGAGAAGCGGATGAAGGCTTCACGATCGGCGGTGGATTGAGTGGGGGTGATGGTGACGTCGGAGCCGACCGGGGCGGGGGGTTCGACGAGCTTCAGCTTCTTGACGGGGGCGGGCATGGACGCTCAGGTATGCGGACCGCCTCACTGCTCCATCTGCTTGCCATTCCTCAGGAAGACTTTGGCACCCTTCTCGAGGAGCAGTCCCGGGATTTCGGTGCGCATCCCCCACAGCCGGAGCGGGGCCGAGCCGAGCCGTTTGAGATCATCCGGCTGAAGATTGGCTGCCCGCCAGGTGAGTGTCTCCACCACGTCGGACAGCCTCCGGGCCACATCCCGTCCGGAGAGCTTGGAGATGGCTTCCAGCGACAGCCCCCGTTCGGCCAACAGACCCGCCGACGCTGCCGCCCAGCGCTGGGTGGCCTGGTTGGACATGACGAAGGTGCCCGGACGGGCCACCTTCACAGGGACGTAGGTGGTGGGCCGGGTCTCGGGGATGATTCCCATCTTCCGGCCGATGCGCTCGAACTGATCCAGCACCCGGTCCAACTGGGCATCGGTGTGGGTGGCCATGTAACTGGTCCGGAGCAGGGCGTGGCCCGGCTCCACCGCCGGGGGAATGACCGGATTGGTGAAGACCCCCGCCTCGAAGAGTGCTTTCCAGAAGCGGAAGCACTTGACCTGGTCGCCCACCAGCACCGGGACCACCGGGGTCGCCGAGACGCCGGTGTCGTAACCCATGGCCCGAAAGCCGTTGTGCATCTTCTCGGCGATGTCCAGGAGGCGCACCCGGCGCTGCGGCTCGGACTCGATGATGTCCAGGGCCTTGAGCGCCGAAGCGACCGAGGGCGGCGTCATGGAAGCGCTGAACACCACCGGTCGCGCCCTATGCTTAATGAAGGTGATGACGTCGGCGGGGCCGGCGATGACGCCGCCCAGGCTGGCGAAGCTCTTGCTGAAGGTCCCCATGACCAGATCGGTCTGGGCCTCCAGTCCGAAGTACTCGGCAGTGCCGCGTCCGTGCTCACCGAGCACGCCCATGGCGTGGGCATCGTCGGTCATCACCCGGGCCCGGTGACGCTGGGCCAGTTCGACGATCTTGGGGAGGTTGCACAGGTCCCCCTCCATCGAGAACACGCCGTCGGTGACGATGATCTTCCCGGTGTCGGGATCGGCGGCCTCGAGGAGGGCCTGCAGATGCCCCATGTCCTGGTGTCGGTAGCGCTTCTCCTCGGCGAACCCCAGCCGGACCCCGTCCACCAGCGAGGCGTGGTTCTGCCGGTCGGTGAAGACGACGTCGTGACGGCCCAGGATGGCGGAGACCGTGGCCACGTTGGTCTGGAAACCGGTGGAGCAGGCCAGCGCCGACTCGCGCCCGAGGAACTTGGCCAGGCGGCCCTCCAGCTCCTCGTGCAAGGACAAGGTGCCGTTCAGCAGCCTGCTCCCGGAGCAGGTGGTCCCGAAGCGGCGAATCGCCTCCAGCGCGGCTTCCTTCACCCGCGGATCGCCGGCCAGGCCGAGGTAGTTGTTCGAGCCGACCATGATGACCCGGCGGCCTTCGATGTCGACCTCGGTGCTGCCGTGTGATGCCTCGATGGGGCGGTAGTAGGGGTAGAGCCCTGTCGCCTTGGCGATCTTCACGTCCTTCCAGGCGCTGCACTTGTCGAACACGTCGCTCATGGGCGCACCCCCTCCAGAGGGGCGAAGGTGAGACTGGGCGCCGAGCATCTATGGACCAGACCCTGGGCGAGTCAAGTCGATTGCCAGGATGAAAAGCCAATCATCCCGAGGGATTGAGGCGGCTTTCATAGATGAGCAAGAACTGGCCTATTTCATGCTGACTGCGCAAATTATGGCCCAAAGACCTAGCGTTCCGCTGCGCTGATTCCGCGAAGCTCTCCGGCGAACGCTGCGCGATCCCCGAGGAAACCCTTCTGAGCCCGACCGTGAGATTGAAGGGCCTGCACCTCGATGCTACAGGCGCTGAGCATCCATGCCCCGCTCGCGCCCCCCGCGCCGCCCAGTCAAGAAGGTCCGTTCACCCAAGAGCCCCCGCACCGCCCGGGCTTCCGGGCCGGCTCGCCAGACCCCCGGCAGCGGCCGGCGGAGCGCTCCTGCCCTTCGCACCTTCGATGTGGCCACCGCCCGTCGGCTCGCCGCCGCCGAGAAGCGCTGGCAGGCCGAAGAGCTGGCCAAGGCCATCGCCGGGGCCCCCACCCGGCGGGCGGAGTTCCTGACCGATTCCGGCATCCCCATTCCGCCCATCCTCACCCCCGCTGATCGGCGGGACGAGGACGCGGCCGCGCTCGGCTTCCCCGGACAGTTCCCTTACACCCGGGGCGTCCAGCCGACGATGTACCGCGGGCGGCTGTGGACGATGCGGATGTTCGCCGGCTTCGGGACCCCGGCCGATACCAACCAGCGCTTCAAGTACCTCATGGAGCATGGGACCACCGGGCTCTCCACCGCCTTCGACATGCCGGCGCTCATGGGCTACGACGCCGACCACCCCATGAGCCGGGGGGAGGTGGGGAAGGAGGGCGTGGCCGTCTCCACCCTGCGGGATTTCGAGATCCTCTTCGACGGCATCCCCCTCGACAAGGTCACCACCTCGATGACCATCAATGCCTCGGCCATCGTGGCCTTGTGCATGTACATCG
>JBKOYI010000024.1:0-8248 GCA_046725335.1 Myxococcota bacterium | reverse complement strand
TCCGCCCGCAGGTCGAGCAGCGCCTGGGCCTGGTCAGCTTGGGACTCTGGTACCAGTTCACCGAGTACGCCTCGGACGAAGGCTACGCCAACGGCGTCGGTGCCCGGGTGCAGGTGAATCTCGGCCGGTTCTGGCGGGTGTGGCTGGCCGGGAGCCTGCAGTTCGACGAGCTGCTGGAAGTTGGCGTGTCCGGGCAATCCGCCTCGGACCGAAACCTTTCCGTCACCTCGGGGACCGTCGCCCTCGGTTTTCGGGCGCGCTTCTGACCCGCAGCCTCGGTCAGTCCAGCAGGTTGCTGATCCGCTCGCGCTCGGTGGACCGGACCGCGACCTGGGCGAGCAGCTGGACCGCGAAGCCAAGCCCGGCGAATCGCTCGTCCTGGGTCAGGCCCTGCCGGAAGCGGGCGTAGATCTGCTGGGCGATGACGGCCACCTTGTACAGCGCGGTGACGTAGTAGAAAACGATCGAGTCGACTGCACGGCCGCTCTTCCGCGCGTAGCGCTCGACGATCTCTTCCCGGCTGAGGCTGCCAGCCAGGGCGGTGGGGCCGAGGGCCACGGGTCCCACCAGCTCGACCTCGCTGGATTCGAACCAGTAGGCCAGCGCGGTTCCGAGGTCGGCCAGGGGATCGCCCAGGGTGGCCATCTCCCAGTCCAGGACCGCGCGGACCTCGGTCAGGGCCTCCGGGTCCAGCACCAGATTGTCGTACTTGAAATCGTTGTGGAGGATGACACCGGGCCGGTCGGGGGGAAGATGGGCGCGCATCCAACCAGCGAGCCGGTCCATCTCCGGCACCTCATCCGTCCGGGCACGGGCGTATCGCTCGATCCATCCCTCGACCTGGCGAGCCATGTACCCGGCGGGTCTGCCGAAGTCCGCCAGTCCGGCCTGGACGGGGTCGAGGGCATGCAACTCGACCAGGGTATCCACCACGGTACTGGAGAGCCGCCGCATGGTGGCTGGGTCCTGGGCGAGTCCATCGGGCATCCGGCTGCCCCGGAGGATGAGACCCGGGACGCGCTCCATGACGTAGAACTCCGTTCCCAGGGGGGATTCCGACTCCGGGGAATGGAAGAGGGGCTGGGGGACCCTGGGCCAGACCGCGCGAAGCCGACTGAGCACGGTGTATTCCCGCCGCATGTCGTGCCCGGCGCGAATCTGCTTGGCTCCCCGGGGCGGCCGGCGAAGCACCAGCTCCCGGCCCCCCACCCGGATCAGATAGGTGAGATTGGAGTGGCCGCGCGGGAACTGCTGGACCGTGATCGGACCGGACAGCTCCGGAGCCCGGGCGGCGAAGATGCGCTGGAGGGCCTCGAGGTCCAGCTCTTCGCCGGGGCGGACCTCCCGCGCCGAATCGAGCTGAGCCGCGCTCATTCCTTGCGCCGGTCGGACAGGCCGTAGGCGCGCAGGATGTGGCGAGCCAGCGAGGCCTTATGGACCTCGTCTGGCCCGTCGTAGATGCGTGCCCCCCGTTCGTGCCGGTACCAGTAGGCCAGGGGAAGGTCGTCGGTGAGCCCGAGTGCCCCGTGGGCCTGGATGGCCCGGTCCAGCACCCGCTGCAGGGTCCTGGCAACGACGAATTTGATCACCGCGATCTCGTCCCGCGCGGCCTGGGCGCCGTCCTGCCCGATGCGCCAGGCTGCTTGCAGCACCAGAAGGCGGGAAGCGTCGATCTCCGCCCGGCTGTCGGCGATCCATTCCTGCACCGGCCCCTTGAGGCCCAGGGGTTTTCCTGGAGACAGCTCCCGCTGCACCGCCCGGGTGCACAGCAGATCGAAGGCCCGCTGGCAGATCCCCAGCCAACGCATGCAGTGATGGATCCGACCTGGGCCGAGCCGGGCCTGGGCGATGGCGAATCCGGCGCCCTGGGCACCCAGGAGATTCGACAGCGGCACCCGGACGTCCTCGAAGACGACCTCGGAGTGTGAGGCCCAACCGCTGTCCGGCTCACCCATGACCGCCAGGTTGCGCACCAGTCGGAATCCGGGGGTGGTGGCCGGGACGATGATCTGACTTGCCCGGGCGTGAACGCTGGGCGCCTCGGGATCGGTCTCTGCCATGACGATGGCGAAGGCAGCGCCGTCGGCAGCGGTGGTGAACCACTTGCGACCGCGAATGACCCAGCTGTCGCCGTCACGTCGGGCGGAGGTCCCCATCCAGACCGGATTCGAACCCGGCCGGTCCGGCTCGGTCATGGCGAAGCAGCTGCGGATGCGTCCGGCCGCCAGCGGTTCGAGCCAGGTCCGCTTCTGATCGGCGGTTCCGAACTCGGCCAGAATCTCCATGTTCCCCACGTCGGGGGCCTGGCAGTTGAAGCTGAAATGGCCCAGCGGGCTGCGGCCCAGCTCCTCTGAGAGGAAAGCAAACTCCAGCAAGGACAGGCCCATGCCTCCGTGTTCGCGGGCGATGTGGGGTGCCCACCAGCCGCGTCGGCGGACCTCGTCCCGGACCGACTCCAGCTCGGGAGCGATGGCACTCCATCCCTCGGCAAAGGTGCGGCGCTCGAGTGGGAAAAGGCGATCCCGGACGAAGGCCCGGACGTCGGGAATCAAGGAAGCCACACGGGGCGGGGTCGAGAAGTCCATCTGGGCAGCCCTCAGAGGAAGTAGTCGGGCATCAGCTCGGCGCCGGGGACGGCCTGGTACCGGGCGAAATCGCGCACCCCTTCGGCCCGGAGCACGTCCTCGTCGATCAAGAAGCGTCCGGTGAAGGTCCGGCTGGGCTTGGTGAGGATGGCGTGAGCGGCGTCGGCCACGATTTCCGGGAGCCGGCTGTGGCGAACGCCCTCCTCGCCACCGAGTAGATTTTGAACCGCGGCGGTGGCGATGGTCGTCCGCGGCCAGAGCGCATTGACGGCAATCCCGTCCTCCTTCAGCTCCTCGGCCATCCCCAGCACGCACATGCTCATCCCGTACTTGGCCATGGTGTAGGCCACGTGGGAAGCGAACCAGCGCGGGTCCAGGTTGAGGGGTGGGGAGTTATTGAGAATGTGGGGATTGGCCGCCTTCTTCAGATGGGGGATGCAGGCCTGGGAGCAGAGAAAGGTCCCGCGGGCGTTGATGGCATGCATCAGATCCCATTTCTTCATGGGAGTTTCCACCGTTCCCGAAATGTGAATGGCGCTGGCGTTGTTCACCAAGACATCGATGCCGCCGAAGGTCTGCACCGTCTTCTCCACCGCGGCGTAGACCTGATCCTCGAAGCGGATGTCCACCACGCAAGGGAGGGCCCGGCCACCGGCCTTCTCGATTTCTTCGGCCGCGCTGAACACCGTTCCCGGGAGCTTGGGGTGCGGCTCGGTGGTCTTGGCGGCGACGGCGATGTTGGCTCCGTCGCGTGCGGCCCGGAGCGCGATGGCCAGGCCGATGCCGCGACTGGCGCCGGTGATGAAGAGGGTCTTTCCCCGAAGGGTGGGCATGGAATCCATGTCCTTCTCAGGTTAGGACAGCTCGACTGGAGGCGCACATGGATCAACCGGCCGTGTCCTGGGGGCTGGAGGGGGTGGTGGTGGCGGAGACTTCCCTCAGCGAAGTGGATGGCGAGCGAGGGCGGTTGATCATCGCCGGAGGGGACGTCGAGGACATCGCCGGGGTCCGCTCCTTCGAGGAAGTGTGCCTGGCCCT
Organism: Myxococcota bacterium; assembly: GCA_046725335.1. Classification (GTDB taxonomy): domain Bacteria; phylum Myxococcota; class Myxococcia; order Myxococcales; family Myxococcaceae; genus RPRB01. The sequence continues at coordinate 4,625 of JBKOYI010000024.1, read as the reverse complement.
GTGGCAACAGGTGCCCGGAGCCACCGATGCCGAGAAGCTCCGTCGGGCGCTGGGGTCGGAGCGGGTCTGGGCCTTCGCCCAGCTGCCCGGGTTGGGGAAGGCGCTCTCGCTCGCAGATGGCATGGATGCGCTCCGGGCGGCCATGGCTCAGCTCACGGCAGAGGACTGCACGGCCTGGCAGCTCAACGTGCGTCTGGTGGCGGCTTGCGCCGTCTTCGCTTCGGCGTGGCTTCGGCGCCGCCAGGGTCGCCAGCCCATCGCCCCCGATCCAGCGGCCGGGCATGCTGAGGACCTATTCCGGATGGCCTTGGGCGAATCCACTCCCTCGCGTGCTGCCGGACTGGAGACTTACCTGGTCGCGGTGAGCGATCACGGGATGAATGCTTCCACCTTCACCGCTCGGGTCATCGCTTCCACCGGGTCAGATTCGGTCTCTTCCGTGGTCGGCGCGCTGGGCGCCCTGAAGGGCCCGCTGCATGGCGGAGCCCCCGGACCGGTGCTGGACATGCTCGACAGCATCGAGCGCCCCGAAGCTGCCGAGCCGTGGCTGGAGCGGGAGCTGGTGGCAGGCCGCCGCATCATGGGGATGGGCCATCGCATCTACCGGACGCGGGATCCGCGGGCGGCGGTGCTGGAGCGGGCGGTGGAGCGGCTGGAGCGGACCGGAGTGCGCACCCCCCGTCTGCAGCTGGCCCGCGCGGTGGAGCGGGCGGCGGAGAACGTGCTCCGTCGGAAGCACCCTGATCGCCCACTCCGAGCCAACGTGGAATTCTACACCGCGGTTCTCCTGGATTGCCTGGGGCTGCCGCGTGAGCTGTTCAGCCCGCTCTTCGCCTGCGGGCGGATTGTGGGGTGGACGGCCCACGTGGACGAGCAGAGGAGAACCGGGCGGCTCATTCGTCCGGAGTCCCGGTACGTCGGGCCATCACCGGGCGGCGAGCGCTGACGAACTCAGCCGGTCGGTCTTGCACCACGCTGCAGCTCGGCGACGAGGCTGCCTTCACTGCTCGGGGGGCAGGCGACGGAATCAGAGCTTCACGAGGATGGCGCCGGTCATGCGGTCTTTGGTCTGTCTCAAGTCGGAGCCCATCCCGGTACGAGCGAACCCGGGCTACCGGTGTTTCCGCCGGGCGGCGTGACGCCCAGTGCGGCGAAGTAGGGGACGTTGGCCGCCTCGGTTGCTCAGCGACTGCCCCTGAGGACGATCCACGATGCAGCGAGCCGCAGCGAGTGGTCGTCCCGTTCCCACACGTCGAAGCTCTCCAGAAGCTCGCGTGGATTCGCATCCTGGCTGACCGCAGGCGCACGGAGCAGAAACCAGCGGCAGGTCATGCAGTGCGGCGCTGACCAGAGCTCGATCCTGGCCAGGCGTCGCGCCTCTCGCATGTCCTCGGCACCGAGGACGCGCGCCGCTTCGGTGAGGGAGGCTCGGTCCAACCCAAGGCCGACCCGGTGCTGCATGGGCAAACAGCGAAAGCAGCCGGCGTGCCGAGCAGAGTGCGTGCGTCGACTCGAGCACCTGGGCTGCCCTCAAATTGCAAAGCGCAAGAGGGGCCCCGGAGCTCGTTTGCGATCTGCACGAGAACACCGGTGGATTGGGCCTGGCGCAGCGCGCAAGAGTGTGGCCCAGTTCCTGCTCATGCGCCCGGAGGGCCCGAATGAGCCCGATGTCGATGGTCACCGCGCTTGCCAGCTGCTTGGTCGGGGAGTTGCCGACTCCGACTCCGGTCACTCTGCCCTGGGGAGTGCAGGTCCACGGAGCGGTCGACCTCTATGCCGACGTCAACTTCAACACCCCGGCCGATCACCAGAACTTTCTTCCCGGCACCGGGACGAGCGGGAAGCGTGCCAACGAGGCCAGCGTGAATCTGGTCTCCGTCGAGCTGGTGAAGGATCCGGAGCCGGTCGGATTCCATCTCTGGCTCGGCGCTGGCACCGCCGCCGACGTCGTGCATTCGGCCGAAACGGTCGGAGTGGTCGCCGGTCCAGAGGTCTGGAAGTACGTCCAGCAAGCCTCGGTGTCAGCGAAGATCCCGGTTGGCCAGGGGTTGGTGATCGAGGGCGGCATTTTCCCGAGCCACATCGGGCTCGAAGGTTTCGCCAGCCAGGCCAACTGGAGTTACACCCGGGGCTGGATGGGCGAGTTCTCGCCCTACTACCAAACGGGCATCAAGGCGACTTACGCCTTTGATGATTCCTGGTCGGTGCAGCTGCAAGCACTCAACGGCTGGCAGCGCATCGGCGACAACAATGATGGCAAGGCCTTTGGGACGCAGGTGGCCTGGAAAGCCGGACCGAGCACCCTGATATTCAATACCTTTTTCGGCCCCGAGCTCGACCACGACGACTCGCACTGGCGATTCTTTGGTGACGTTGTCTGGCTGCTCGACATTACCTCAGCCACGAAACTTGGTCTCACGGTGGATGCGGGCCTCCAGCAGCGGCCGTCGGGCGGAGATGCGATCTGGCACGCCGCGGGTCTGTTCCTCCGCCAGCAGCTAGGTCCGAAGTGGGCGGCTTCGCTCCGCACGGAATACTACCGGGACGCCCAGGGCTTCATGAGCGGAGCGGCCCAGACACTGGTCGAAGGAACATTGACGGCCGAGTACCGTCCCTGGGAACACCTGCTGCTGAAGCTCGAGGCTCGCCAGGACCACTCCACCGCCGCCGTGTTCAGTGGAGGCACGGTGGTCGGTCCCGACGGACAAACCAACAAACTCAAGAACGAGACCCTGTTGCTCCTCGGAGCCGTGGCCTTCTTCTGACGCGGAGATGCATCGATGCTCGATCTGGTCTTCATCGCCACGACGGTCGCTTTTTTCGCCGTTGCCTGGGCCTACGTCCTGGGCTGCGAGCGGCTCTAGGAGCTGGCCCCATGAACCTCGATTACCTGCTCGGCGGAATCGTTTCGGTGCTGCTCACCGCGTATCTGGTCTACGCGCTCCTTCGCCCGGAGCGGTTCTAGGAAAGTCATGACCGTCATCGGATGGATACAAATTCTCGTCTACGCCGCCGCAATCTTCGTCTGCGTCAAGCCGGTTGGCCTCTTCATGTACCGGGTTTTCGAGGGCGAGCGTCAGCCGCTTCCGCGCTTCTTCGGCCCCATCGAGCGATTCCTCTACCGGCTCAGCGGGGTCGACCCGAAGGTGGAGCAGAGCTGGTCCCACTATGCCTTCTCGCTTCTGGTCTTCAGCGCCTTTGGGGTGTTGGTCACCTACCTCATGCAAAGGCTGCAGCACGTGCTGCCCTTCAACCCCCAGAAGTTTGGCCCCGTCGAGCCGACCAGCGCCTTCAACACCGCAGCGAGCTTCACCACCAACACCAACTGGCAGGGCTACAGCGGCGAGTCGACGATGAGCTACCTGACCCAGATGGCGGGGTTGGCGTGGCATAACTTCACCTCCGCTGCCGCCGGGGTGGCCATCGCCATCGCCTTCGCTCGTGGCTTCACCCGCCACCTGGCGCCAGGCGCCTCACGGACCATCGGGAACTTCTGGGTCGACCTGATCCGCTGCACCCTCTACGTGCTGTTGCCGATGTGCATCGTCTTCGGTTTGGTGCTGGTGAGCCAGGGGCTGATCCAGAACCTGTCCGCCTACCGTGAAGTGACGACGGTCGAGGGAGCCAAGCAGGTCATCGCCATGGGCCCGGTAGCCTCGCAGGAAGTGATCAAGGAACTGGGGACCAACGGCGGTGGCTTCTTCAACGCCAACAGCGCCCACCCGTTCGAGAATCCGTCGCCGTTCACGAACTTCATCGAGATGTGGCTCATCTTTCTGATCCCGGCAGGGCTAACCTACACCTATGGCCGCATGGCCAGGGACAGCCGGCAGGGCTGGGCGATCCTCGCGGCCATGACCGTGCTCTTCTTTGGCGGGGTGACCACGGCCTACTGGGCGGAATCGCACCCCAATCCGGCCCTGGCTGGGATGGCACTGGACCACCACTCCGGGAACATGGAGGGGAAGGAGACCCGCTTCGGGGTTTGCGCCACCTCGCTCTTCGCCACCATCACCACCGATGCCTCCTGCGGCGCGGTCAACGGCATGCATGACAGCTTCACCCCGCTGGGAGGTCTGGTTCCGCTGACCAACATCCAGCTGGGTGAGGTGATCTTTGGCGGAGTCGGGGCGGGCCTCTACGGGATGCTCATTTTCGTGGTCCTGTCCGTCTTCATCGCCGGGCTCATGGTGGGCCGCACGCCGGAATACCTGGGCAAGAAGATCGAGGCCCGGGAGATGAAGCTGGCGATGTTCTACGTGCTGATCTTCCCGCTCATCATTCTCGCCTTCTCCGCCTGGTCGGCCGTCGCCCCCTATGCCCTGTCCTCGCTGAACAACGCCGGGCCGCACGGCCTGAGCGAGATCCTCTATGCCTTCAGCAGCGGCACCGGGAACAACGGCTCGGCCTTCGCCGGCCTGAATGCCAACACTCCGTTCTGGAACGTGGCCATGGGCATCGCCATGCTCGGCGGGAGATTCTTGATGATCATCCCGGTGCTGGCCATCGCCGGATCGATGCGGGGAAAGAAGACCGTCCCGGCGGGCCCGGGGACGTTTCCCACCCACGGGTTGCTGTTCACCGGCCTGCTGGTGTCCGTGATCCTGATCGTGGGCGCGCTGACC
>JBKOYI010000066.1:0-19079 GCA_046725335.1 Myxococcota bacterium | reverse complement strand
GGAATTGACGGTGGTCGGGTTCGGGTGGCAGTTCACGCCCGGCTACAGCTTCGCCGGGGTCATCTGGTGCCTCGGCCTATCGATGATCCTGCTCGCCGCGGGAGTGCGTTTCTCGTCGCCAGCGGTGGTCGGGGTTCTCGGCCTGGCGATGATCGTCCTCCATCATGCGCTCGACGGAATTCGCAGCCAGGACCTGGCGACCGCTGCCTGGCTCTGGTCCCTCGTCCATCAACCGGGTCCTGTTCGCCTGGGAAGAGTCGAGTGGTTCGTGCTCTATCCGCTCGTGCCCTGGGTGGGTGTGATGGCGGTCGGCTACTGGCTGGGGCTTCTCTACCAAGGGTCGACGCGCGTGCGCCTTCGCTGGCTCTCGGTGTTGGGAGGCGGCTCCCTCTTGGCCTTCGTCCTGCTCCGGACCGGCCATCTGTACGGAAATCCGATCGCGGTCGGCAGTGGGGGTGCACGGGAGCCCTTCGCCGTCCGCTCCTCGGTTGGTCTGACGACGGCCTCGCTCCTCGACGTGGAGAAGTACCCGCCTTCCTTGCAGTACCTGCTCATGACGCTGGGAGTGGTGCTGCTCGTGCTGGTGGCCACCGAGCGCTGGCGCCCCACCTGGGCTCGGCCCCTCGTCGTTTTCGGCCGCGTCCCGCTCTTTTTCTACGTTCTCCACCTGTACCTCATCCATCTTCTGGCGTTGGCGGTCGCCCTCCTCTCCAGACAGCCGTGGCAATGGTTGGGATGGGGCGGTCTCCCCATCGAATCGAGAGCCGGATATGGCCACGGTCTCCCCACCGTCTACCTCCTCTGGATCGTGGTGGTGATGCTGCTCTATCCGGCCTGTCGCTGGTACATGCGCTTCAAGCTCCGTCATCGAGCGGCCTGGCTCCGCCTCCTGTGAGACGGCGATAGGCACCGGCGGGCTGAGCGCCGGGCTTGGACCATTCTTGAGCCCGGTCTCGGTTGACCGACGGCGCTCAGGGGCTCATCGGCCGCCATTCCCCCTGCAAGATGAAGCCCGCCCAATCAAAGGGGGCGGCGAAGCGACGCTGTCCCTTGAGCGCGAGCTGAGCGGACCGCAGGGCCGCGGCCGGCGAGACCTTGTCGCGCAGCAGGGCCCGATAGAACTGATCCATCAGAGCGGCAGTGGCCTGGTCCGAGACCTTCCAGAGGCTGGCCACGACCCTGGGAGCGCCGGCACGCATGAACCCGCGCGTGAGGCCGAGCAACCCTTCGCCCCGGAGCTCCTTTCCGAGCCCGGTCTGGCATGCCGACAGCACGACCAGCTCGGCGGCCAGGCGCATGCGGTACACGTCGCCCATCGAGAGAAAGCCGTCCTGCGGCTTCCCGGATTCGTCGACCAGAGACAGGACGATGCCGGACAGCTCGGGCCGCTTGGGGTCGAGCAGGGCATGACTGGCCAGGTGGACCACTCGGGCGCGGGCCACGTTCTCTCCGAGCGCGGTCGCGCGGCTCGCCTCGAAGCCGAGCGCCGCAAGGGTCCGCCCCATGCCGGCATGGGCCGCGATGGCCTCGGCCTCCCGGCGCGTCGCGGCCAACGGCTCGAGGTGCCTGAGTCCCGTGTCCTCCAGAGATCGCGCCAGGTCCGGGGCCAGCGAGGCCAGCTCGACGGTTCCCTTCACCCGCGGTCTCCGGTCCTCGGCGCTGAACACCGGATCGGCGAGAACGGCGACCTCGAATGCAGGCCTGGCCGCCGCAGGCCTCGGCGCGCGAAGGACGGCCAGCGCGGAGGCCGACGGCACCGAGACGAGCTCGTGCTGCTCCAGCAGCGCCCTGGAGGAGCCGGGCTCCGGGAGCGCTCCGAAAGGAATCCGCTCCAGTGCCCCGGCGGCGGCGACCAGCAATCGCTTCCCGCGCAAGGCGGGCGCGACTGGCGCCAGGACCATCCGCGAGAGCGCCGCGGCTGCCGCCCGACCGTCCTCCAAGCCGCCGGGACTGCTCCAGGCTCGGTAGAGCCTTGCAGCCACCCGCTCGACGGTAGCCCGTGGGGGCAGCCGGGCCGAGCTGAGCCCGGTCGAGGAGACGACCCAGACGAAGCTGCCCTCCTCGCCCAGGAAGTACTCGACCAGCACGCTCGATGGATCGAGCACCTGCGAGCGGATCTCCGCCAGGGTCAGGGGCGATGGACGGGTGAGACCCGCGTAGCTGGGGCTGCTGGCCCGCATGCGTGCCTGGATCTCCTCGGCGCGCGCCCGCAGCTCCTCGAGCGAGCGTTCCATCGCATCGGCCTCGGCAGCAGTGTGGGCGCGTTTGAGCACCCGCTCCTGCTCCCGGAGCTGGGCATCGAGACGCTTGTTGAGCGCTCGCTCTTCGTCGCGGAGCCCCGGAGGGACCTCATCCCGGACGTCTGCCCGTGCATCGGCCAGCAATTCCAGTAGAGAACGGGCCCGGACCGTCTCGCTGGCTCCCAGGGCCTGGGCATCCCAGCCCGCCGCAGGGTCCCGGGCGTGCAGGTCCATCAGAACGTCGATCAGGACGCGATACCGCAGATGCTGGGTGGCAAGATACGAAGCGCGCGCCGTTGGCCCGACGATCTTGCCGCGGAGCGCCTCCACCTGTTTCAGTGCTTCCAGGACATGCAGCCGTGCGTCATCGAGGTGCCCGAGGGCCCGCTCGGCACGCGCCAGGTGCGTCAGGGCGCCCGATTCGTGATCTCGGTCGCCGACCGCGTGAAGCTGCTCCCGGGCGCGCCGCAGGCCTTCCAGTGCTTCTCCGGCGCGCCCCTCGTCGAGCAGGGTGCGGGCCAGGCTCAGTTCCGTGTTCGCAATGTTGCGCCGATCACCGATCCGCTTGAACGTCTCCCGGGCGATCTGGAACTCCCGTCTGGCCTGCGCGTAGCGGCGGAGCCGGAGATCGCAATGCCCGAGCTTGTCCCAGGCGAAGGCGACGAAGCGGCTGTCGCCCACCCGTTCGAGCGCTGGAAGTGATTCCCGGTAGTACCGCGCCGCCTCCGCAGGGCGGTCGGCGTTCAGGAGGGCGGTGCCGATGCTGTAGGTGTTGAGCGCTTCGCCCCGTGCATCCTTCAAGGCGCGAAAGAGGGCCTGGGTTTGCCGATAGTCGGCCAGCGCTCGGTCCACCTGGCCCACCGTCGCCAGATCGGCCGCCCGGTTCTTGAGAATCATGGCCTCCGAGGTGGCGTCGCCGGCCTGACGGGCGAATTCGAGTGCCTCGGTGTATCGCTCGATCGCGGCCCACAACTCCCCTTGGTCGCCGAGCGCGATCGCGAGGTTGTTGAGGATGGAGGCTTCGCTGACCGGATCGGGTCCGACCCGGCGGCGAAGCGCCAGGGCCTGTTCCGACAGCTTCACCGCGCTCACTGGATCGTCCAGCTCGGCAGTGACTAGCCCCAGAAGATCGAGGCAATCGACCTCACCGCCAGCATGCCCGGCACCGCGCCAGAGGATCAGGGCTTCCTCGAGGGCTCTCTTCGCGGGCTGGAGCTCCCCGTGCTGCTCGAGGAACTGCGCTTCACGGCTCAGGGTCACCGCCAGCTCCAACGGGTCGTCCAGTTTCCGCCAGATGGCGCCACTCCGCTGGTACTCCTCCCCTGCCGCCGCCGCTCCGGCGCTCTCCGGGTGGAGGGCTCGCTGGTCTGCCTGGGCCCGCAGACGCTCGGCCTCCATCCTGCTCCGGTCTGCCTCGGAGGCGGCGGAGGGGGGATCGATGAACAGCCGGAATGCTCCGGGCATCGACCGAGGGCTCCGCAACCGAATCTCGACGCGGTGAAGCCCCGGGGCCGTGGAAATGACGGTGACGGTCAGCGGGTCCGGCCGAGCGATGGCGTTGTCGACGGAGCCAAGGATCGTGCCGTCCGGTCCGAACACCCGGACCTCTCCATCCAGATGGGCGTGCTCGAGCTTCAGATGGAGGCGCTGCCCGGCGGCGAGAGCCAGCTCCTGGACTCGGGTCTGGCCTGGGCCGATCGTCCCGCTCATCGGCGCCGGGAGCGTCGGCTCGGGGGGACCCGCCCGCGCCAGCGCACACACCGCCAGCGCCGCGCAGAGGGGAAAACGCATCTCCTCTTGCCTCCAGTGCGACGATCACCGGGTTTATCCCATCGAGAGGGATTTTCGGAACCGGTGGCCGGACTTCACGGCCAGCGAGGCGGCGAAGGAAGCGGGTAGAACCCCCTCGAACTCTCGAGCCGTTCTGGTGGAGATGACTGCCCGGACGACCTCGCCACGCTTCTCGCGGGTGTCGGCCTCGAAACTCCTGTCGACTTACTTGTGGAAGGCGAAGGTGTGGGTGTGACCGTCGTCCATGGTCGTGGTCTTGGGCACGGTGTTCCCCATGCCGATCGAGTCCAGCTCCGCCGCGGTGAGGCTCACCTGGTGCGTGTGGGCAAAGTTGTTCGACGTGGTCTTGGTCACCCCGGCGCTGGGCGGAGTGGTGATCTCCGTCAGCTGCAGGACGGCGGTGTGGGTGTGCCCCTGGTCGTCGGACGAGGTGAAGGTGAGGGACTGGGGATTGCCCCCGCTGTCGCTACCGCAGGCCATGAGCACACGGGATGCGGGAAGCAAGAGCAGCACTCCGCCGAGCTTTACGATCACCTCACGACGGTCCATGGAGGTTCCTCCGATGATTGAAGGAACCGGCCGTGATCGAACGTTGCGCCGCTCGGGCCGCCGAGGGGCCGGGTAGAAGATGGCCCGGGTCCGAGGTGTCCGGGGCCGAGGTGCGACAGCCGCCCCGCTGGCCAGGGTGGTCCAGCGAAGCCACAGCCCCACGACCAAGGCGATGCCCAGCACCAGTTCGGCGACCGTCGCAGCCCAGGCCAGGTTGTTCTTCCTTGGATCGGAGGCCAGCAAGGGCGAGGCGCCCTGGGATGCGATCAAGCCCGTGTTCAGCCATCTCCGGCCGGCGGCGATCTGGTCCACCCCTTCCGTCGCTCTATACTCTCGGCCTGGTGTCGGACTCGACGCGGCACTCGACGACGGAGCGTGTGGCCGCGGGTCTCGCACTCCTCGGCTCGTGGGTCGTGGTCTTTGGTCCAGCGCTCGTCCAGGACCGGGCCCCGTTCTACCGGGACCAGCTGCTCACGTTGCTGCCCATCCGCGAGTACCTCCACGCCCGGCTACGTTCCGGAGAGCTCCCGCGCTGGTATCCGTACGAGGCGATGGGCGTGCCCTTCATCGGGCAGATCATCACCGCCACCTTTCACCCGCAGACGCTCCTCTTTCTCGCTTTCTCGCCGCTCTGGGCGTTGAAGCTGAACACGCTGCTCGCATACCTCCTGGCTGTGCTGGGCGCCTATCGCGCCAGCCGGGCCCTCGGAGTCCGGCGCAGCGCCGCGGTGCTCGCCGGCATCGCCTTCGAGCTCGGAGGGTACGCGCTCGGCGCTTCGCACAACCTGGTCTACCTGATGGGGCACGCCACGCTGCCCTGGGTGCTGTGGGCGGCATTGCGGGTCGCTCAGGTGGGCCGCCGCCGCCACGTCGCAGCACTCGGAGTGTTTTGGGCGCTGGTGTTCCTCGCTGGCGACGCGCAGTCGTTCGCCCTCGCCGCACTCCTCGTGCTCGCCGCCTGCTTCATCGTGCCCGGGGGGCGCGCCGCGGTGTGGAAGATGGGCGCCGCCGGCGTCCTCGCGGTGCTGCTGGTCTCCGTGGAGCTGTTGCCCGCCTTCGCGCTGAGCCGTGATGCCATCCGCCAGGTCGGGCGTTCCGACCCCCTCCTCGGGCGGATCTTCAGCCTGCACCCGCTCCGACTCCCCGAGCTGCTCCTCCCCAACCCCATCCCCGACGCCCTCCGCGTGGAGGTAACCGGCCCCCTCTTCCAGGACGGCGGCGCGCTCTGGGCGACGACCCTGTTCGCCGGAATATCGGTGCTCCTCCTCGCCGGTCTTGCGCTGAGCTCCGGAGCACGGGCGGCGTGGGGGCTGGCCGCGATTTCCGGCGTGGGCCTGCTCCTGGCGATGGGGGATCGGGGCGGCCTGCTACCCCTGGTGTGGAAAATCTTCCCCTTGCTCACCAAGTTCCGCTTCCCGGAGAAGTACGTCGGCCTGACCTGGGTCGGACTCTGCCCTCTCGCGGCGCTGGGGATGGAGCAGCTCGCGACGCGGAAGCGGCTTGGGGCGGCAGTCTCGCTGGGCGTCGCCGGAGCACTGCTGGCCCTGGCACTGCTCGCCGGTCGTGGCTCCGCCGTGGCACAGGTGTTCGCCTGGCGTGGCCACCCCGTTCCATCCGACGGAGATCTGGCGACGGCAGTTGCCGGCGCGTGGCAGAGGGGAATGCTCACCTCGGCAGGGTTCGCTGCGCTGCTCGGACTGCTGGCGATGCTGCTGGGCAGGTGGCGGCAGCTCCTGGCGTTCGTGCCGTTGCTGACCTTTGCCGAGCTCGCGCTTGCCAACGCGCGCCACCTTCCGCTCGCGCCGATTGCATTGCTCCAGACGCCGACGTCCTTCGTTCAGCGGGTGCTCGAGTCGTCCGCGCCCGGGCAGCCCGGGCCACGGGTGATCTCCGAGGCGGGGGGGCGCGCGCCGCGATTGGTGACTGGTGCGGATCTCCACTGGGTCCGCGTCATGCGCCAGCTGCTCCGCGTGGACGAGAGCGGACGCTGGGGCATCGGCAGCATCGGTCTCAACCTCCCCGCAACGACTCGCCGCAGTGTGCGGCTGCTCGGGCCCAACGCGAACCGGCGCGCCGCTGTCGGGCCGATGCTCGGAGCCTGTTACCGGGTGTTGGACCAGGAGCGGGCACCGCCGGAAACGGACGGCCTGCTCCTCGAGGACCCGGAGGCAAGGCTCTCGCTGCTCTCCACGGAGTGCCGGCCCCGTGCCTATCTCGCCCGTGCCCGGAGCATTCCGAGCGAGGCCGAGGCGTTGACCGCGGTCCACGCCGGTGTGCCGCCTGGCGCCGCGATCTGGGAGGGAGGTCCGGAACTCCTCGGCGGAGACGGAACCGTGTCCTGGGAAACCTACGCGCCGGAGCACATCGTGCTCCGGGTCGAGGCCCGCGCCCCCGCGGCCCTCGTGGTCAGCGACGAGCTCACCCAGGGATGGGAGTCCACCGTCGACGGCGTGCCCGCGCCGATGTATTACACTCAGATCGCGCTCCGCGGCGTGCCACTGTCTCAGGGGAAGCACCGCGTGGAAATGCGCTACCACACGCCGCTGCTGGCCATCGGCAGTTCTCTGAGTTTGCTCGCGGTCAGCCTGGTCCTCGCGCTGATCTTCAGCCGGGAGCAGCGCGGGCTGGAACAGCGAGAACCGAAACCGGGGCTCGACCGCCGCGGCGGCTGGCCGATCGCCAGCAGCGCTTCCTCCGAGCCGGCGCCCCGTCTCTGCCCACCGCAGGATTTCGCTGCTCAGTGCGCGCCGATGCCGGTCGCGCCACCCTGTTGGACTTCGGCGGTATCGAGCGATTGATCGATGGTCCGGGGGTCGATCCCGAGGCGCCGAAGCGTCTCGTCATCTGGAAAGCCCGTCTCGGCGAGCCCCTGGCTCCTCTGGAACTGCCGGATGGAGGCGCCCAGCTGCACCTCCTTCGCATTGGAGTCGAGGAATCCCCTGTCCTTCAGGGCCTGGGCGAGCTGCTCCCGCGAGTTGGGGTGAGGCAGGTCGGGGTCGAAGGGAGCCAGAACAGAGGTCCCCACCCTGGGCTTCGGACGGCTGCGCTCAGCCTCGGTGGGCTCGGTGTGAGCGCAGGCGACGATGCCGAGGAGAGGTACCAGGAGCGGAAGAGATCGTTTCATCGCGCAATCCCAAGCTGGACATCCTCCCTTGAGAGAGCCCAATAGCGAAGCTAAACCCTTCTTGTCGCCACGTGACGCGACTCACCACGCCGGAAGGCGCTTGTATCGTTCTTCCCAATGGGATCACTGGATTCGCATTCCCCCCTGGCGCCGAGGCCCCAAACCGAGGTCGGCGTGCTCCTCCGCCACTGGCGCACGAGCCGGCGGTTGAGCCAGCTCGAGCTCGCCCTCGATGCCGACGTCTCCTCCCGCCACCTCAGCTACGTCGAGACCGGACGCTCGCAGCCGAGTCGCGAGATGGTGCTGCGCCTGGCCAAGGCGCTGGAGATCCCGCTGCGCGAGCGCAACGCGCTCCTGATGGCCGCAGGCTATGCGCCTCACTACTTCGAGACCGAGCTGGCAGCACCGGAGATGGGGCAAGTCCGCAGCGCGATCGATCTGATCCTTCACCACCAGGAGCCCTATCCCGCTTTCCTCCTCGATCGGCACTGGAACATTCGCCTGGCGAACCAGGCTGCCTCGCGCTGCAATCGCTTTCTCCTCGGTGCCGAACCGAGCGAGTCGAACATGATCCGACTGGTGCTCCACCCCAGCGGGCTGCGGCCGGTGATGGTGAACTGGGAGGAAACAGCCGGCGATTTGATCCACCATCTCCACAACCAGATCGCGGCGTCGCCTTCCGACGAGCGCGCGAAGGGTCTGCTGACCGAAGTCCTCGCCTACCCCGGTGTTCCGACCCGCTGGAGAATGCGCGAGATCGGCGAGCCGACGACTCCGCTCCTGACGGTGCTCTTCCGGAAGGGGGGTGTCGAGCTTCGGTTCTTCTCGACCTTGACGACATTCGGAACGCCCCACGACGTGGCGCTCGACGAGTTGCGCATCGAGTGCTCGTTCCCGGCCGACGAGGCAACCGCGACCGCCTGCCGCGAGCTCTTCGGCGGGTGACGCGGCACCCGGCCCTAGGCCATCGGGGCCGCCTGGGCCAGGGCGTGGAACGCGGCTGCCGCTGGCCCGAGGCGCCGCGTCTTCAGTCGTACCCAGCTGAGCGTGCGGCGCAGGCTCAACTCCTTGACGTCGAGCTCGCATAGCCGGCCCAGCTCGAGCTCGTCCCTGACCGTGTGCCGCGAGAGGAGCGCCCAGCCCATCCCTGCGGCGACCATGCCCTTGATGGATGCGGTGTTGTTCACCTCGAAGGTGCGGTCGGGCACCCAGTGACGGCGCCTGAAGGCCGCCATCGTGACGTCGCGGGTCCCGGAGCCCTCCTCGCGCAAGAGCATCAGCTCCTTCATCAACCGCTGACCCGGGATCGGTCGGGTCTTGGCCAGCGGGTGCGATGGAGCAACCACCGCCACCAGCACATCCTCGCGCCAGGGACGGACGTCGACCCGGCCGTCGCGTACGGGGCCCTCCACCAGGCCCAGCTCCACCCGGTGCTCCAAGACGGCCCCCACGATCGCCCGGGCGTTGGCCGAGTAGAGATCGATCTCGATCGCCGGATGCAGCTGGTAGAGGCGGCCCAGGATGGCCGGTACCACGTACCCGGCCAGCGTTCCGCTCGCGCCGACACGCAGTACCCCACCCTTGAGGCCCCGGAGCGCGTCCAGCCGTTCCTCTGCGGCTTGCTCCTCGGCGAAGAGCGCCCTGGCGTGCTCCAGCAAGAGCCGCCCCGCCTCCGTCAGGGTGACACCGGTCGGGGAGCGGACGAGGAGCTGGGCCCCGCTCTGCGCCTCCAGCAATCGCACCGCCTTGGAGATCGCCGGCTGGCTGACGCCGGCGACGCGCGCGGCTCGTGAGAAGCCACCCTGCGTTGCCACTGCCAGGAAGAGCCGCAGCGAGTTCAGGTTGAGGGGCATAACCGAAAGTTATGCACCAGCCATGTGTGCGGTCGAGTGCCGACGAGCAGCCTTCTCGGGCGAGAACGCGAGTTGCCTGCTGCGCAACGAGTGGGGACCTGATGTCGCGGCAGAGGGGACAGCCGGCGCCTAACCGCTCAATCCTGCGCGTCCGTTCGGCGGCATCTCTTCTGCAAGAGCCTCCGGACCGGGCCCAGGAGGGTCCTCTACCTACACCACAAACGGAGACGATCATGCCCGGCCTGGAGAAGTCCTCTCGATCATCCGAGGTCCCTGCCTACCTTCGTCACCTTGCTTCAGCGCTGGTTTACGCCATCGCCGTGCTGGGCGGCCTCACCGCCCTCAGCTGAAGAAGCACACTCCACCACGCTCGGACGGGACCGCGAAGCCTACGCGGCTCGGCCAGACTTGCTCCGATGCGGGGCCCAGCGACCGTTGTGCCTTGACGCTCGTCAGAGCCACACGCCCGCCTTGCCGAGAGCGCCGCGCACGCGCAGCTCGCCGATCTGAACCCGGCCGGCGAACGCCACGAGGACGTCCGCCGGTCCGGCCCGCCAGCCTACAGGTTCATGCAGTTGGCGTAGAACGCCGGAGTCGCCGCCCAGTCGGAGAAGATTCCGAGGATCCCGACCTGCCGCGCCAGGACATCGAGCGCCACCAGAATGGTTCCATCGTTCTGCAACGCCGGGTTCGCCTTGATGGCCGGAATGAGTGACGTGTAATAGAAGTCGTTGTTCGGGACGACCTCTTCGTTGATGCGTCCGGATCGCTCGAGTGTCCAGGTGATGATCTCGAGTCCCGCCGCCCGCGCCGCGATGGCGTACTTCGAGGGCACGATCTGCCCGTTCTGGCTGGCGAGGAGGATCGGGAACGGCGGCGCGATGATCCGGTAGCCCTTCGCCCGGAACTCCTCCATGCTCGGAACCCAGGTGCTCGGGTCGTTGGCATCGAGAAGCGGCTGAGTGGGGAAGTACTTGGTCGCGTAACGATCGTCGAGGTAGACCGCCTGACGACCGAACGCCGGCTCGTTCTTGATCCAGTACTCGATGTCGCCCTGGAAGAAGGACTGGCCGAAGACGTCGTGCGCTGGGACACCGGCGGCCTTGTACTCATCGATGATCTTCTGCGTGAACTTCTGCCGGGGGTTGCCGCCGAAAACGGACTCGGGCGTCGTCTTCGCGCCGGGATTGAACACCTTCGCCTCGGGCGTGAACTTCGCCCCCAGCGAGCGGATCAGCTGGATGCTCTCCTTGTGGGTCAGCACCGTGCCCCCCGTCGAATAGAGGGTCGTGCGCCAGGTCGGGACGCCTCCCTGGAACTGCTCCGGCGTCTTCGCGTTCGGGTCGGAGGAGTCCATCTTGGCCTTGAGCGACTTGAACTCGTCGACCGTGAGGTCGCTCGTGCAGCAGAGTGCCGAGGCCGCCTTGGTCCTGTTCCCGGAGGCGTCGAACTCCGCTGGCGAGAACGGCTGGCTGCATTTGGAAGCGAGCGGCGTGAGGAGGATGTTGGTCGTGGTGTGGAGATCGCACTCATCGTGGCGGCACACCAGCGTCCCCTCCTTGGTGAAGGTCACGTCACACTCGAGGATCCCCGCGCCCATGCGTGCGCCTGCCCGGTGTGACTGCTCCGAGTGTTCCGGGAACTGGAGCGTCCCGCCGCCCCGATGGCCAATCGCGAAATCGGTCTGCCGGAAGGGACCGTTCTCGCAGCTCTTCAGCCGTGACTTGAGCGGGCCGTCTTGGAGCTTGTCGACGAGGTAATACGGGCGAGGTCCGAGCTGCACGCTGACCTCCCCGCGCCGCCCCCGGTCGTCACCCTCGTGGTTTCCTGCGTATGCCGCCGCCGCGACCAGACCCGCAACGAGGGCTCCGATGGATCCGCACTGCCCCGCAAGCCTCATGTGTCCTCCCTGGACCTCGCTTCGAGTCCGCCCGGATGGCGGCTCGGGCGCGGCGCCGGGGCGCGCAGTACCGGGCGTTCGTGGTTCATCGAGGACAGTCCGGTGGTTCCTTCGCGACATCCGTTTGAACTGTCCTGACAGAGCCGCCGTCACGCGGGCCCCCGTCACGCAACTGCACCCGGGGCGCGGCCGGATCGCCACGATCTCGTCCACTCGTACGGACTCTTCGTCCGGAATGGCGTCGGCCCGGGGTCGGCCCGATGGCTCCAGTGAGGTCGAGAAGGCAACGCGATGCACGGCGCGAGGCGCTATTAAAACCAGAGCCCGAGCCGGCAAGAAGCCAGTTCACCCGAACGACGACGTCAACTTGGCCCAGTCGTCGAACGATTCCTTCCCCTCGGCCATGTACATGGCCTCGGCTGTTTCTGACCGGGGTCAGTTCGCGGGGGATGGCACCGGTGTGGAATTAGCCACCGGGCCCAGATAACGGTCATACCAGGCCAGCGTTTCCTTGATCACCTGGTCACGAGGGGCGATGTGCCCGGCCTCGTAAATGAGGTGGCGCTTCTGGTCAGGCGGCGCCCCGAGGAGCTGGAACATCGGGACCTGGGACGTCTCGAGGGGAAAGTACTGGTCATACCGGCCGTTGAGGATGAGCACAGGGATCTTCACATGCGGTAGAAAGTTGAATGGATCTGCCTCGGGCAGCGGCCGGACGAACTGGAGTCCTGCAACATTGAGTACGGCCGCCCTGAGGCGGGGTTCGACTGCTGGGATGAGCCCCCCGAGTAAGCCGCCCCAGCTCAATCCGTAATAGCCAATTCTTTCCCGATCGATGTCGTCTCGCGTCTCCAGGTAGTCGATGCTCCGTCTGAGATCCTTGGTCCACTGAATGACGGCGTCGCGGTAGGCGACCGATGTGTTTGGAAGGATGGTCTTGAGCTCGGTCGGGCGTTCGAACGTCCCGCGGTAGATGGGGTACATCAGCGCGCGGCCGCTCCGGATGATGAAGGCCGCTGGGCCCTCCTTTCCGCCACCTTCGTCGAAGGAAGTCGCCCCCGGAAGGGCGCCCATCCCTGGGAAGAAGATGACGGTCTGGTAGGGGGGCCTGCCTTCCCGGGGAAGAAAGAGATAGGCGATCACTCGCTCTTTCCCGTACGCAGCGTCGAAGCTCACCTTTTCCCGGATCCGGTCGGTGCCCGTTTCCTTCTGCACGACGACGGGGTTCAATGGCTTCCGGTCGTAGGCATAGAGGCGCTGGAAAATCCTGAACTCCGAATCGCCGACCGGCTTCTCCTTGGAATAATCCCGGTTGGCGGCGCCAGCGGTCTCTACTGGCTCTTTGGCGAGTTCCAGATTCGGGCTCGCCTCCGAGTAAGTCACCAGACGGAGACCGTTCGTCGACGATCTGTCCCAGGCCGACTGGATCCCGGGGCTGCTGAACGTGTAGGTCGGGTCGTTCCAGGCGCCGCCGAGAATGAAACGCTCTCCGGGCCGTCCGATGCCCTCGTTGAAGCACCATTCACGCACGTTCCCGGCCATGTCAAAGGCCCCGAACTCACTGATGCCCGGATATTGCCCGACTGGAGCAGCCCCCTTCTCCGCGAAGTTGCTCGCTTGAACGATCGAACCCGCGCCCTCCAGCCCTGCAGCGCGTTGCCAGTGGGAAAAGGTTGGTAGCTCTCGTCCCTCGAACGCCGCGTACGCGGCTGCCTCGTACCAGCTGACTCCGCTCACAGGGTAGTTGTCCTGTCCCCGGGGGTGACTGCCCAGTTCCCAGGTGCTGGGCCCCCGATGTCCCGTCCGGTCGGTGAAGAGAGGCATGGCCTCTTCCCATCTCAGTGCGCGACCGTCCTTCACGAACGGCTGGCGCCAGTATTCTGGCCGCTGGTAGCCGCCCGCATCGATGAATGCTTTGTACCGTCGGTTGGTCACCTCGTACCGATCGAGCAAATAGCCACCCAGCGCTAACTGCTGGCCCTCCAGTCCTGGCCCGAAATGCCCACCAGGGACGTGCACCAGGTCATCGGCGATCGCACCGACCCGGTCGAGGGGAAAGGGGTCCTGGACGAACGCAGGCAATGGGGCCGCCTCATACGAACGGTATCCCTCGAGCTCGAAGCGTAAGCGGTACGTGCTCACGGGGTAGAGCAAGCTGAGCGGCGTCCTGCCAAGGTACTCCCAGGCGGCGTTGGGAGCGTTGTACTCGCGCCAGAAGACCTTCGCCCCTGGTGGCTGCGTGGTGATCGTGTTGGGTCGGGCAAAGGTGCGCCAGGCGGAACGCAGCTCCGAGTTACCCGGCAGCGCGGCATTGGCCTTCATCGCCAGGCGTTGCGCGGCCATCAGCTGGTTGGAATCCGCCAGCCGGTGGATCGCCGGAATCACCTCGCTCCGGAGCCACTTCTCGTCCTCCACCCGCCAGAGTGCCCAGGCCACGGCCAGAATCCCGGCTGTGAGGCCGATCAATCCGAAGGTTCGACCGAGCCGAAGTCCTTGCGCCGGGGCAGTGGGAGACTCCGGGGTCGACGCTTCCGCCGCCGCCAGGGAGGCGAGGAGCGAGGCCGCATCGGGGTAGCGCGCTCCGGGATCGCGGCGGAGCGTGCGAGCCAGCACTCTCTCGGCACGGCTGGAGGCCCCGGCCGGGAGGGACACCCGCTCTGCTCCCGGCGCCAGCTGCTCGGGCAAACGTCCAAAGAGCAGCTGGTGAAGGATCACCCCGACCGCCCAGATGTCCGCGCGGGCGTCGGTAGGAGCGCCTTCTGCCTGTTCGGGAGCCATGGTCCCAGGAGTGCCGCCGGCGATGCGAACCAGCCGGCCCGGAATGTCCTCGTCCCAGTCGAGGCCTGCCAGACCGAAGTCGAGGACCTTGACCCGGCCGTCGCGGAGCACGAAGACGTTCTGCGACTTGAGGTCGAGGTGCAGGACCCCCAGCGAGTGCGCGTAGGCCAGCGCTTCGGTGACCTCGGTGATGATCTGCCAGGCACGGTCCTCGTCCAACGGCTTGCCTGCGAGATGCTTCTCCAGCGATTCCCCGTCGAGAAGCTCGAGGACCAAGAAGGGAGTGTCGTTCCACGCGCCCCAGTCGTATGCAGTGACGATGTGGGGATGGTTCAGCCGGGCGGTGGTCCGTGCCTCGCGATAGAAGAGCTCCAGCTCGGAGTCCTTCAGCCGCCGTCGCCATTTGAGCAGCTTGATCGCCACCGGGCGCGAGAGCACGCGGTCACGTGCCTCGAACACCCGAGCAAAGCCCCCGCGCCCGATCTCGCGGACCAGCTCGAAGCGGCCGGCGACGATCACTCCCGGTGCGAGCTCAGCCGGCGGCGGGATGTCCGCCTCGACGGGAGCACGGGCGACATGGCGAAGGAGCGACTCGAAGGCCGAGGCCTGCGGCTCGTCCGGAGGGGACACCTCCCCCACGAGATCCGCGTTCTCGTCGCCACCACCCGGAGTGATGGGAGGATGGGTCGACATCCTCGGTGCCCCCCGACTGCAGGTCGAACTGCCCGGCGATCCTCGCATGCTAGGCTCGAGCCGTGGAAGCCCTCGAGGCAGAGATTGCCCGTCTGCTGGAGGCGAGCGACCTCACCTCGGCCGCTTCAGCGATCATGCGGGGATACGGGCCGTCGATCCTCGGCTATCTGGCGGCGCTGGCTCGCGACGAGGACCGGGCCGATGACGTGTTTTCGCAATTCTGCGAAGACCTATGGCAGGGATTGCCCGCGTTCCGCCACGACGCGTCGGTACGCACCTGGGTGTACAAGCTGGCGTGGCACGCCTGGCTCAGGAACGAGCGGGAGGCGTACCGTCGCCACGCGCGTCCGCTCGTGACCGAGGAGATGTCCCGCCTCGCCGCCGCCGTCCGGTCGACCACCGCGCTGCACCTGCGGACCGAGGCGAAAGACGCGGTCGCGCGGCTACGCGAGCAGCTGGCATCCGACGAGCAGTCCCTCCTCGTCCTGAGGATCGACCGCGGCCTGTCCTGGTCCGAGGTGGCATCCGTCATGTCCACCCCGGAGGAGCACCTCGATCCCCAGACGGTCGCCAAACGGTTCCAGCGCGTGAAGGAGCGGCTCCGGAAGCTGGCCGAGGACGCAGGGCTTCTCGAAAGGCCCTAGCGACTCGCTGTCCTGTTTCACTCTCCGCACGAGTCAGCGCCCAGTCCTCGGACATCGGGTCGCAGGGGCGCGTCTGAGGATCCCGGAGGTCGGACTCGACGGGGGGCTCGAACGTCCGAGGTCAAATTCGCTCCGAGCGGTCTCTGCCGCACATCAGCGGAGGACCTACTCATGAAGCGTCTGGGTGTAGCCAGTGTTCTGGTGGTCAGCTTTGTCGTCGCAATTGGCTGCAGCGCGCCCGAGCCAGGCGCGCAGCAGCCGATGGCCGTGCGTGCCTTGGCGCAGGCCGGCAACGAGGTGACCAAGTGGAACGAGATCGCCGTGAACACGGTGATCGCGCAGCCGCCGCTGATGTCAGCGGCGCCTGCGGGGGCCGTCTTCGTGGCGATGGTGCAGGGCGCCGTGTACGGCGCCGTCAACGCGATCGACCGCCACGGGCGGCCGTATCTCATCAACGGGAGTTTCCCGAAGGCGTCGCCGGACGCTGCGGCCGCGACCGCGGCGTTCCGCGTACTGGACTCCTTGTTCTCAGCGACGCACCACGCGACTCTGCTGGCGGCGTACAACGAGTCGCTCGGAGCGATTCCGGACGCGGACAGTAAGGACCAGGGCATTGCGGTCGGAGAAATGGCGGCCGCGGCGATGCTCGCAGAGGGGCACAACAGCGCGATTCCGATCGGGTGCACGTTCGGGACCGGCGAGGTGGGCGTATGGCAGCCACTGCCCGACCCGCTCGGGATGCCGATGTGCGACTCGACCGTGTGGGTGGCGAACGCGAAGCCGTTCCTGCTCGACAGCCCATCGCAGTTCCGGACCGCCGGGCCTTACCCCGTCGGCAGCCCCGAATACACGGCCGACTACAACGAGGTCAAGTCGCTCGGCAAGATCGACAGCGCCACGCGGACTCCTGAGCAGACGCACGCCGCCGCGTTCTGGAATACGAATCCGGCCGCGAACTACAACGCCCTCGCCCGCAGGTTCGTCGACCAGTTCTCGCTCGACGTGAGCGACAGCGCGCGCCTGTTCGCATTGCTCGACCTGAGTGCGGCGGACGCGATCATCAACACGTGGAACGACAAGTATCACTACAACTTCTGGCGGCCGATCACGGCGATCCGGCGTGCCGACGACGGCAATCCGGCGACGGTGCCCGACCCGAGCTGGACGCCGCTGTTCGATCCGTCGCTGCCTTTGGCGACGGCCGGAGTAGGTCCGGCGCTGATCACGCCGCCGTACCCGGACCACGTGTCCGGAGCGACGGCGTACGCGAGTGCCAGCATGCATGCGTTCGCGTCGTTCTTCGGTACCGACGAGAAGGGCGATGAGTTCTATCTCACGAGCAGCCGCTTCCCGATCGACATGTCGATGCCGCGCGAGAAGCGGTTCTTCACGCGGTTCTCAGATGTGACGAACGAGATCGTCGAAGCTCGGATCTGGGCAGGAATCCACTACCGAAACGCGGATGTCCAGGCGGCAGACCTCGGGCGCAACGTAGTACGGTACATCCACACACACTGGTTCGCGGCCGCGCATTGAGCTAAGTGCATGGGTGGAGCGGCCTCGCAACGACGCAGCAGCTCTCGATCGGGGACGAGGCTCGCTTCTTCGCAATGCTCTACATGGCCGCCTCGGACGGGGCTATCGGCTGCTGGGACTCGAAGTTCCACTACGTATTCTGGCGCCCGGTCACCGCGATGCGCGCCGGCGGAGCCAACCCGGCACTAACTGCCGATCCGGTGTGGGAGAGCAACGTCATTACGCCGAACCACCCCGAGTACCCGGCGGCCCACGGATGCGTCAGCAGTGCCATTGTCCATACGCTGCAGGCGTTCTTCGAAACCGACGACATCGCGTTCACGATCGACAGCATGGTGGCGGGTCTGCTGCAGCTGGTCCGCAGCTACGCGCGCTTCAGCGACGCGCTGGCCGAGGTGGAACGGGCTCGCGTCTACGGTGGCATGCACTACAAGAACTCGACCGAGCAAAGTTCCAAGCTCGGACAGAAGGTGGCGCGCAACCTGGCGCGGCACTTCTTCCGTCCATCGCACGGTGACGACGAGCGGGAGCCACGACGAGGGCGTTGACGATTGAGCCGTGACGGCGTCGACCTGTCCCGGGTCGAACCTCGATGTTCCGCGCCGGGAAGCGGGGTCTCCTCGCCGATGCCGCGCCAACCCTGCCTACGGGACGCTCACCCAGCGGGTGCTGAAACGAGCCATCTCCGTTCGCCGGCGCGGACTGGTGAATGATCAGGGCTGGAATGGAAGCGAGTTTTTCAACTGCTACCTCCGCGCCTGTGGAATGGACGACCAGCTCTACTCGGTCCGTCCGCTCGGCCGTGGGCGCGTCGAGGCGTTCGGGATCACCCGAGGCCTGGGGGATCCCCCGTTCACGGAGGAGGACCAGAGCCTCCTGGAGCTGTTCCACGAACAGCTGGCTGCGTTCGGTCGCGCACCGCCGAAGGACCCTCCCCAGCCACCTCTCACCCGGCGCCAACGTGACGTCCTTCGATGTTTACTTGCCGGCGCAGCCGAGAAGGCGGTGGCGGCAGAGCTGGACATCAGTCAGCAGACCGTCCACACCCACGTGAAATCCGTCTACGCTGCCTATCGGGTGCAGTCGCGCGCCGAGCTCCAGGTCAAATGCCTAGCCGGACCTCCCCGATGCGACTGACGCGCTAGCCCCGCGTTACTCCCTTCGGCGAGCGCAAGCGGACGCCAAACCTGCGCGCCAGGACCCCATTGAGGGAGGAAGCACGGGAATGTTGCGTCGCACGCTGCCGCTGCCACGATGCCCGTCATGGCGGACCCACTCGCACCCTTCTTCCTGGGGGCCTACGGGGAGAACAACGACTTCTTCGAAAAGATGCTGCTCGAGCTCGTGCGCGACCATGTCTACTGGCGTCGCAACTTTCACCCCGAGGACGAGCCGCCCATCGGGACCCACGACCAGTACACCCGCGCGTACCTGGATGGCCTGGCCCGGACCCGGCATGAGCTCCACCAGCTGACCGCGGCGCTGAAGCGGTCAGTGCCGTCGTTCCACCCGCGATACTTGGGCCACATGGTGTCCGACTTGCTGATGCCCGGCCTGGTCGCCCAGCTGGTCACCACCCTCTACAACCCCAACAACATCGTGGAGGACGTCGCGCCGATCACCGTCCAGCTGGAGCTCGAGGTGGGTCGGCAGCTTGCGCGAATGCTGGGGTTCCGGATCGAGACGGACGTCGAACCCTGTGCACTGGGCCATCTGACCTCGGGCGGGACGGTGGCCAACGACGAGGCGCTCTGGCTGGCGCGGTCTGCCAGGCTCTATCCGCTGGCGCTGCGCGACGCCTGCCAGGCGGTCGGCCTGTGGGTGCCCGACGTCGAGGTGCGGCCCGCCAGCACCGACCTCGAGCTCCTCTCCCTTGGCGGCGACGAGGTGCTCGAGCTGGCCCGCCGCGTGTCTGCCTTCTGCGCCAGCGAGCCTCGGGGCTCCGAGTTGTTCGCGATGCTCACCGCCTCG